>JAZQBS010000147.1:0-29704 GCA_045545875.1 Bacteroidales bacterium
GCCATAGAAATTGGTTATAGTACGGGCCAAAGGTTTCGGACCACTCGTAAAATTATAGTTGTCGATTGTGGTCGCATGGTACGAAAGCATGTTTTGCAAGTGATTCCTGTTCAGACCCAACGATGCACCATAACGCCATTCGTTGTGCTTTGAGGCTCGGGTATTGACATTAAGCGTCCAAGGTTTTGTTGGTTCCTTGGTGATGATATTGATCACGCCACCTGCGGCACTCGATCCATAGAGTGCCGAAGCAGCACCCTTCACAATCTCGATGCGTTCCACACTTGCCATGTTGAGACGCGTGAAATCTACATCGTCCATTGTTTCTCCTGCCAAGCGTTCGCCATCGACGAGAAAGAGCACATTTTGGCCACCGAAGCCCGAGAAGTTGAGGTGGGTCTGCTGGTTCATGGCATAACTGAACTCCACGCCAGGCATCTCCTGCTGCAAAAGGTCTTCCACATTCGTGGCATCGGCTTTCTGGATATCATACGACGTGATCAGACGCGTCTGAATAGGCACGTCCTTCAGGCTCTTGGGTGTTCGCGTACCGGTCACGACCACCTGCTCCATCCACACGGGTTCCTCTTCCCATCGGTGATAGGCCGAGTCGGCGGCGGCTCTGGTTTTGTAGAACCCGCCCTTGGCTCCCTGTGCAAAGACTGCAACCGAACATGAAGCCAACAGGGCAAATAACAATAACTGTCGTTTCATATTCGTCAATAGGGATAAAGATATTCGATGGTCAGACAACATTTCAGATTCTTGGCACTGATGTAGTTGGCGCAACGCAAAGCTGCCACAGTGCCGTCACTCATCCTGAGCATGAAGACGTGTCCGTTGTGGTTGAAAGCGGGCGGCATGGGCGGAATCTTCATGGTCAGCCAGCGCGAAAGCACTTGATTGACCTTGATGCTCTGGCAGGGGATAATCTCCTGAAGCATTGTGGACTGATCGACCCATACCTCCATCTCGGTATAGATGTCGCCAACAAACACGGTGTCCTTGCCGGCCGAAGCCATTTGGTTCAAGAGTGTTGCCGAATTGACGGGCAATTCGTCCATGCTCGAATATGTGGTTTCAAGGACAGACCCTCCATTCGTGCGATTGTTGTTTCGATGAATGGCAAAGTCCCACGATGGAGCCTCCGGCTGTTTGTCAACCTCGACGACAGATATCAATTCGTTGTCGTCCAAACCATCGCCAGTCATAACTCGGAAAATATATGTATATATCTTCGACGTACCATCCCATTCGCCTGTCAGCGTTCTCGGCACCTTATATGGGTCGAAA
This sequence comes from Bacteroidales bacterium, assembly GCA_045545875.1. Taxonomy (GTDB): domain Bacteria; phylum Bacteroidota; class Bacteroidia; order Bacteroidales; family UBA3663; genus Liminaster. Next base: position 1,294 of record JAZQBS010000147.1, read on the forward strand.
CGCAGGCAGGAAGAATCCATCGCCTCACCGGCATTCGCCGCAGTGACAGCATCACGGATTGCATGCAGATCAACGTAGAACCACTCGTCCCAATGATTGGCTTCGATGTATATCGATCCGCTGATGGTATCACCCACAGCAACGACGCTCGAACCTCCTCCGGGAGGCTCGTCGTAGATGCCGCTCATGATGCCTTCGCAACTGGTCAGCAACACTGCCCACAACATTAGGCTAAAAAGGGCAATAATATCTCTCAATTTGAATTGTAAATTGCTAACTCTTAACTATTAACTGTTAATTGTTAATTATTAATTGTTAATTGTTTAACTGTTAATTGTTAATTGAATCAACCTCGTCCTGTACCCAAGTCAGGACATAGTCTTCAGTATAATCAAAGTGAATGCGCATAGGCAGTTCCCTGCCTTCGACATGCAACAAAATCAGTTTCCGCTCCATATCGACACACACGATAGAAGTAAGTTTCTTCAGGTCGTAAAAAGATTGACCCAAGACCTTGAATGCCGATTCCTTGCCGCTCCATGCCAGATGAAATGCCAGGTCGATATCGGGAGTCAAGGAAAGGACTGTCACCTCGTCGGGAGTAAGGAACTGAGGCACGACATGCTGCACGCGGTCACCCCTGCGTTCGATGTCTATACCGACAGGCACATCGGAAGTTATAACGGCAACATACTGTTTCGTATGGCTGAAACTGATGAAGGGTGCATCAGGCTCGTCGATAGAAGGTTTGCCGTAGCGATCGTAAACGATGGGCTTCTCTTCGCCATACATGAGTTCCTTCAATGCTCTTCGGACCGACAGAATCTCCATAAGCCGACGACTGCCGGGCTTGAGGTTCCTGATTTTTGCTTCGAAGTACTCAGGATGCGAAAGGCTGGCACGCAGTTCCTCTTCGGTTTCCGTAATCTTCCAAACGATATAATCGGGTGCTGTCATCTTAGGGCAGTTTAATGCGAACACGATCGATGCGACGTTTGTCCATCGACAAGACGGTAAACTCTATCCCTCTGAATCGTATCACTTCGTGAACACGCGGGAAGTTCTGCTTGATCTCGAGCAGCAATCCGCCAATCGACTCGCAGTTGTCAGCCTTTTCACCCAGGTCATCGTCCTGGTCCAGACCCGTCACCTTGCAGAAATCGGTGAGCGACGTGCGTGCCTCGAAGATCCATTCCTTCTGATTCACCTTCTGCCACGTCTGAACATCCTCATCATATTCGTCGTGAATCTCTCCGACGATTTCCTCGAGCACATCCTCCATGGTGATCAGTCCCGAAGTGCCGCCGAACTCATCTACCACGATGGCCATGTGAAGCCGCTTCTGGCGGAAGTCGTCGAGCAGGTCGTCGATAGGCTTATTTTCGGGCACATAATAAGGCTCACGGATGAGGGTCTGCCACTGGAACTTGTCGTCACGATTCAGATAAGGCAGTAGGTCCTTGATGTAAAGGATGCCCTTGATGTGATCCTCGGTCCCCTCGATGACGGGCATTCGACTGTATTTCTGATCGACAACCTTTGTCAGTACCTTGCTGAACGGCATATCGACGTCGATGGTCACCATCTCCGAGCGTGTGGTCATCGCGTCCTTCACCGTCTTGTCGCCAAATTCGATGATGCCCTCCAGCATCTTCTTCTCGTCGTTGTGCACCTGAGTAGTCACCTTCAGGGCATCGCTCAAGTCGTCCATTGTCACATCGTCGGTCATCTTGTCGGCCAAATGACGGTTCAGTCCACCCATGCTCTTGACAAGCAGCAGAATGAAGGGGTGGAAGATTTTGGTGAGGAATTTCATGATGGGGCTCACGCTCCTGCTGAACGACAGGGCATGATGCGAGGCATATACCTTAGGGAGTATTTCGCCAAAAAGAAGCAAAAGAAAGGTCAAGAGGATGGTCTGGCTCACGAAAATAAGCCATCCCGGATTATCGCTCACAGGCATCACCTGAGCAAAAAAGTAACTGAACAACATGATGATGGCAACATTCACGAAGTTGTTGCCTATCAGTATGGCTGCCATCAGGTTCTCCTGCTTTTCGAGCAGTTCCTGAATAAGTCCATCTCGATTGTTTTCGTCCTCGTCTAGTTTGTCGAGGTCACGCGGTGATAGAGAAAAGAAAGCCACTTCGGATGCAGAGATGCATGCCGAAGCCAAAAGCAGCACGACGGCTATCACTAGCGAGACGATAGCTGCAACATTGGGAGCAAATAGATGAATACTGTCTAAGTCCATCGGGACAGGTTTATAAATGTAAACCGTTAATTGTTAATTATTAATCGGTTAACCAGTAATTGTTAATTGTTAACTGTTAATTGTTAATTATTTTAGTTAATTGTTTTTGTGAGGCTTGCCATCCAGAAGCTGTTTCTGCAACTTGGCCTGCGAGATGCCGCGTGTGATGCGGCCACGATAGCAAAGCGAGATGTCGCCGGTCTCTTCGCTCACCACGACAACCTGCGCATCACAGATTTCCGATATGCCCAAGGCGCTACGGTGACGCAGGCCCAACTCGGCGGGAATGCGGCGGTTGCGACTGGTAGGCAGAACGCCTGCAGCCTGGGCTATGCGTCCGTTACGTATCAGCATCGCGCCATCGTGTAGGGGCGAATTCTTGAAGAACACCTGCTCTATAAGACGGGCCGAAACGATGGCATCCATCTCACATCCCGGCGGAGAGATCAGGGGTTCGACATCATCGTAGCGTTGCACCACGATAAGCGCTCCCACCTTATGCTCCGACATGTGCTGGCAGGCAAGAATCACAGCATCGACCCACTTCGTGTCGTCATTCTTCGCCAATTCCTCCTTGCCAAAGAATCGCAGCATGCTGCTCCATTGGTGACGCGAGCCCAGTCGAATCAACGCCTGACGTATCTCGTTCTGGAAGAGGATGACCAGGATGACCATCGAGACAGAGACCACCAGATCGAGGATGCCGCCCAACAGTCGGAACTCGAAGAATCGCAAGCCCACCCAAAGGACGATGATGGCAATAAGTCCCTTGAAAATGACAATCGTGCCATTTCCTTTCGACCAACGATAAAGGTAGAACATCAGAGCGGCAACGCCCAGAATGTCTATCAAGTCTTTTGTGCCAAATTCCCACATATCTTTATGGCTTCTACAGCCTCTTTAACATCGTGAACTCTCAGGATGGATGCTCCGTGAAGCAGCGCATAGGTGTTGAGCACCGTCGTTCCGTTCAAGGCTTGCAGGGCATCCGTTCCGAGCCGTTTGTACACCATCGACTTTCGGCTCACGCCCACCAGCAACGGATAGTCGGGCAACGCTTCCCGTATCCTGTCAAGCCCCTTCATCAATGCATAGTTCTGCTCCAAGGTCTTGGCAAATCCGAATCCTGGATCGAGGACCACGTTTTCGAGCCTTTCAAACCTTTCAAACCCCTCAAACCCTTCAAACCCCTCAAACCTCTCAAACAACTTTCCCAACTGCCCCTTGAAAAAACGAATCACCTCGTCCACCACTCCATCGGCATAGTCGGTACGTTGCTGCATGTCTTGAGGCGTGCCCCTGCTGTGCATCAAAATATAGATTGCGCGCGTGCGAGCCACTACGTCGAACATCTTCTCATCGAGCGTACCGCCCGAGATGTCGTTGATGATGTCTGCGCCAAGTTCAGTAACGCATCTCTCGGCTACGGCAGCACGAAAAGTATCGACGCTGATCAATGGCTTCGGGCCATTGCCATCATGCTCGTTGTGCCACTTTTCAGCCTCGTCGACAACAATCGGCAAGGCCCAGCGAAGACGCTCCATTTCTGCCTCGGCACTGATGTCCAGAGCACCCGGTCTGGTCGAATATGCACCCACATCAATTATCGCTCCTCCCTCGTCTAATATTTGGTGCACACGCTCGCGTAAGACGGATTGCTCCTGTACGCGGCTGGCCTCATAGAACGAGTCAGGAGTTACGTTGATGATGCCCATCACACAAGGAGTAGGGGGCATTTTCGACACTTTCATGTTGCAAAGTAACATCATTTTTTGTAGAAATGCAAGTGAATGACACCAAAAAGTGAAAAAAAATAGGAAAGTTACCCTAAAAATTAACTATCTTTACACCGCAATAAGCAAAATAATTGTTTTTTCTCGACAACGTTGTCAAGAGATACGCGCATTTATACAACGACATTATCTTTGCAGTACAAAAAAACACTAAAACTATTACTGCTATGTTTGAAACCTTCAAATCAATGGATGGAATGCTGCAAGTCTATTGGATCCTCGCAGCAGTCTCGAGTATCATCTTCATCATTCAGGCCATCATGACCTTCATCGGTTTCGACGCCGATAGTGATGTCGATATGTCCACAGCACCCGACCAGATTCCCGAGAGTGGCGACGCTGCCTTCGATGCCGCTGGCTTCCATCTCGTATCGGTCAAGTCAGTCATCTGTTTCATTCTTGGTTTCGGCTGGACAGGCGTGCTCTGCTGGAACTACATCCCCAACCACGTCCTGCTTGGACTGCTGGCTGCCGTCGTGGGCCTCATCTTCATGTCGCTCATCGCCTTCCTGCTCTTCCAGATGATGAAACTCAACCGCGACAACACATTCCGGGTTGAGCAAACCATCGGACTCCCCGCCGACGTCTATCTCCGCATTCCGGCCAACCGCAAGCAGACTGGCAAGATCACCGTTTCGCTCAATGGCTCAACGCATGAGCTCGAAGCCGTAAGCGACACCGACATCCCCACAGGAGCCAAGGTTCGCATCAAGGAAATCATCCAAGGAGAAACCGTCCTGGTCGAAAAGATTTGACAATTATTAACCAATAATACTATCAAATTATGTCTTTCACAGAAGCTGTAAAAACTTGCTTTGCCAAGTATGTAACGTTTAGTGGACGTGCCCGCCGTTCCGAGCACTGGTACTTCTTCCTCTTCATCACGCTGATTCAGTTAGTCCTTTACATCTGGCTTATGACAGGTATTATGGGCCCAATGGGAGAATTCATCCAGCGCGGTGGTGATCCTCAGGATGTCGAAGCCATCAAGGAGATCTTCCTCGGCGCCATCACTTCGCCTGCCTGCATCGCTTTGATCGCCTTCTCGCTGGCTACATTGCTGCCCATCATTGCTGTGCAGATTCGTCGTATGCACGACACAGGCCGTTCTGGCTGGTGGTCGATGACCTACTGGGGTGGAAACCTGCTGAGCGTCTTCGTGCCTTTTGCATCACTTGTCGGTGCCATCTGGTTCATCTACCTTGCTTGCCAGGATTCCCAGCCAGGCGAGAACGTCTATGGTCCCAACCCCAAGGGCGAAGAAGCATTTACTACCAGTAACTTCTAAAATATCTTTATAGTCACTATATTAACTATAGTCACTATACCTACTACCTCCTAAAATAATTAACCTCAAAATAATAACAATATGCTATTTGATCCTTCATTACTTCCATTGATTCTCATCCTTGTGGTGATTGTCATTGTGGCTGCCCTCTTGAAGCGCTATCGTCGTTGCCCTTCCGACAAGATTCTCGTTGTCTATGGCTCTACAGGCAAAGGCTCAGCCAAGTGTGTACATGGTGGTGGCGTGTTCGTATGGCCTATCATCCAGGACTACGCCTACCTCAACCTCACCCCTATCTCTATTGAAGCGAACCTCACCAATGCCCTCTCGCGCCAGAACATCCGCGTCGACGTTCCCTGCCGCTTCACCGTGGGCATCAGCACCGAGTCCGATTCGATGAACAACGCTGCCGAGCGTCTGCTTGGTCTTTCGGCCAACGACATACAGGACATGGCTCGCGATATTCTTTTCGGCCAACTCCGTCTCGTCATCGCCTCCATGTCGATCGAGGAACTCAACCAGGACCGTGACGTCTTCCAGGAGAACATCAAGAAGAACGTCGAGATAGAGCTCAAGAAGATCGGTCTGAAACTCATCAACGTGAACATAACCGATATCAAGGACGAATCGGGCTATATCGAGGCACTCGGTCAGGAAGCCGCTGCCAAGGCCATCAACGAAGCCAAGGTAAAGGTTGCCGAGAAGGAGAACGAGGCAAAGGCCAAGGTTGCCGAACAGGAGATGTCAGGTGAAACCGGCAAGGCACACTTCCAGATGGAGACCCGTAAGGCTGTGGCTGCCGCCAATGCCGAAGCCATCAAGGGCGAAAACAACGCCAAGGTCGAAATCGCCAATTCGCAGGCCGACCTCCGCGAACGTGAAGCCGAGGCTCAGCGCCGTGCTACCGCTGCCGAGAAGATTGCAGCAGCCAAGGCTCTCGAAGAGTCGTACGTTGCCGAGCAGAAAGCCGAGTTGGCACGTGCCGAACGCGAACAGGCCACCCAGAAGGCCAACGTCATCGTGGCTCAGGAAATCGAGAAGCAGCGTCTCATCGTGGCTGCCGAAGCCGAAGCCGAACGCAAGCGTGTCAATGCGAAAGGTGAGGCCGATAGCGTTGCCTTCCGCGCTAAGGGTGATGCCGATGCAGTGGCCATCAAGGCCAAAGGTGAAGCCGACGCCATCAAGACCAAGGCCGAAGGTGAAGGTGTGGCTGCTGCCACCCGCGCCAAGGGTGAGGCTCAGGCCATCTTCGCCAAGATGGAAGCCGAAGCCAAGGGTCTCTTCGAGGTTCTTACAAAGCAGGCTTCTGGTTACGACAAGATGATCCAGGCTGCAGGCGATGCCAACAAGGCTTATACCCTGCTCCTCCTCGAAAAACTTCCCGAACTCGTCAAGACGCAGGTCGATGCCATCAAGGGCATCAACATCGACAAGGTTACCGTTTGGGATACGGGCAATGGCGGCGAAGGCAAGTCTTCGACAGCCAACTTCGTATCGGGCCTCTACAAGAGCATCCCGCCCCTGCAGGACCTCTTCAACCAGGCTGGTATGAAACTCCCCGATTATCTGGGCACCAAGAAAGACGAGACCGAGGTTACCGAGGTCAAACCCGAGGAATAACCCATCACTGAATATTCTGCTATGGCCGCTTATCAGGCGGTCATAGCAACTATCGTTTTTAGCACCTAGATCCTTCTAGAATAACTAGAGCTTCTAGAGCATCTAGAAAATCTAGAGCATCTAGACAATCCAGCCCACTATCGATTCTATACCAATTAACCACATCCTCCCATGAAATCTCACATTCTCCTCTCCCTGCTTCTCTTCGTTCCGGCGGTCATCTCTGCCCAAGGCATTCCCGTCCTCGAGACAGGAGGCAAAGCGATGCCCGACGAGTGGATTGATATCGATACAGGTCATCGCATCGTCAAACTCACACGTCGCGCCGGTGCCAATCGCTCGTTCTATTTCCACAACCATCCCTTCGTCGGCGACGAGATGCTCTTTGTAGGCACCGACGTAGTTCAGGCTTCGACCGACATGGTGGCAGGCAATGGCACGCTGGGCGTCATCAAGCAGATGTATGCCGTCAATCTCAAGACCTTCGAAATCCGTCAGGTGACCCACGAGGCTCAAGGCGTCTCGACCGAAATCGTTTGCCCTGCCACCCGCGAACTCTTCTTCCAGCGCCGCGACAGCATCTTTGCATGCTCTATCGTCGATGGCGCAACACGCCTCGTAGCCAAGCTCCCCGCTGGCCGCACAGGACATATCGCTGCCGTCAATTGTGATGGCACACGCCTGGCCGGCACCTTCGACAACCCGGAAGAAGCACGCATCCTGCGCGATCATCCCAAGAAGGGCGACTTCTTCAACCTCATCTTTGAAGCCAAACTCGAAAAGACCATCTTCACCATCGATACACAGACAGGCGAATTCAGCAACATCTGGACCGACAACGCCTGGCTCAACCACCTGCAGTTCTCTCCCACCGATCCCAACCGCCTGCTCTTCTGCCACGAAGGACATTGGCATAAGGTCGATCGCATCTGGAACATCGACATCCGTTCGCGCAAGGAACTCGACCGAGCAGGCTTGAAGGACAAGCCCGCCCGAAAGCCTGTGCTGATGCACAAGCGCACCGTCTATCGCGAGATTGCCGGTCACGAATGGTTCGGTGCCGATGGCCGCTACATCTACTTCGACCTGCAGAAGCCGCGCAGCACCACGTTCTACGTCGGCAAGGTCGATGTCGAGACGCTGCACGAGGATATCTACCCGCTGCTTCGCGATGAATGGGCCGTTCACTACACCACGTCGTGGGACGAGAGCTTCCTGGCTGGCGATGGCGGGTCAAAGACATCGGTTGCGCATTCCAACAAGGACCAGTGGATCTTCCGCTACGATTATCCGATGACGCGCAATTCCCTAGGCGGCTCCTTCCCCACCTCGCAGGATTCCATCTACACCATCGTGTGCGACAGCCTCAAGTCGGAGAAACTGGTCAACATGAAATATCACAACTACAACCTCGAGCCCAATGTCCACTTCAGTCCCGATGACAAATGGATAATCTTCCGAGCCAACTTCGAAGGTTTTGACAACGTCTATGCTGTCGAATTGTAACACGAGGCTCTTCTATCACGAATTAGCGAATTAGCGTTTTCTTTTGTCTATTATGCACTTCAGGAATAAGACATCCTTCCTTCTGCCGACACTCCTGCTGTGTTTTGCCCCTCTTGCTTCGTTGTTTGCGCAACCCAAGGCACCCATGCAGATACAGCAGCAGTGGGGCGACCAGCTCAATGGCACCTACATCAATCCCATCCTTCCAGCCGACTACAGCGATCCGGATGTCATCCGTGTAGGCGAGAAATACTACATGGTGGCCTCCGACTTCCACTTCATCGGCATGCAGATTCTTGAGTCAGACGACATGGTGAACTGGCGTGTCGTAACGCAGGTCTATGACCGTTTCGACTATCCGGGATGGGACACCAACAAGCACTATGCAGGCGGTTCATGGGCACCTGCGCTACGTTATCAGGAGGGACGTTTCTACATCTATTTCTGCACCCCCGACGAAGGGCTCTTCATGACCTCTGCTCCAGAAGCAGCAGGACCTTGGGAGCCCCTCCATCTCGTCAGGCAGGTACCCAAATGGGAAGATCCCTGTCCGTTCTGGGACGATGAGGTTGTCCATGAAGCCGATGGCACCCGTGTCATTCCCGGCCAGGCCTATCTCGTCCGCAGCCGGCATGGTGCAGGCCCCATCATCGTCCACAAGATGAGTCGCGACGGCAAGCAGTTGCTCGACGAAGGCGTCACGGTCTATGAAGGCCCAGTGGCCGAAGGTCCCAAGTTCATGAAGCGCAACGGATACTACTACATTTCGATTCCCGAAGGTGGCGTCGAACGTGGCTGGCAGACAGTGCTCCGCTCGAAGGACATCTATGGCCCCTACGAAAGCCGACGTGTGCTCGAAACGGGCTCGACATCCATCAATGGTCCTCACCAGGGCTCCATCGTCGATACGCCCGACGGCACGTGGTGGTTCTATCATTTCCAGCACGCAGGAGCCATCGGCCGCATCGTGCATCTGCAGCCCATGACGTGGCAGGACGACTGGCCGGTCATCGGTGTCGATTACGATGGCAATGGTGTCGGCGAACCCGTCAATACGTGGGCGATGCCGATCAAGGACAAGCCCATCGACCATGCTGCACATCTCCCCTACCAGGACATCAGCTTCAAGCCCGAAGGACTCAGCCCGCTCTGGCAATGGAACCACAATCCCGACAACACCGCCTGGTCGCTCACCGAGCATCCCGGCGCATTGACACTCCATGCCCTGCAGTCCGAGGACTTCGTCAATGCACGCAATACCATCACGATGCGTACCATGGGCTACGACATCGATGCTGACATCGTCCTCGACGTCAGCAATCTTGCCGACGGCGGTCGCGCTGGTTTAGCCTGCATCGGACGAAGCAACGAACTGCTCGGCGTCCTTCGCAAAGGCGACACATTTTATCTCTACCGCAATATCCCCCAGCCCCGCGAGGTCTTCCTCAATGGCCGCACCCGCACCATCTTCGACGAAAAGGAGTCAAGGCTCCAAGAACTTCCAATCACTCTGGATACCACAATCATTCCGTCCCCGCCACCTCCTCCTAAAGCTTTGTCCTCTTCGGGTACTACGCTTTTATGCCCCCCTCGGGCCAAAATCTGCTTCAGTATTCACTTCGACCTCCGAACCCAAAGCTACCACTTCTCCTATAGCCTCGACGGTGAAATATTCGACCCCGTCGGCGACCCATTCTTCGTCGATTACGGCAACTGGAAAGGCGTACGCTGGGGCATCTACCACTACAATGTCCTTGGCCCTTCCGGCAGCGTCACTGTAGAAAAGTACCAATGGCCAATCTATCCCTAAAGAATTCACATCGACCTCCCCCATGCGAAAAGACAGTTTCATATACCGATTCTTCAATCTCTACTACGAAGGCTTCAGGGACATGAAGCTGGGCCGTACGTTGTGGACCATCATCCTCATCAAGCTGTTCATTATGTTCGCCATCCTCAAGGTGTTCTTCTTCCCCAATTTCCTGAAGGAACACGCCAAGGGCAACGAATCCTCCTATGTCGCCACCGAGCTCATCGACCGCGCCGAGCCTTAGGCCCGCCCCTCCCTGTTCCGTCTGTTGCGATACCATCGCAACTCATCCCCCCGCGTTTCCGTGGCAGCCATCCTTGCCCGTCCCTCCCCGTTTCCGTGGCAGCCATGCTTGGCTGCCCTCAAAACCCTCTTTCCCCTCAAAAACACAAAACCCCCAAATATTATGACAAACCTCCTTCTAATCGATGCCGGCACCATTGAGTGGTCGAGGGCACAATTTGCTCTCACGGCAATCTACCATTGGCTCTTCGTACCCTTGACGCTCGGCCTGGCCGTCATCATGGGTATCATGGAGACGTGCTACTATCGCACCAAAGACACCTTTTGGAAAGATACCGCCAAGTTCTGGCAGAAACTCTTCGGCATCAACTTCGCCATGGGCATCGCCACGGGTATCATCCTCGAATTTGAGTTTGGTACCAACTGGAGCAACTACTCATGGTTCGTGGGAGACATCTTCGGCGCACCATTGGCCGTCGAGGGCATCGTCGCCTTCTTCATGGAATCCACCTTCGTCGCCGTAATGTACTTCGGATGGAACAAGGTCTCGCGCGGTTTCCACCTCGCCTCCACCTGGCTCACCGGACTCGGCGCCACCATCTCTGCATGGTGGATCCTGGGGGCCAACGCCTGGATGCAGTATCCCGTTGGCTGCGAATTCAACCCCGATACGATGCGTCACGAGATGGTTTCTTTCTCCGAAGTCGCCCTCTCACCCTTTGCCGTTTCGAAGTTCTGTCACACCGTCACCTCGGCATGGATTGTCGGCGCAGTCTTCTGCGTGGGCGTCTGTTGCTGGTACCTGATGAAGAAACGCGAGACAAGACTTGCGCTCGAAAGCCTCAAGATTGGCGCTATCGTCGGTCTCGTTGCCTCCCTGCTCGCTGCCGCTACCGGACACAAGTCCGCACAGGACGTTGCCGAAGTGCAACCCATGAAACTGGCCGCCATGGAAGCACTCTACAATGGTGGCACCGATGTCGGCCTGACAGCCGTCGCATGGGTCAATCCCTTCAGCCAACCCGACTATGCAAACGACGAGTCGGCACCTTTGAAGATAGAGATGCCCTATGCCCTGTCGTTCATGGCAACCAACGACATTCACGGATATGTGCCCGGCATCAACGACCTGCTGAATGGTTATACGAAGCCCGACGGCACACGTGAGCCCTCCATCGACGAGAAGATTGAACGAGGCAAGAAAGCCATCGTTGCCCTTGCCGACTACCGCAAGGCAAGGCAGGAAGGCGTGCCCGTGGATTCCCTCGGCGCACAACTTGCCACCATCAACGAGAATATGAAATACTTCGGCTACGGCTACATCAAGGACAAGGATCAGGTGGTGCCCTACATCCCCATCAACTTCTGGGCATTCCGCATCATGGTAGGCATTGGCTGCCTTCTGATTCTTTTCTTCGCCATCGTGATTGCCGTGGCATACAAGTGGCCTGCCAAATTCTGGCAGAATCGCGACATCACCTCCCTGCCCCATTGGCACTATTGGGTAGCCATCGCGCTCATCCCATTGACATATATTGCCTCCGAGAGCGGTTGGCTCGTGGCAGAATTCGGACGTCAACCATGGACCATCCAGGACATGCTGCCCACATGGGTAGCCGTCAGTGACCTGCACAGTTCGTCGGTCATCATCACGTTCTTCCTGTTCCTCATCCTCTTCACCACCATGCTCGCCGTCGAAATCAATATCCTCATCAAGCAAATCAAGAAAGGCCCCGACTATTCAGCCTAAATAGCGTTTACGCGGCAGCCATGCTTGGCTGCCCTCTCAAACCCCTCGAACCTTTCGAACCTTTCGAACCCTTCTTAACCCCCTCCCCCCTATGACCTACTCATTTTTGCAACAATATTGGTGGTTCATCGTTTCACTGCTCGGTGCGCTGCTCGTCTTCCTGCTCTTCGTACAGGGAGCCAACTCATTGGCCCGTAGTTTGGGCAATACCGAAGAAGGCCGACGCCTGGTCTTCAATTCCACCGGACGCAAGTGGGAATTCACCTTCACCACCCTCGTCACTTTTGGTGGTGCCTTCTTTGCCTCCTTCCCCCTCTTCTATTCCACCTCGTTCGGCGGAGCCTATTGGCTGTGGATGATCATCCTCTTCACCTTTGTGCTGCAGGCGGTCAGCTACGAGTTCCAGAACAAGATTGGCAACTTCCTTGGTCCCCGCACCTTCCAGTTCTTCCTCTTCCTCAACGGCATCGTCGGACCATTGCTGTTGGGCGGCGCCGTGTCCACCTTCTTCGAAGGCTCGAACTTCGTGGTCGAGAAGAGCAATCTGGTGAATGCAGGAGCACTGACACCTATCATCAGCCATTGGGGCAATGCCTCGCACGGCCTCGATGCGCTGCTCAATCCCTGGATTCTCGTCTTCGGCTTTGCCGTAGTGTTCCTGGCACGTACCTTGGGCATCCTCTACGTAATCAACAACGTTGCTGACGAGGACATCCGTCATCGTGGCGTCCTTGGACTCAAGGTCAATGCAGCCGCCTTCGTCGTGCTCTTCGTCGTCTATCTCATCCACCTCTTGCTGAAGGACGGCTTTGCCTACAACGACGCAGGCGTCATCTCGATCGAGCCGTTGAAGTATCTCAACAACTTCCTCCAGATGTGGTATCTCCTCGTCCTGTTGCTGATAGGTGTCGTGCTCGTACTCTTCGGCATCGGCAAAACCATCCTTTCGAAGGAATACATCCGTGGCATCTGGCCTGCCGGCATAGGCACCGTGCTCGTCGTGCTGGCACTGCTGCTCTGCGCCGGGTGGAATGGCACAGCCTACTATCCATCGACCGCCGACCTGCAGTCATCGCTCACCATCAGCAACTCCTGCAGCAGCGAGTTCACGCTGCGCACCATGTTCTACGTCTCCTTCCTCGTTCCCTTCGTCCTCGCCTACATCGTCTATTGCTGGCGTGCCATCGACAAGAAGAAACTCGACAAGGAAGAGATCAAGACCGATCATGCTTATTAATTAACGCAAATATTACAGGAAAATGGCGCCAACCTCAAAGGGCTGGCGCCATTTCTTATAGGATAAGGATCGAACGATGACAGTTTAGAATCGACACGTCAACGGATGAACAACAGTTCACGATACTTTGGCAGTGGCCAGAAGGCATCATCGACGATGAGTTCGAGTTTGTCGATCTGACGGCGAATGCTGTCAAAGAAAGGTGCAACCGTGTTGTGATAGGCGATAGCTTTCTCTCGCTCGTCTGCAATGCGGTTGGCGACCTTGCGTGCTGCCACAAGTTCCTCGACCTGTGTCTCGATACGGCTGGTACGTTCGGCAATCTCTTCGACGAGCTTGAGGTTACGGGCACTGAGTGCATCGGCCTTCATCGCAGGGAATACCTTATGCATGGACTCGATATTGGCCAACAAACGGCTCTGATAGTTGGTCGCCACCGGGATGATGTGGTTCATCGAAAGGTCGCCAAGCACACGCGCTTCAATCTGAATCTTCTTCGTATAGGTCTCCCATTTGACCTCATTGCGTGCTTCCAGTTCCTTGCGGGTCATGACACCGAGGCTTTCGAACATCTGAACGCTTTCTGCATCAAGGTATCGATCGAAGATGACTGGGCAGGATGTCTCGACATCGAGACCACGTCGGGCTGCCTCGGCCTTCCATTCATCCGAGTAACCATTGCCATCAAAGCGGATGGGTTTGCATGTCTTAATGTCTTCGCGCAGGATATCGATGATAGCATGGAAGGTGGCACTGTGTCCTGTTCCGACAAACTTCTCCTCAGTCTCGGCAATACGTGCATCGACACGCTGCTTGAACGAGACAAGGGCCTCGGCAACTGCACTGTTCAAGGCAATCATGGCCGAAGCGCAGTTGGCCTCACTACCCACGGCACGGAACTCGAAACGGTTGCCCGTAAAGGCAAAGGGGCTGGTTCGGTTGCGGTCGGTGTTATCGATGAGCAATTCGGGAATCTCGGGGATATCCATCTTCAAGCCCTGCTTTCCATCCATGGCGAGCAGATTGTCGCGATCGGCTTTCTCGATATGATCGAGCAACTCACTCACCTGACGACCCAAGAAACTCGAAATGATGGCCGGTGGTGCTTCGTTGGCTCCCAATCGATGTGCATTGGTGGCACTCATGATACTAGCCTTCAGAAGCCCGTTGTGACGGTACACACCCATCAGTGTTTCAACGATGAATGTGGCAAAACGGAGATTCTGTTCCGGAGTCTTGCCAGGAGCATGGAGCAGCACACCATTGTCGGTCGAGAGACTCCAGTTGTTGTGCTTGCCACTGCCGTTGATGCCGGCAAAAGGCTTCTCGTGCAAGAGGACACGGAATCCGTGCTTGCGGGCCACACGCTTCATCACCGACATGAGCAACATGTTGTGATCGACAGCCAGGTTCGTTTCCTCGAAGATGGGCGCAAGTTCGAACTGGTTGGGAGCCACCTCATTATGGCGTGTCTTGCAAGGGATGCCAAGTTCGAGCGCTTCGATCTCAAGTTCTCGCATAAAGGCAGCCACACGTTCAGGAATGGAACCGAAATAATGGTCATCCATCTGCTGGTTCTTGGCCGAATCGTGTCCCATCAGCGTACGACCTGTAAGCAACAGGTCGGGACGTGCCGAATAGAGACCTTCGTCCACGAGGAAATACTCCTGTTCCCAACCGAGGTTCGAAGTAACCTTCTTTACCGTTGGGTCAAAATAATGGCAAACCCCCGTGGCAGCCACATTCACGGCATGCAAAGCACGCAACAGAGGAGCCTTGTAATCGAGCGATTCTCCTGTGTAGGAGATGAACACAGTGGGGATACAAAGTGTGTCGTCAATAATGAAGACAGGGCTGGTAGGATCCCATGCCGAGTAACCACGGGCTTCGAATGTGCTTCGGATGCCACCACTGGGGAAACTGGAGGCATCGGGTTCCTGCTGAACGAGCAACTTGCCCGTGAACTCTTCTACCATGCCGCCTTTACCATCGTGTTCGATAAACGAATCATGCTTCTCGGCCGTACCTTCGGTCAATGGCTGGAACCAATGCGTATAGTGCGTCACTCCGTTTTCGGTAGCCCACTGCTTCATGCCTTCGGCCACAGCGTCAGCCACGTCACGCTCCAGGCGTGCACCATTGTCCATCACATCAATCATCTTTGCATAGACGTCCTTTGAAAGGTACGTGTACATCTTTTCGCGGTTGAAGACTTTCTTGCCGAAATACTTGGCAGGTCTCTCAACGGGTGCTTCTACGTCAAGGGGCTTCTTCTTGAAAGCCTCACCGACAACCTGAAATCTCAATGTTTCCATAATTGTAATTGTTTATAAAAGTGGATATTAAAGATAAAAGCCATTTTTCCAATCGACTATTCGGTGCAATGCCTCTTGAGTGTTCTCTTGACTTCCGAAAGCCGTTAGTCGAACAAAACCCTCACCCGAAGGTCCGAAGCCTACACCAGGCGTACAAACCACACCGGCACCCCGAAGCAGTGCCTCGAAGAATTGCCAGGACGACATACCATCAGGCGTGCGCATCCAGATATAGGGAGCATTTTCACCGCCGTAGCACTCGAAGTCGAGACTGCGCAGCACGTCCAGCATCCGATGGGCATTTTCCATGTAATAGTCAATGGTTGCCTGCACCTGCTTCCTGCCTTCTTGCGTATAGATGGCCTCTGCTGCACGTTGCGAAATGTAACTGGTGCCATTGAACTTGGTACATTGGCGACGGTTCCAAAGGGGACCGAGATGAATACGCTCACCCTGATGTGTGGCAGCCGTCACTTCCTTGGGGACAATCGTATAGCCACAACGCACTCCCGTGAACCCTGCTGTCTTGGAGTAGGAATGGAACTCGATGGCACAACGTCGAGCATCTTCTATCTCGTAGATGCTGCGAGGGATGTCCGCATCACGGATGTAGGCATGATAAGCTGCATCGTAGAGGATCAGCACATCATTTTCCAACGCAAAATACACCCAACGTTCAAGGTCTTTCTTACCGATGACGGCCCCAGTAGGGTTGTTGGGGAAACAAAGATATACCACATCGACGCGTCGTCCCTTCGGGACAGGTGGTACAAACTCGTTTTCAACCGAACACGGTATATAAAGAATGTTCGACCAACGGCCATCCTGTGCTTTCGTTCCAGCACGTCCAGCCATCACATTGCTGTCGATATAGACGGGATATACAGGGTCGCTGACACCAATGACACAATCCTGACCAAGAAGTTCCTGGATGTTGCCCGTATCTGACTTAGCGCCATCATTGACAAAGATCTCTTCGGTGTCCATCGCGATGCCTCGCTCTTGGAAGTCATGTAGTGCGATGGCCTCACGCAGGAAGTCATAGCCCTGTTCCGGACCATAGCCTCGGAAACTCGAAGATGATGCCATCTCATCAACAGCCTTGTGCATAGCCTGGATCACAGCAGGACAAAGTGGTTGGGTCACATCGCCGATACCCAGACTGATGACATTGGTCTCGGGATGCGTGGCACGGAAGGCCTTGACACGCTTGGCAATGTCGGCAAAAAGATAGCCGGACGAGAGGCCGAGGTAGTTTTCGTTTACAAATGCCATATTTCTATGATTTAGATTTCTATCTCCCCATCGAAAATGAATGCAGCAGGACCCGTCATATAAAGATGATTGTCCGAACGTCGCCATTCGATGTCAAGAGTGCCACCATCCATCTCGATACTGCAATTGCGGGAAGCGTGACCTGTAATGCAGGCAGCAACGGTCGTAGCGCATGCTCCTGTACCGCAAGCTTGTGTGATGCCGCTACCACGTTCCCAGACACGGGTACGTATTCTGACCTTGTCTGAACCCATCGAATAGGGACCTACAACACGAGCGAATTCAATGTTGCAACGTTGGGGAAAGGCTGGATGATGTTCAAGTTCCGTCCCCTTCACCCCTACCTGATCCACGTCTTTGGTGAAGATGACGTAGTGGGGATTGCCCATCGAGACGAATGTTCCCAAAGGCAGGTCTGGCGACGATTGAAATTGCTCAGGGACGACCAGTTTCGGCTCTCCCATGTCAACGGTGACACTCTCCACCCGATCAGCAACGACATGCAGGGTTAATACCTTCACTCCCGAAGGTGTCCATAGGCGTATTTCGGTCTTTTGTGTCAACCCGCGTTCAAAGACATATTTGCCGATGCAGCGCGAAGCATTGCCGCACATCATGGCCTCACTACCATCTGCATTGAAGATGCGCATCGAGAAGTCAGCTTCGGCCACAGGTGATTCGCCTATCAATACCAGGCCGTCACTGCCAATTCCTTTATGCCGGTCACTCCATCTAATGGCCAATGCATTGGGATCTTCAACGGGGAAGCACCTCGTATCGACATAGATGTAATCATTGCCGCAACCGTGCATCTTGGTAAAACGTATCCTGTTCATCATTTCAGATAATTGTCAATTTTCTCGGCAGTCTCGATACCGCTTGCCATGGCACGTACCACGAGCGAAGCTCCATTTGCTGCATCGCCACAGACAAAGACGTTCTCGGGATATTGCGGATGCTGGGGTTTCAGGAAGCCCATGGCCAGCAGCACCATCTCTGCCTTGATGATTTCCGGTTCACCTTTTTCGACCATCGTAGGACGACCACCCGCAGGATTCGGCACCCAATCGATCTCTTGTACCTTGACGCCAGTCAGTTGTCCGTCCTTGCCAAGGAACTCCAATGTGTTGATGTTCCATCTTCGTGTACATCCCTCTTCGTGGCTCGAAGTGGTCTTGAAGGTTCGAGGATAGTTAGGCCAAGGATTCTTGGGGTCGTCAGGGCCATCGACAGGACGTGGCAAGATCTCTATCTGCGTAACGCTCCGACATCCTTGTCGATGAGCCGTGCCAATGCAATCGCTGCCCGTGTCGCCACCACCGATGACGAGCACGTCCTTGCCCTTCGCTGTGATGCGTTCCTGCTTCGAATACTCATGTCCCGCAAGTACACGGTTCTGCTGACTGAGCAGTTCAAGGGCGAAATGGACGCCCTTCAAATCGCGACCTGGCACGTTGAGGTCACGGGCTGTAGGTGTGCCTGTGGCAATGACTACTGCATCGTACTGGCTAGCAAATGCAGCATCGCAATGCACTTCCTCACCATATCTGAACTCAATGCCCTCTTGCTCCAAAAGTCGGAGACGGCGATCGATGATGACCTTGCCCAACTTGAAGTTCGGAATACCATAGCGAAGCAATCCTCCGGCAGCCTCGTTCTTTTCGAAGACTGTGACACGATAGCCCATCTGGTTCAGTCTGTCGGCTGCTGCCAGTCCCGCAGGACCGGCACCGACGACGGCCACCTTCTTGCCATTTCTTTCAGGCATACGCAATGGTATGAATCCTTCGCGAAAGGCAGCCTCGGCAATCGACGCCTCGTCTTCGCGATTGGTGGTAGGCTCATGCAAGATGAGGTTGAGCACGCAAGCCTTTTCGCAAAGTGCCGGGCAGACACGTCCAGTGAATTCAGGGAAAGGATTGGTGGACGAAAGCAATTGGTAGGCCAATTCCCAGTCGCCACGATAGAGTGCATCGTTCCATTCCGGCGGTTTATTGCCCAATGGGCAGGCCCAGTGGCAAAAGGGCACACCACAATCCATGCAACGCGAGGCCTGTTGTCTTCGTTCACGGGTATTGAGCGTCTGTTCCACTTCGCCAAAGTCATGTATTCTATCGTGTATTGGTCGATATCCTGCCTCCTGACGCCGTATCTCCAAGAATGCTTTTGGATTTCCCATATTTTCTTATTTTATAAATATATAAACATTTTTTCAAAACCTGTCATCTCAATAATCACGCTGAATATCGGCAATCTTCTGACGCAACTTGGCCATCTGTTCCTCCTGGAGCACACGTTTGTATTCGATGGGCACCACTTGGATGAAGTCCTCGACATAGTGCGGCCAGTCGTCAAGCATTCGAAGGGCCAGTTTCGAACCTGTATAGAGGTAATGCTGACGAATCAGTTCGTGCAGCTCCTTGCGTGAAACGCTGTCTTCCACGAGGTTGATTTCCACCATATCCATATTGCAGAAGTAGTCGAACGTGTGACGACGGTCATAGACATAGGCCACACCGCCTGTCATGCCGGCAGCAAAGTTACGACCCGTCTCACCAAGCACTACTACACGACCACCTGTCATGTACTCGCAGCAATGGTCTCCTGCTCCCTCGATGACAGCTATGGCTCCTGAGTTGCGCACGCCAAAGCGCTCTCCTACACGACCATTGATGTAGAGTTCTCCCGAAGTGGCACCATAAAGACCCGTGTTGCCTGCAATGATATTTTCTTCGGCAGCAAAATTGCAGCGTGTCGGAGGAAGGATGGCTATTCTACCGCCCGAGAGGCCCTTGGCAAAGTAATCGTTGGTTTCACCTTCCAGCTTGAAACTGACGCCATGGACAAGGAACGCTCCAAACGACTGACCTGCCGATCCCTTGAAGCGAACGTTGATCGTATCGTCGGGTAGACCTTCCTGACCATATCGTTTGGCAATTTCTCCCGAGAGCATCGCTCCTGTGGCACGGTCGGTATTTCGGATGGCATAGTCCATTGCAACTTCTTCCTTGGCATCCAGCGCCTTCGCTGCCGCTGTCAGCATCTGTCGGTCGAGCACTGTTCCCTGCATTCCCAATGGAATGGCCGGCTCCTGGATATTGCCCACAAAGTGCATTACGCCATCCTCCTTGTGCAACATACGACTGAGGTCAAGCACCGATGCATTGGTCTGTATGAGGTCGGTACGACCCACGATGTCGTTGAGTGAACGACAGCCCATGGCAGCCAGATGCTCGCGTACTTCTTGTGCCAGGAACGTGAAGTAGTTCACTAGATATTCGTAGCGTCCCATGAAGTGCTTCCGCAATTCAGGATTCTGAGTAGCAACACCCATCGGACAAGTGTTGAGATTGCACTTACGCATCATCACACAGCCCAGCACGATCAGCACAGTCGTTCCGAATCCGAATTCATCGGCACCCAACATGGCCATCAGCACGATGTCGCGTCCTGTCTTTATCTGTCCATCCACCTGTAACCTCACCTGTCCACGCAATCCGTTGCGCACCAGTGTCTGCTGAGTCTCGCTCAAACCTATCTCAGGCGAAATGCCTGCAAAACGCATACTCGACGCAGGCGAAGCACCCGTACCGCCCTCGGCTCCCGAGATGACGATGAGGTCGGCTTTTGCCTTGGCCACACCAGCTGCGATTGTACCCACACCACTCTCGGCAACGAGTTTCACGCTGACGGCTGCCTGAGGATTGACGTTCTTCAGGTCGAAGATCAGTTGTGCCAGGTCCTCAATCGAATAGATATCGTGATGCGGTGGTGGCGAAATCAGCGAGATACCCGGAATGGAGTGCCTTGTCTTGGCAATCACCTCATTTACCTTGAAGCCTGGCAGTTGTCCGCCTTCACCCGGCTTGGCTCCCTGTGCCACCTTGATCTGTATCTCTTCGGCGTTTACAAGATATTCTGTGGTCACACCGAAACGACCACTGGCCACCTGCTTTGTCTTGCTCGAGAGCGAGATACCATCGACCGAAGTATGATAGCGTGCCGAATCTTCACCGCCCTCGCCTGTGTTCGAACGTGTACCCAGTTTGTTCATAGCCAGACAGATGGCTTCGTGCGCCTCCTTGCTCAATGCACCGAAACTCATGGCTCCGGTCACAAAGTGCTTTACGATTTCGCTCACTGGCTCCACCTCGTCGATGGAGATAGGATTCCTGCGGAAATCCATGAAGTCGCGGATAAAGATGGGGTCGTTCTTCTGATCCACCAATTTGGTGAATTCCTTGAACTTCTCATAATTGCCTGTCCTCGTCGCAAGTTGCAGCGTGGCGATGGTCTCCGGATTCCAGGCATGCCTGATGCCATCCTTGCGCCAATGGAACTGCCCCTGATTGGGCAATCTCACGACACCATGACCCGAACGGTGTCTAGCCTTCGCATCAGCTGCAATCTTTTCAAGTCCGATGCCACCAATGGTGCTCACCTCCGTTCCGAAATAGGTCTTCAGCAGTGATTCCGACAGTCCTATACTTTCGAAAATCTTTGCTCCTCTATAACTGCGGATGGTCGAAATGCCCATCTTCGCCATAATCTTGAACAGTCCCTTCTTCACTGCCTTGATGTAGTTGGCCTCAGCAGTGGCGTAGTCTTCCTGGATCTTACCACGCTTGACGAGGTCGTCCAGAATGGCAAATGTCATATAGGGACACAATGCCGAAGCTCCATAGCCCAACAACAGGGCGGCATGCATGGTCTCATGAATCTCGCCCGACTCAACAATCAATGCCGTCTGGACACGCTTGCCCACACTGATAAGATAGTGATGCACGGCACTCACTGCCAGAAGACTCGGTATTGCCACATGCTGCTCATCCACGTCACGGTCAGTCAGGATGATGTAGTTGTATCCTTCATCTACCGACTGCTCAGCACGCTTGCAGAGTTGGTCGAGCGAAGTCTTCAGGTCATCGGTGAAAAGCATCGGCAACTTGATGGTGTTGAAGCCCTTGTAACGAATATTGCACAGGATGTCAAGTTGCGTGTTGTTCAGTATCGGGTGAGGCAGACGCACCATCTTGCAGTTCGTCTCGTCGGGAGTCAGAATACCTGTTCCCACACGTCCGATATATTCGGTCAGCGACATCACCAGTTCCTCGCGAATGGAGTCGATGGCAGGGTTGGTCACCTGGGCAAACTGCTGGCGGAAGTAGTTGAAGAACACCTGCGGCCTGTCACTGAGCACAGCCAGCGGCGTATCATTGCCCATCGAGGCTGTCGGCTCCTGCCCCGTCGTTGCCATCGGGATGATGGTGGCCGAGATTGCCTCTTCGGTGTAGCCGAATACCATTTCCTTCTTCAGCAGATCGTTCATGCCATTCTCCACATGCCTGCCGCCCTTCAGTTTCTCAAGCTGTATGCGGTTGGTCGAAAGCCACTGACGATAAGGATGTTCCGAAGCCAATTGCTGCTTGATCTCTCCGTCGTAGTAGATCTTTCCCTCCTGCGTATCGACGAGCAGGATCTTGCCTGGCTGCAATCGTCCCTTCTCGGCGATCTTTGTCGGGTCGAAGTCCATCACGCCCACCTCCGAGGCAACTACCATCGTTCCGTTTGTCGTAATCACATAACGTGCAGGCCTCAGTCCATTGCGGTCGAGCATGCCTCCTGCGTAGCGTCCATCGGAGAACAGCAGCGCTGCCGGACCATCCCACGGCTCCATCAGGATGGAATGGTATTCGTAGTAAGCCTTCAGGTCTTCGCTGATGGGGTTCTTGTCGTTGAACGACTCGGGCACCAGCACGCTCATCGCATGGGGAAGAGACAGGCCGCTCATCACCAGAAATTCCAGCACATTGTCGAGCGAAGCCGAATCCGACATCTGGGGTTGAACAATGGGAGTAATGTGGCTGATGTCTCCCAAGGCTTCACTGTTCAACACCGACTCACGCGCCTGCATCCATCCACGATTGCCACGGATGGTATTGATCTCGCCATTGTGAGCAAGCAGACGGAAAGGCTGTGCCAACGACCATGTGGGGAAGGTATTGGTGCTGAATCGTGAATGTACCAACGCCAAACCACTGGTCAGGTAGGGACTGCTCAGGTCGGTGAAATACTGTCGCACCTGCATCGATGAAAGCATTCCCTTGTATATCATGTTCGAGTTAGAAAGCGAACAGATATAAAAATCAGGATGAGTGACGCGACGCTCGATCTTCTTCCTTATAATATATAATGTACGAGGAAATGTTTCCAGATCATCGTCATTCACACCAGTGATGAAGACCTGCTTGATGGCCGGCTCGGTCGACCTTGAACGTTCGCCCAGGCAATCGGGATTGGTAGGCACCGTGCGCAAGTGCATCAGCTGCAGTCCTTCCCGCTCGATCTCCTCTATCATGATACTCAGTATCTCACTCTGAGCCTGCTCTTCCTTGGGCAGGAACACCAGCCCCGTTCCATACTTTCCTTTTTCTGGCACCGGAATGCCTTGAAGCAAAATGAACTCATGAGGAATCTGGATCATAATACCGGCTCCGTCGCCGTCCTTTCCTACTTCTGCCCCACGATGGCGCATATTCTCAAGCACATGCAATGCATTGTCCACCAGTTCGTGACTCTTGCCGGCATGGATGTTCACTATCATTCCGACACCACAGGCATCGTGTTCGTAGTCTCTTTGATAGAGCCCTTGGGCATTTTGATTACTATTAGCCATATATACTTATAATAAAATGACGAATTGTTTATTTTCGGTGCAAAGATATTTCAATTTGTTCGAATAAAGCAAATTTTACTTTCACAAATTCAGTTTTTCCTTGTGATTTGTTTTATTTTGCTATCCGAAGTTCGCATTTCATCTATCAAATAGACTCAAATTACAAACAATTTTATCAATTTGCAAAAAATTTTGTTCATTCTATTACAAAATGTCGTATTTTTGCACCGAACATGTTCAAAATGTTAAACAAATAACAAGTAATTATGAAGAAAATTGAAGCAATTATCCGAAAGACAAAGTTCGAAGAAGTAAAAGAGGCACTTCTCTCGTCCGACATCAACTGGTTTGAGTATCACGACGTGCACGGCATCGGACAAAGCCGGCAGGCGCGCATCTATCGTGGTGTCCAATACTCGACGGACGTCATCGAACGTGTCGCCGTCACCATCGTCTGCCGCGACATATTCCTTGAGCCTACCATCCAGGTCATCCTACGCGTGGCCCACACAGGCGAAATCGGCGACGGCCGCATCTTCGTGAGCGATGTCATCGACACCTATTCCATCCGCACAGGCGAGAATGGCGACACCGTGCTTAGGGACAAGAAATGAAACTGGGTGTTATTTAAGGTATTTTTAGTTTAGTTTATTAATGTATTAAAAGATTAAGATTATGAACGAAATTGGATTATCTCTCGACACTGTCTGGATGCTGTTGGCTGCGATGCTCGTCTTCTGGATGCAGCCGGGCTTTGCACTGTGCGAAGCAGGTTTCACGCGCAGCAAGAATACGGCCAATATCCTGATGAAGAACTTTGTCGATTTCATGTTCGGCTCACTGTTATTCTTCTTTGTGGGCTTCGGCTTTATGTTCGGAAGTGAAGGTGCCGGCTTCATCGGCATGCCCAACTGGGGCGATCTCAGTTTCTACAAGGGCGAGCTGCCGGTCGAAGGATTTCTGATTTTCGAGACCGTCTTCTGTGCCACCTCGGCCACCATCGTCAGCGGTGCCATGGCCGAACGCACCAAGTTCTCGATGTATCTGGTCTATAGTGCCTTCATTTCGCTCTTGATTTATCCCGTGGAGGGACACTGGACCTGGGGCGGAGGCTGGCTCTGCAACGATGCAGCCGACAGCTTCATGATGAACACGTTCGGCGATGTGTTCCACGACTTTGCAGGCTCGGCCATTGTGCACAGCGTCGGTGGAGTACTTGCTCTCATCGGAGCTATCTTCCTGGGTCCACGTCGCGGCAAATATGCCAGCGACGGCAAAAGCCGCGCCATCCCCGGCCACAATCTGGCGATGGCCGCCCTGGGCGTCTTCATCCTGTGGCTCGGCTGGTTCGGCTTCAACCCCGGCTCACAGCTGGCAGCCAGCGGTGAAGTGAACCGTGTTGCCATCTCGCATGTATTTCTGACCACCAACCTGGCGGCCGTCGCAGGCGGTGTAGCCACAATGTTCACCACATGGCTCAAGTATGGCAAGCCTTCACTATCGCTGACGCTCAACGGCATATTGGCCGGACTGGTGGGCATCACAGCAGGTTGCGACCTCGTATCGCCCATGGGCGCAGTCATCATCGGACTGGCGTGTGGTGTGGCGCTTGTGTTTGCCATCGAATTCATCGACCACTGCCTTCACATCGACGACCCCGTAGGCGCTTCGAGCGTACATGGCGTATGCGGCATTCTCGGCACGCTGCTGACAGGCCTGCTCTCCACCTCCAGCGGTGCCTTCTACGGTCATGGCTGGGGATTCTTCGGCGCCGAATGCTTCGGCATCCTCGTCATCGACCTTTGGGCTGCCGCCTGCGGATTCATCCTCTTCTATGGTATCAAGCGGCTGCACGGTCTTCGCGTCAGCGCCCGCATCGAAGACGAAGGATTGGACATCTACGAACATGGCGAGAGCTGCTACAACTAATTGGGGGAAAAATTAAACTAATTGGGAAAAAAATAAACGATGAAAAGATTGTTCTTATTTTTGGCTACACTGACGCTCGGCTTCCATGCCCTTGCGCAGGATGAGATAGAGACGACCATCAAGGCCGACTTTTTGAACGAATATATCTGGCGCGGCCAGAAGCTGGGCGACGTGTCGGTACAGCCCACATTGGGCGTAAGCTACAAGGGGCTGAGTCTGACGGCATGGGGCAGCTACGGACTTTCGAACCCCGATGACGTGAAGGAGTTTGACCTCACACTGGGCTACACCATCGGAGGCCTCACCTTTGGCATCACTGACTATTGGTTCAGCCAGGGACTCGATGCCGATGCCCGATACTTCAAGTACGATGCCCACGGGACCAACCACCTTTTCGAAGCCGGCATCAGCTACGACTTCGGGCCCGTGGCACTGTCGTGGTTCACCAACCTTGCGGGCAACGATGGCACCAACGATGACGGCAAACGGGCCTACAGCAGTTATTTCGAGGTTACAGCCCCATTCCGCCTGGCCAGTGTGGATTGGACAGCCACGGCCGGTGCAGTCCCCTACGCCACCTCATCGTATGGCACCAGCGGTTTTGCCGTGACCAACCTCTCCCTGCATGCCGACAAAGAGATACGCGTGACCGACACGTTTGCACTCCCCATCTTCGCCCAGCTGACAGCAAACCCCTGTTCGCAGCAGGCCTACTTTATCTTTGGCTTTACTTTACAGTTATAATCTATACCCGAAGTCCTCTCCCCCTGCCTTGTGAGCAGGGAGAGGGGATATTGTACAGATTAATATCGAAAAAAGACAATCGATGATCACCAAGTACATCTTCATCACCGGTGGTGTGGCCTCTTCGTTGGGCAAGGGCATCATCTCGGCTTCGCTCGGCAAACTGCTTCAAGCACGAGGCTACAGGATTACCATCCAGAAGTTCGACCCCTACATCAACATCGATCCCGGCACACTCAACCCCTACGAGCACGGCGAATGCTACGTCACTGCCGACGGAATGGAGACCGACCTCGACCTGGGACACTACGAACGCTTCACCGGCATCGAGACCACACGCGACAACAGCGTCACTACGGGGCGCATCTACCTCAGCGTCATCGAGCGCGAACGTCGTGGCGACTATCTCGGCAAGACCATCCAGGTCGTACCGCACATCACCGACGAGATCAAGCGCCGCATCCTACTCAATGCCTCCAAGCGTCCCCTCGACTTCGTGATCACCGAAATCGGAGGCACCATCGGCGACATCGAAAGCCAGCCCTTTCTCGAAGCCATCCGCCAGCTGCGATGGGAACTGGGGCCAACACGCGCCCTCAACGTCCATCTGACCTACGTGCCCTATCTCGCAGCAGCGGGCGAACTGAAGACCAAGCCCACCCAAACCAGCGTGAAGCAGCTGCAAGGCCTGGGCATCCAGCCCGAAGTATTGGTATTGCGTACAGAGCATGCCTTGAGCGACGAACTGCGCGCCAAGGTGGCGCACTTCTGCAACGTCGAAGTGCAGGCTGTCATCCAAAGCCAGGACCTGCCCAGCATCTACGAAGTTCCCGTCAACATGCAGCATCAGGGTCTCGATGCCATCTGCCTTAAGAAGATGGGCATCGAACCCGCACCTGCTCCCGAACTGGGCCCTTGGCGCAACTTCCTGGAACGACGCAAACAGGCTACCGAAGTCATACAGATCGGACTGGTCGGCAAATATGACCTGCAGGATGCCTACAAAAGCATCCTCGAAAGCCTTGCCCATGCAGGCACTTACAACGGCTACAAGGTGAAGGCTGTCTTTGTCAACAGCGAGCAGATCACCCGCCAGAACGTAGCAGAGAAACTGGCAGGCTTGGCAGGTTTTGTCATCTGCCCCGGCTTCGGCACACGCGGCATCGAAGGCAAGATCATTGCAGCCGAATACGGTCGCACCCACGATGTCCCCACCTTCGGCATCTGTCTGGGCATGCAGATGATGGTGGTCGAATTTGCACGCAATGTGCTGGGCTACAAGGATGCCAACAGCAGCGAAATGGACGCTTCGACGCCTCACAATGTAATCGACATGATGGAGGAACAGAAGAACATCACGCAGATGGGCGGCACCATGCGTCTGGGCGCCTACGAATGCGAATTGGTGAAAGGAAGCCGCACATGGCAAGCCTACGGTCAGGCGTCGCTTATCAAGGAAAGACATCGCCATCGTTATGAGTTCAACAATGCCTATCTGAACGAGTTTGATGCCAAAGGCATGAAATGTGCAGGCATCAACCCTGCTGCCAACCTTGTGGAGATCGTCGAGATTCCCGGGCAGCGCTGGTACATCGGCACACAGTTCCACCCCGAATACAGTTCGACAGTGCTCCATCCCCATCCCCTGTTCATGAGTTTCGTCAAAGCTTGCATTGAGGGCAGATTGTCAAACCACCAAGAATGAGACGATGGAGCAGCTGAAACATGAATGCGGCGTGGCGATGATTCGTCTGCTCAAGCCGCTCGACTACTACGAGCGGAAATACGGCACATGGGCCTATGGTTTCAACAAACTCTATCTGATGATGGAGAAGCAGCACAACCGCGGACAGGAAGGTGCCGGTATTGCCTCCGTCAGTCTCAATACAGAACCTGGTCGTGAATACATGTTCCGTGAGAAGGCTGAGGGCAAGGACGCCATTACCGAGATATTCAGTCGTGTGACGGAGG
>JAZQBS010000148.1:0-8085 GCA_045545875.1 Bacteroidales bacterium
AGAGGGGTTAAGAGGGGTTAGGAGGGGTTAAGGGCATACAACCTTTCTTAACTGCTCGCTTTGCGAGCTCTTAACCACTCTTAACCGCGAGCTTTGCGAGCTCTTAACCCTTCTTAACTGCGAGCATCGCGAGCTCTTAACCCTTCTTAACTGCTTGGGTCCTTGGGCTTATTTAGGTACTTCGAGCCTACAAAGTCGTTGGATTGAAGAGATTCGATAAAATGAAGTATCGAAGAACTGAGTCTTTTGCTATCGCTATACATTTGTTTATACGTTTCTTCATCGATAAATCCAACATCGTATGCTCGATTTATTTGCGAACGTAGTTCACCACAAGAACCTTTTGCAATATATAGGAAGTTTTTGAATTCCTTGTTGCCTTGTCGTTCAAAACCTTCGGCTATATTATCGCTTATTGAACCAGCGGCAGCTCGTATTTGCTGAACAAATCGAAAATCATTTCTGAATGGTGCTTCTTTTGTGATATCGTATATCTGTTTAGCGAGTATACGGGAGTTTTTGTAGATTATTAAATCCTCAAAATCTGATACAGTCATTATTATTAAATTGTGAATTTATATTCATTCTTAAGTCCTATGAGTAAGGAGTCGTGCCGCAACCCCCTCGAACCTCTCTTAACCCCTCTTAACCTCTCTTAACCTCATTAGCGCTTGGCGCCTACGATGCTTGCGCCACTGGCGGGTCTTCTTGTCGATGACGAAAAGGAGGATGAGGGCGGTGATGACGAGGATGAAGGTGAGCATCTTCCAGTTGAGGTTGTTGCCCTTCACGTGGCTCCACATTTCGAGCATGTCCTCGTTGCGGTCGGCGGTGTCGTGCATCAGGATGGAGCGCTCGATGACGTCGATGTTGGGATAGAGCACGTGGTTGAGGTGTGCAGCCTTCGAGTCGATCCACGTGGTGTCGCCCGTTTCTTCGTCCACCGAAGGGATGACGATGTCGCCGAAGTAATAACGGACATCGACGGTCTCGGGATAGTCTTCTTCGCTCGCCATACCTTCGAGCACTTCGGGTGTGCCGATGACCGACACATAGCCCGTCTCGTCCATGTTACGGACAGCGACTTCCGACTGGCAGAGGAAGTTGATCCAATAGGAGGCAGCGCGCACATTCCTGGCATAGACGGGAATTACCCAGCCATCGAACCAGCAGTTGGTGCCTTCCTGCGGAACCACGTATTCGAGGTTACAGCCCACTTCGGCAGCCTCATCGATGGCCCATGCGGCATCGCCACTCCAGGTGAGGTTGACCCAAGCCTTGCCCTGCGTCATGCGTTCCTTGCCGAAGTCGGCCTCCCAACCTGCAATCTGCGGACGTGCCTTGATGAGGATGTCCTCCACAGCCTTGATGTTGGCGTCGCTGAGATTGGTGGCCTCGAAGTCGCGCGTCGTTCGTCCGCTCAGGATGTCGTCGTGCTTGGCAAACTGAATCAAAACGGAATAGACATCGCGGAAGGCATCCTTCACATAGATTTTCTGCTGGAACTTCTCGTTCCAAAGAGCAGCCCACGTCTCCACCTCTTCGGGAAGGACGAAATCGGTGTTGTAGAGGAAGCCTGTCGTGCCGCCCATGTAGCCTACGGCATAGTCGCTGACACGGAGCGAGGGATTGGCGAGGTTGAACTTGTCGTCGTCGTTCGGGGCCATCTGCTGGAATTTCTCTGTCACGAACGGTGCGACATTGCCCAGCCAGTTGGGCGTATGGGTTCGGGCAAAGTCGGTGGTGTCGATCTTCTGCAATAGGCCACGTCGGAGCATACGTTCGATGATGTATTCCGAAGGGCAGACCACGTCATAGTCCTCGTGTCCTACCTCGATCTGGGTGAGCATGTTCTCGTTGATGTCGAAGGTAGAATAGCGCACCTTGACGGTTTCGCCCGTCTGCTCCTTGTACCATGCCTCAAATTCCTCGATGAGCGAGAGGTCGAGATAGTCGGCCCAGTTATAGACCTTGAGGATTTGGTCGCGGTTTTGTGCGATGACTTTGGTCGAAAGGGGAGTACTCGTCAGTAAGAAAAGCGCCGAGATGAAGAATAGGAATATCTTTTTCATGTTGCTGGCAGCATATTAGTTATTGCCCGTTTGCTTGGCCGTCTTGAGGTTGTAGAAGACGAGGAGCACGAGGATGACGAGGAAAATGATGGAGAACAGAGGCCGCAGTTCGGGCGTCAGACCACCCTTGCGTGCATCAGCATAGATGTAGGTCGAAAGTGTCTCGACGGTGCCTGATCCTTTGGTGAATAGGGTGACAGCGAAATCATCGACCGACAGTGTGATGGCGAGGATGAACCCCGAGATCATACCTGACTTCAATTCGGGGATAATCACTTTGCGAAGTGCCTGCATCGGTGTGGCTCCCAGGTCGAGAGCGGCTTCGTAGAGGTTGGGATTCATCTTCATAAGTTGCGGCATGACGTTGAGCACCACGTAGGGCGTGCAGAAGGCGATGTGGGCGCAGATGACGCAGAAGAGACCACGGCCGATGCCGAGGAAGACGAAGAGCAGGAAGATTGAGATACCCGTGATGATGTCGGGGTTGATCATCGGGATGTTGTTGGTGAAGGTGATGGCCTGACGTATGCGACCATGGCGCATGTTGTGGATACCAATGGCGGCAAATGTGCCGAGGATGGTCGAGACGGCTGCGGCAACAAGTGCGATGAGCACGGTGTTGTAGATGGCGTTGTTGAGCGCCTCTCCCGCTTCGCCCATCAGCAGGTTGCGGTAGAGGTTGGTTGAGAAGCCCGTCCATGTACCCAGTACCTTGGCTTCGGTGAACGAGAAGACAAGGATGAGCAGGATGGGAGCATAGAGCAGCAGCATCAGGACCCAGATATATGCGTTGGCAAGGAATTTCTTCATTAAAGGGGGTTATGAGGGGTTAAGAGGGGTTCGAAGGGTTAAGAGGGGTTAGTCCTCACTATCGAAGAAGGAGGTGAGACCAATCAGTATCAGCACGATGAGGGAGAGGGCTGCGCCATAGCCCAGGAGGCCGGCGTTGATGTTCTCCTGGATGAGGGTGCCGAAGAGCTTCACGTTGTTCATGGTGAGCAGTTCAGCCAAGGCAAAGGTCGAAATGGTGGGCATGAACACCATCACGATGCCGCTATATACGCCCGGCATCGTGAGGGGCAAAAACACTTCGGTGAACACCTTGCGTGGCGAAGCTCCGAGATCCTGCGCTGCTTCGATGAGTGATCCGTCCATCTTGAGCATCGTATTGTAAATGGGATAGACCATGAACGGCAGAAAGTTATAAACCATACCGAATACCAGCGCGCCTTCGCCCAAGGGCAGATGGGCAAAGTCGAAGAGCGCCACAGTTGCAAGCGTGCGAAGCAGCACGTTGATCCACATCGGCAGGATGAAGAGCGAGGCCATCACCTTGGGCAATCGGTACTCGGTTTTCGCCATAAAGTAGGCGGCGGGATATCCTAGGAGGATGCATAGGATGGTGGTAATCATTGCTATGCCGATGGAATAGATGAGCGTGTTGAGCGAATCGGTCGAGAGGAAGAACTTATGGAAGTTGTGCAATGACCACTGACCCTCAGCATCCTGGAAGGAGTAATAGACGATCATGACCAGAGGCATGATCACAAAGATGGTCAGGATAATGGCGTATGGCCATGCCCAGTTCGCTCGGTTTGCAAGTATTTTCGACATCATATCTTAACCCTTCTTAACCTCTTAACCTTTCTTAACCTTCAATAACCCTGATGTCCTCGGGATTGATGCGGATGCCGACCATGTCCCAATCCTCCCAAACGTCGTTGGTATCGACCTGAATGGTTGTACCGTTCTTGCACTTCACGTCGATGAGGTAGTGGTTGCCCTTGTAGAGGATGTTGCGGATCTGACCTTCGGCAGTGCCGTCGGCAGGATCGTCGAGCATATCCACCTTGTCGAAATCGACGGCAGCCTTGACCTGCGTGCCTTTGGCAAGTGTTAGTGGCTTGGTTTCGAAGTTTGCACCCAGCATGTTGATGTGCATGGAATCGACAACCGTGGCAGGAATGGTGTTGAAGAGGTTCTTTCGAGGCATGACGTGGATATTCTCAGGAACTACGCTCATGCCGACCTCCGAATTGACGGGATAGGCGGTGTAGTTCTGCACCTGAATCTCGTAGCCATCGGGTGTCTGGACGAGCATTTCGTAGTGGATACCCTTGAAGATGCACGACGAGACGCGGCCTGTCCATTGTCCATCGCTCGGCACCTTATGCAGCACTACATCCTCGGGACGAATCACCACGTCGATGGGGGCGTTGGGTTCGAAGCCCTTGTCGATGCACTCGAAATCCTTACTCATGAAATTCACCAGATAGTCGCGCTTCATCGTGCCGTTTAGGATGTTGCTTTCACCGATGAAGTCGGCCACGAAGGGGTTGGCTGGCTCGTTGTAGATGTCGGTGGGTGTGCCAATCTGCTGGATAACACTGTCGTTCATCACGACGATGGTGTCGGACATTGACAGGGCCTCCTCCTGGTCGTGGGTGACAAAGATGAAGGTAATGCCAAGGTCGCGGTGCATCTGCTTTAGTTCGAGCTGCATATCGACACGCAGTTTGTGGTCGAGGGCCGAGAGCGGCTCGTCGAGAAGTAGCACCTGCGGACGGTTGACGATGGCACGTGCGATGGCCACACGCTGCTGCTGGCCGCCCGAGAGTTCGTTCACGTTGCGTTCCTCGTATTCGTTCATGCCCACGATGCGGAGTGCCGACATGACGCGCGTGTCGATTTCGTCCTCGCTCACCTTTTGGAGTTTCAGGCCGAAAGCCACGTTGTCATAGACATTAAGATGCGGAAAGAGGGCATAGCGTTGGAACACCGTGTTGACGGGACGCTGATAGGGTGGCAGATCGGAAATGTCCTTGCCCGAAAGCAGTATTTTGCCTTCGGTCGGCTTCGTAAAACCGGCAATGATGCGCAGCAGAGTGGTCTTGCCGCATCCCGACGGACCCAGCAGGGTCACAAATTCACCACGCTTGATGTTCAGACAGACATCGTTGAGCACCACCTTATTGTCGTCGAAACGCTTGGTGACGTGCTCCACCTGAATAATGTAGTCGTTGTTATTCATTTACCCATAATAAAACATAACACGGTGCAAAGATACCACAAATCTGTGACTATTCAAAATAAATGTGGACAAAACTGTATTTTTCCATGGCATTATGGTGGCAAAGGGAATAAAAATACAAATATTATTTGCCAAATAATCTTTTTACGAGAGATTTTTTGGAACAATCCGAATTATTCATTATCTTTGCGCCACACATTTCCAAATAACAATTAACAAATAACAATTATTTCGCTTTAACCCTTAATCACATCTTAATCCTTATATACAATGAAACATCTTCTTCCAATTCTATTGCTCGGCTTCATGACCACAGCATGCAGCCAGGAACCACAGCAGCGGGGCAATCTGCAGATGGGAGACTACGGCTACCTCTATTGCCATATGTCGGACCACGGACAGTGGACCGCCTACGCCCTGTCGCGCGACGGACTGCATTACCACGACCTGCTTTGCGGTGACTCCATATTCTCGGCTTTCGAGATGGCCAAGATCGAGGGAGGCACGCGCGATGCCTATCTGTGCCGCAAGATCGACGGCTCGGGCTACCTGATGGTGACCACCGACATGAACAACTCGATGACCCAGCGGATGGGCAAAGGTGGCGAGTGGGAGAACTTCGGCATCGACTTGCTCACCAGTGACGACCTCATCCATTGGCAATCGACGTCTTTTGACTTCCGCAAGGGCCTTTCGATCTTCTGTGATGGCGATGACACGACAAATCCCGCCTATAAGGATTTCAGCACTATCTGCCGCGTATGGGCTCCGCAGATTATCTGGGACGGTGACTATCGTTGGGCTGATGGAACGAAGGGCGGCTATATGATCTACTATTCGCTGCTCAACCGTCCTGAGGAAGGTTATGACCGCATGTACTATTCGCATGCCGACCGAACCTTTACCCGCCTTACGCAACCACGTGTACTCATCGATTGGGGTTATGCTACGATTGATGCTGACATCAACTGGCTTGACACCGACCAGCAGTATCATCTTATGATCAAGAAGGAAGGTGGCCAGCCAGGTCTCTTCACTTCGGCCTCTCCATCGCTTTTGGGACCATGGCCTGAACCTGATGACAAGGATTTTGTCAACTTCGAGGGCAACAAGAAGTGCGAGGGTGTCTCGGCCTTTCAGATTGCAGGTGAAGAAGGCTGGCGCATCGGCTACATCGAGTATAGCAGCAATCCCAAGAATTATCGCATCTGTAAGGCCGACAAGAATATGCGCAACTTCTCCGATCCGCACAACATCGAGGGTGTGAACGGTCCGCAGCATGGCTCGTTTCTGCGCCTTACCCAGGAGGAATATGAACGACTGCAGAATTGGAGCGATGGCGAAGAGGCTATGCACCTTGCTCCGGATGTAAGCAATCCTGTGATATCCGGGTTGTTTGCTGATCCCGAAATCCTTTATTCCGAAAAGACGCGTCGTTATTATCTCTATCCCACCACCGATGGTGTGGAGGGATGGCAAAACCACGACTTTCGTGTCTTTTCTTCACCCGATATGCGTCGTTGGCACGACGAGGGTGTGATGCTTGACCTAGAGAAAGATGTGACTTGGGCAGACAAGTGTGCGTGGGCACCCTGCATCATCGAGAAGCCTGTTTATACTGACGGCTCGAAGACGAAGGTGAAAGGCTACAAGTATTACTATTACTTCGTGGCTGAGGGCAAGATTGGTGTGGCTGTGGCTGACGACCCCGCAGGACCATTCAGTGATGCATTGGGCCATCCGATGCTGACACGAGAGGACAGCACCGAACCAGGTCAGGTCATTGATCCTGATGTCTTTATGGATCCAAAGTCGGGCAAGTATTACCTCTATTGGGGCAATTCGTTCCTCGCCTGCTCGGAACTTGCCGACGATATGGTGAGCATCGTGCCGGGTTCGACCCGCTATCTCATCCCAAGGGACAAGAAGAAGGATTTCCATTACAATGAGGGCACCTACGTCTTCTACCGCAATGGACTCTATTATTTCATGTGGAGCGAGAATGATACCCGCTCAGCACTCTATCAGGTACGTTATCTGATCAGTGATTCTCCCACAGAACTTGTTCGTAATGGCCAACCGGCACAGGTGGAGCGTCAGGTAGTGCTGAAACAAAACCCCAGACTTCAGATTTTCGGCACAGGGCATCATTCGGTGATTCAGGAACCAGGTGCTGACCAGTGGTACATCGTCTATCACCGCTTTGCGCGTCCCGACGCCATCAAGAAAGGTTTGTCTGCCGGATACAATCGTGAGGTCTGCATAGACAAGATGGAATTCAATGCCGACGGCACCATCAAACCGGTTGTGGTGACATTATAATTAGTCTTCATCTGTCTCGTGATAAAGACGGTGGGGCGGAATGATTGAGAGAATGTCGGGATGATGGTGGACGCCGATGCTGATGGAGAAGCCGGCATCGAGAAGTTGACGGGCAAGTTGTGGCCCTTTACGAAAACCGTGAATAATCAGGGGAGGGGTGGTTTCACTCGTCCCCTTTGATTGTGTCATATAAGGCTTGGCTTCGGCTATGAGTTGACTCCACAGTTTGACACAGTGAATGATGACGGGTTTTCCCAGTGACTGTGCGGTTTTGAGCGCTGTTCGAAAGGCAGAGAGTTGCAGATCGAGGGACGTAGAACAGATACCATCGAGCCCACATTCACCGATGGCGACGAAATGTGGATCGTCGTGGTATTGTTCTACAGCACGGAGGAATGTGTCGATGCTGCTTTCGGTGAGATGCCAGGGATGGAGTTCGATGCTATAGTACTGACGTTCGTTGAGCGGCTTGTTGTGATTGGCTTCAACGACGACACTCACCCTCTCGGCTGGAACCGAGAGGATGGATCCTGGAGGGCCGGGAGTGTGGGTGTGTATGTGGGTGAAGGAGAGCAAGGGTGAGGGGTTAAGAGGGGTTAAGAGGGGTTAAGATGGGTTCGAAGGGTTAAGAGGGGTTCGAAAGGTTAAGAGGGGTTAAGA
>JAZQBS010000149.1:0-20048 GCA_045545875.1 Bacteroidales bacterium
TACCCCGACAGTCCCAACCATCCGGAGTGGGCACAGCCTTCCTTGAAGCCCGGTGAGAAGTACTACAGTCATGCAGCCTACCGCTTCTCGGTCAAGAATAATTAACGGATAAAATTCAAAAAACATAACAAGAAATGGAAACTATTATCAATGCGTTAAGCAACAATGGCTTTGCTACGGCGGACTATCTTGTGTTCGTCTTCTACATTATTATTCTTATCGGCATGGGTATCTTCCTGTCGCGCAACAAAAAAGGTGAAGAGAAATCATCTACCGACTACTTCTTGGCCGGTAACACACTGACCTGGTGGGCTGTGGGTGCTTCACTCATCGCTGCCAACATCAGTGCCGAGCAGTTCATCGGGATGTCGGGATCGGCTTTCAAGTCAGGTATTGCCATGGCCGCCTATGAGCTCATGGCTGCTGCCACGCTGATTGTGGTGGGTAAGTTCTTGCTACCGCTGATGATTGAAAAGAAGGTATTCACCATTCCTCAGTTCCTGCGCGAGCGTTACAACTGGGGCGTCGGTCTGGCATTCTCTATCTTCTGGCTGTTCCTCTATGTGTTCATCAACCTGACATCGGTGTCTTGGCTGGGAGCACTGGCCATCAAGCAGATTCTCGGTCTGCCGGCCATCATGGGGTCCTTCCTGGGCATGCCTGTCGACATGACGCTCATGTGGATTATCCTCATTCTGTTCCTCATTGCCGGTGTCTACTCCATCTACGGTGGTCTGGCTTCTGTAGCTTGGACCGACGTGATGCAGGTGACCTTCCTCGTAGGTGGCGGTCTCATCACTGCCTATTTTGCTCTCCGTGAGATGGGCCTCGTGTTCGATACCGATGCTCTCGGTGCCTTCAACAAGATCTACACCGACCTCACCACCGGCAATTATGCCCAGGATACACACTTCCACCTCGTCATCCGACAGTCGCACAATCCTGAAGCCTTTGCCAACGTTCCTGGCATCGCTGCCGTTGTTGGTGGCGTATGGTTGACCAACTTGGGCTACTGGGGCTTCAACCAGTACATCATCCAGAAGGGTCTTGCTGCCAAGAATGTCGATGAGGCAAAGAAAGGTCTCGTCTTCGCAGGCTTCCTCAAGATCCTCATCCCATTCATCGTTGTGCTCCCTGGCATTTGTGCCTATTACATTGCCCAGAACCCCGAGACCTTCGCTTCGATGAATCTCCAGGGCAAGATCAACATTCCTGATGATGCTTATCCTTGGCTCATCCGCAACTTCACTCCTGTAGGTATCAAGGGTCTGTCGTTTGCTGCGCTCACCGCTGCCATCATCTCTTCTTTGGCTTCGATGTTCAACAGTACTTCTACCCTCTTCACCATGGATATCTACAAGAAGTATCTTGAACCAAATGCCACCGACAAGAAGCTCGTCAACGTAGGTCGTCTGACTTCCGTGACCGCCCTCTTCATCGCTCTCTTCACCGTGAAGCCACTGCTTGGTGGTATTCCACAGGCCTTCCAGTATATCCAGGAGTATTCCGGTTTCATCTATCCAGGCATCATCACCGTCTTCGGTCTTGGTCTCCTTTGGAAGCGTGCCTCGTCTTTGGCAGCTGTCTGGACCGCCATCATCACCATCCCGCTTGGCGTGCTCTTCAAGATCTTCCTGGGCGACGTTCCCTTCCAGTTCCGTGCCGGTTACATCTTCATCATCCTCGTCAGCTTCTTCATCATCATGTCGCTGCTCGACAAGAAGTATGTTCATGCTGAGGAGCCCGCTGCTGTTGACAAGGCAATGATGAAGCGTTGGGCTCAGATTCTTGGTGGTCTTGGCATCATCATGATCATCACGGCTATCATCGTGGTTTGCATGGGCAATGCTACCGAACTCACCACTTATCTGAACGACATCGGCTTCCAGGCATTCATCTTCTTCGGCGTACTCGTTGGCTGCAACGGTGTATGGCTTTGGAGCAATGCTACCAGTTCGAAGAAGGATCCGAAGGCGCTTCCTATCGACCTCGGCATCTTCACTACTACTCGTGGTTATACCTGGGGCACTATTGGTATCTGCTTCATCACCCTGATCCTTTACGCCGTATTGTGGTAATTAACGTAAGGGAGTGAAAGGAACATCCGTCCCTTTTACTCCCTTTTAACTCTCTTTAAACACCATTATTACTACCTTTAAAAATTATGCTTGAAGAATTAAAGAAACAAGTATTCGAAGCCAACATGGAACTTGTCCGCCAGGGTCTCGTCATCTACACTTGGGGCAATGTATCCGGCATCGATCGTGAAAAAGGCCTCGTCGTCATCAAGCCATCGGGCGTTGACTACGATGTCATGAAAGTGGAAGACATGGTTGTCGTCGATCTAGAGACCGGCAAGGTTGTCGAAGGCGACCTCAATCCATCGAGCGACACACCCACTCATCTCGTCCTCTATCGCGCATTCCCCAACATCAAGGGCGTCGTACACACACACTCAACCTATGCCACCGCCTTTGCACAGGCTGGTTGCGACATTCCCAACATCGGCACAACTCACGCCGACTATTTCTACAAGGACATTCCTTGTACCGATGACATGACAGCCCGTCAGATGGCTGAATACGAGAAGGAGACTGGCGTAGTCATCGTCAACAAGTTCCAGCAGCTCGGCATCAATCCCGACCACACACCCGCTGTGCTTGTCAAGAACCATGGTCCATTCTCATGGGGCACTTCACCTGCCAACGCCGTCTATAACGCCAAGGTAATGGAGCAGTGCGCCAAGATGGCTTTCGTTAGCTTCACTGTCAATCCCAACACCACTATGAACCCACTTCTCGTCGAGAAGCACTACATGCGCAAGCATGGTCCTAATGCCTATTACGGACAAAAGGGTCAAAAACACTAATTTTCTTAATTAACAATTAACAATTAATAATTAACAATTGGCTTCGCGATTGACGAGCTTGCTAATCTTCAATTAATTGGCTTAGCGATTGACTAAATAATTGTATGAAAGAGGAAAATATCTTAAAAGACAAGTCTGTTGCGTTTGCAAAGAAGACTGTCAAAATGGGTAAGTTTCTTCTTGCCAGAATGACGGTACCAGAGCAGCCCCTTTGCACTCAAGCCCTCAAGTCTGGCACAAGTATTGGAGCAAATATCCGAGAAGCAGAATTCGCGGAAAGCAAAGAAGACTTCAAACACAAGTTGAAGATAGCCCTCAAAGAAGCCAACGAAACCGAATATTGGCTCGATATCCTTTATTCTGGGGAATATATCGGAGAGAACCAATATAATGGTATGATTACAGATTGTAAAGAGTTAATTAAGATCCTCACTTCTATTATAAACACATTAAATAATAATAACAAACCCGATTAGCAGTTTCCAATAGCAGTTGTTTATAGGGAGCGTTTTAAGTCTCGACCCACCAACAATTGTTAATTGTTAATTGTTAATTATTAATTCCAAAAATGTATGGCATTTGAAAATCTCGAACTCTGGTGGATTACCGGAGCACAATTATTATATGGCGGTGAAACCGTCAAGATCGTCGATGGACACTCAAAGGAAATGGTTGCCGGTCTCAACGAGTCAGGCATCATCCCTATCAAGGTTGTATATAAAGGCACTGCCAACTCCGACAAGGAGGTAGCCGCCATCATGAAGGCTGCCAACAACGATGAGAAGTGCGTAGGCCTCATCACCTGGATGCACACCTTCTCACCTGCCAAGATGTGGATTCATGGCTTGCAGCAGCTCAACAAGCCTATGCTGCACTTCCACACCCAGTACAACCAGGAGATTCCTTGGGATACCATGGACATGGACTTCATGAACCTCAACCAGTCGGCACATGGCGACCGTGAGTTCGGCCACATCTGCGCTCGTCTCCGCAAGCCTCGCAAGGTAGTTGCTGGCTATTGGAAGGATCCGAAGGTTCAGGAGCACATCGCCATCTGGGCACGTGTAGCAGCTGCTGTAGCCGATGCCAAGGATATGCGTATCCTCCGCTTTGGCGATCAGATGAACAACGTGGCTGTAACCGATGGCGACAAGGTTGCCGCTGAGCAGGTTCTCGGTTATCATGTTGACTATTGCACCGTCAGCCAGCTCATGAACTATTGGAAGCAGGTCAAGGATGCTGATGTAGATGCCCTCGTCGAGGAGTACAAATCCAAATATACCATCGTTCCCTGCGAAGCAGGCGAAGAGATTGGCAAGAAGAAGATCTGGAATGCTGCCAAGGCCGAGCTTGCACTACGTGCCATCCTCAAGGCCAAGGGTGCCAAGGGCTTCACTACCAACTTCGACGACCTCGGCAGTTGGGACGATCCCGATAGCGAAGGCTTCGTAGGCTTCGACCAGATTCCTGGTCTTGCTTCCCAGCGTCTGATGGCAGAAGGCTATGGCTTTGGTGCCGAAGGTGACTGGAAGTCAGCTGCCCTTTACCGCACTGTTTGGTACATGACCCAAGGCCTGCCCAAGGGATGCTCGTTCCTCGAGGATTACACTCTCCATTTCGATGGTGAGAAGAGCGCCATCCTCCAGAGCCATATGCTCGAAGTTTGTCCTTTGATTTCAGTCAAGGACGAACCCATCCGCCTCGAAGTGCACTTCCTTGGCATTGGCGTGCGTAAGCAGCAGACCGCTCGTCTCGTCTTCAACTCGCAGACAGGTTATGGCGTCACCGCTACTGTAGTCGATATGGGCAATCGCTTCCGTCTCATCGTCAACGACGTGGATTGCATCAAGCCGAAACCACTTCCCAAGCTTCCTGTAGCCAATGCACTTTGGATTCCACAGCCTAACTTCGAGGTTGGTGCCGGTGGCTGGATCCTCAGCGGTGGCACCCATCACTCTATCATGTCCTACGACATCACACCCGAGTATTGGGAGGATTATGCTGAGATGCTCGACATCGAGTATGTTCACATCGACAAGAACACTACCATCGAGTCCCTCAAGAAGGATCTTCGCATGAACGAGGTTTATTATCTGCTCAACAAGGCGCTGAGATAATTATTAGTTTATGACCTTAAGGGATATTAAGGGATTCTTAGGGATTTTAAGGGACATTTGATTCCCTTATCCCACTTTCGACCCTCTTTCGTCCAAAGAAAGTAGCGTCCCTTAATATCCCCTAATATCCCTTATTATCCCCAAATATCCTTTATTATACTATGACCGCAAGACAAACCATCGAATCCGGCAAAGCCATCCTCGGCATCGAGTTCGGCTCGACCCGCATCAAGGCCGTCCTCATCGATCAGGACAACAAGCCCATCGCACAAGGCAGTCACGAGTGGGAGAACCAGCTTGTCGATGGCCTTTGGACCTATAGCACCGAAGCCATCTGGTACGGCGTCGAGGACTGCTATGCTGACCTTCGCCGCAACGTCAAGAGAGAATACGACTGCGAAATCGAGCAACTTGCCTCCATCGGCATCAGTGCCATGATGCACGGCTATATGGCCTTTGGTCCTAATGGCAAGGCTACCCGTTGGGCTCCTGCCTCCGAGAGTGAGAAGATTCTCGCACCTTTCCGCACCTGGCGCAACACCAACACCGGCAAGGCTGCTGCCGAACTCAGCAAGCTCTTCAACTACAACATTCCTCTCCGTTGGAGCATCTCGCACCTCTATCAGGCCATCCTCGACGGCGAAGAACACGTTAAGGACATCACCTATCTCACCACCCTCGCTGGCTACATCCACTGGCGTCTCACCGACAAGAAGGTTCTCGGCATCGGCGATGCTTCGGGTATGATTCCCGTCGATCCCAACACCAAGACCTACAATGCCGAGATGGTACGCAAGTTCAACGAGCTCGTGGCTCCTTACGGCTTCC
The DNA here is from genome assembly GCA_045545875.1 of Bacteroidales bacterium. Classification (GTDB taxonomy): domain Bacteria; phylum Bacteroidota; class Bacteroidia; order Bacteroidales; family UBA3663; genus Liminaster. Next base: position 5,815 of record JAZQBS010000149.1, read on the forward strand.
CTTGGAAGCTCGAGGATATTCTGCCCGAGTGCCTCGTAGCAGGTCAGGATGCTGGTGTGCTCACCGAGCATGGTGCACAGCGCCTCGACGTATCGGGTCACCTCAAGGGCGGCTGCCCACTCTGTCCTCCTGAAGGCGATGCCGGCACCGGCATGACCGCAACCAATAGCGTAAAGGTTCGCACAGGTAACGTTTCTGCAGGCACTTCTTCGTTCTCGATGATCGTGCTCGAAAAGGACGTGACGAAGCCCAACGAGATGATTGACATCGTCACCACTCCCGACGGCAACCTCGTCGCAATGGTACACTGCAACAACTGTACTTCTGACATCAACGCATGGGTGAAGCTCTTCAAGGAATATCAGGAACTGCTCGGCGTGAAGGTGGATATGAATGAGGTGTATGCCAAGCTCTACAACCACGCTCTCACAGGCGATGTTGACTGCGGTGGCGTTATCTCCTACAACTTCATCTCCGGTGAACCTGTTGCCGGCCTCACCGACGGTGGCCGTCCACTCGTAATGCGTTCACCCAACGACCGCTTCAACCTTGCCAACTTCATGCGCGCCAACCTCTATGCCACCATCGCTGTGCTCAAGCTCGGCAACGACGTGCTCTTCAAGGAGGAGAACGTTAAGGTGGACCGTATCACCGGTCACGGTGGTCTCTTCAAGACCCCAGGCGTAGGCCAGAAGGTTCTCGCTGCTGCCCTCAACTCACCAATCTCAGTGATGGAGACAGCAGGCGAAGGTGGTGCATGGGGTATCGCTCTCCTTGCCGCTTACCTTGTCAACAATCCTGACAAGCTCAATCTTGCCGACTACCTCGAGAAGGTTGTCTTTGCTGGCAATACGGGTATCGAGATTGCACCCGAACCAGCCGACGTCGAAGGCTTCAACCGTTACATCGAGACCTACAAGGCCTGCATTCCCGTCGATCAGGCTGCCGTGGAGTACAAGAAGTAATAAGATCTTTCGTACACCTGTGAATAAAATCGGGACGCGTCGTTTGGCACGTCCCGATTATTATATTATATATATGTGTCTAATAAGCCTCCGTGATTTCCACAACCTTCACACCAAGCACCTCCTCTCCCACTTCGACATTCGCTTCACGTGGGAAATAGATGGGCATATCCTTTTGAATCGGGAGGATACGCAGTTCGAGCGAAGAGCAACCGGCAGGCAAACGCCACAAACCATAGACAAACGGACGACCATTGTAGAAATTGTCGTCAATGAGCTTCCCATCGGCATAAAGCCTTGCTACGTCGCCACGATAATCAATGCGAAGCAGTTGCTGTCCCTGCTGGGTGAAATCACCAGTAATATCAATTCGATATACAGCGGCATTGTCAAAATCATCATCCGACGGTTCCTCGGCAGCCTTGTTCACACCAATCGTGATGGTGCGCAAGGGGCCAGCATCCTTTATCTTCTTCACCGTGACAGCCGGCACATTGTTCACTTCGTTCGGCGACGCTGCCAGGAACAAATGTTCGGCATCTTGACTGTTCAGCAGATAGATATTCCGACAGACGGGCGTATCGGCTCCCTTGGCTTTCAATCCACGCAGCACCTTCCCATTCTGCAATGCTATCACCGTTGGGATTCCTGCAATTTGCTCCATATAGATTTTTCCATCGCGTTTTGCTATGAGCTGGGCAGTAGCATAACGTATGCCATCGATGTTGACAGGGAGAATGCACATCGCGCCTGCCGGGATGGTCAGTCGAGGGAATTTCACTCCACAAACCTCAAGCTGCACATTCTTCTTTGCCGACAAATGTTGCAGTCGCTCATAGTTGTTGATGAAAACGAATCCGCTGTCGCCCTGCGAGCGACATGACCAGCGAAGTTGTGAGTCATCTCCCTTGGCAATATCCTGAGGCGAGGGGAATGCTGCCTCCATTGGGGCCAATGCTTCTCCCCAATCCTGCATGAAGAGGTGGAGTTTACGAAGCATGAAGTAGTGCGGATAATATTGGCCAAATTCTCCGAGTGGTGCCTGGAAATCGTAGGTCTTGACCGGCAGATCGTTGTAATTGGTGGCCACTGTGCGCTGCGTCTCATTCATCCAAGTCGAACCCTCGGGATTCGTTCCACCATGATACATATAGTAGCCCAACAGATTCGAGCCACTGCCCAACTTCACCAAGGCCATCGAATAGGCATCTTCCGGATAGAGATAGGGACGGCGATGATAAGCAGTCATCATGCCACCTCCCAATTCACAGGTAAAATAGGGATAAAGTTCATCGCCCGCATTAAGTTTCTCGCTTTGTTCACCGAGTTGTTCAGTGGCTATAGCCGTCGATGACCGGAACGACTTGAAGTTGAAAGCCTTGTAGTAGTTGCCGGCAGTCTCTTCAATCGAACGTTCCCAAAAACCATCAGCATAATCGCCATAGAGCGGCAACATCTCTCCATAAGGTATAGGCGAAGCCAGTTCCGGCCATCCTGTACGGGTATAGAAAGGCAGATCGAAGCCAATCTTCTGGGCAATCCGTTTCAAGGCCATCAGATAGGAACCGTGTCCACGATATTCGTTGTCAAACTGACAAGCCATCAGTGGACCGCCGTCCTTCCATTGCAACCCCTGCATCTGAGTGAATATCTGCCGATAAAGACGCTCGACAAGCGACAGGAAGACGGGGTCTTCAGAACGCGTCCTGCATCCTTTCTCAAACACCCAATCTGGAATGCCGCCATTGCGTGCTTCGCCATGACAAAACGGGCCTACGCGCAGCACTACTGGCATTCCCTCTTCCTTGCATACTTCGATGAAGCGACGCAGATTGCGCTGTCCACTCCAGTCAAACACGCCCTCACGTTCCTCGACATGATTCCAAAACACGTAGGTGGCAATGATGGTCACGCCGCCCTGCTTCATCTTCCGTACTTCGTCGGCCCATTCATTGGCAGGGACACGCGAATAGTGAATCTCACCCATCACAGGGCACACTCTCTTGCCGTCAATCAGCAGACTCAGTTTGTCCCATCGCACTTCGGGAACGTCAGCCACTGCTGACACATAGCATGCCAGCAACAGCAGAACCATCAAGAAACATCTTTTCATAGTAGAAGTAAACTCTATTTTCCCACGTTATGCTGCGCCTCGTAAACCTTGCATAGTGTGGTGAATTTATAAATTGCCTGACGTGCAGCTTGCACAAAGCCGGCGACACCATATCGGAAACCACCCTTTAAGATAAAGAATTTAAAAAAACGGAAGGTGGGAGAAAAAACAAGGGACGCATACGTAACGCGCTTTCCTAGTCGACGTGCCATTTCATTATCCGTATATGTATCCAATCGACGCAGCGTTGCTTTGGTGCTATCGTCAAGATGAACCATCGCCAGTTCCTTATGCTTCTTGTCAATATATCCTACCTTACCATTGATGATTGGCGTGCTGTGGATTTGTTCAGGCCATTCCGTCCCTTCGCGTGCCAGGAAACGCAACTGATAGTCGGGATACGAAGACGGGAGGTTCTTTCCCATGGTAAAGTTCTTACGAGGGACAAAAAGGCCCCTCACGTCTCCCGGGTCCTTGATGAAATCATAGAGATAGGCCCGCAATTCAGGGGTTATCAGTTCGTCGGCATCAACCACCAGCACCCAGTCGCTCGAAGCCGACTGAATGGCGAAATTTCTTGCTGGCTCGCAGATATTATAGTTTCTTTTGGGAAAGACCACAATCTTACATCCGTACTGCTCTGCTATCTTGAGCGTATTGTCGGTTGACTCCATGTCGCAAACAACAATTTCATCAAAATCCTTCACCGTCTCGAGTACTCTTGCCAAATATTGCTCAGCATTGTAGGTATTTATTACAATGGAAATATTCTGTTGCATAATAACATCAAATAATAAGCAAATATAGTTACTGATTTCTTTGGAGAGAATAGTAACATATCAAGTAACGGTGCAAAGATACAAACGATTTTCAAGTATCGTTCAAAAAATTAGAAAAAATTGACTATCCAAACCTCTTTTTCTATTTTTTTAGAACAAATACAATTCGAATATTCTATTTTAAGTCAGTTTCTTTGGTTCATCTTTATTCCATTATCATATAATCTTTTCCCTCATCACAAGAGTAGCAAGACTGACCGAATTCTTTACTCCGAATTTTGCGAGGAGACGCTTCCGATACCAATTGATGGTTTCGGTACTGAGATTGAGGCTCTTTGCTATTTGCGGATTCGTCATACCGTCGCAGATCATACGAAGTATATTACGTTCCACTTCCGTGAGAGCAACGATATGTCCTTGTGCCTGTTCGATGATGGCTTTCACCTCGGGACTGAGATACTTTTCGCCCTGCCACACCTGCCGGATAGCCTCTATCAGCTGTTCGATGGACGAAGACTTCAGCACATAACCATGTACACCGACATCGAGCATCCGACGAATGACAGAATATTCGTCGTGGATGGTGGTTGCTATAATCTTCAGTTTGGGATAGCAGGCAATCACCTCCTGGCAGAATTTCACGCCGTCGCCATCCGGCAGGGAGATGTCGAGGAGCAGGACATCAGGTCGGCTACTGGCGAGTGTCTGACGGCAAGCTTCGAGCGTGTGGAAAGAGCGGCTGACGTGAATGTCTCCGGTACGGTTGATGGCATTAGCCAAGCCCTCGCAGACCATGACGTGGTCGTCAGCGATATTGACGTCAATGCGATATTGCTTCATATTGGCAGGATGATATTAGTTTCTGTTCCATATTCTTTACCACTGACGATGTGCATTGTGCCATGATAATGGCTGATGCGTTCGCGGATATTCTGTAGTCCGATGCCGCCTTGCTGGTTTTCCGGGTCCAACCCACGTCCATTGTCACTGACAGTGAGAGTTACCTGACCCGCTTCCTGCATCAATTGGATGTCGATGCGATCGGCATGAGCATATTTGACGGCGTTGTTGACCAGTTCGTAGGCACATCGATAGAGCACCACTTCCACGTCCTGACTCAACCTTCTGTCATTGCCGAAATGACTGAAACGTGCACCGGGCACCGAGATGGCCAAGTCCTGGAGCGTCACCTTCAGGCCGTTCTTAAGCAGTTGTTCAGGCATCAGATGGTGGGCCACATGGCGCAATTCGGTGGCCGTGTCTCCCAGCTGTTTCAGCAATTCGGGCTTCGATGCATCGCCCTCGATCTTCAATCTGAGCATCGTGAGCATTCCGCCCAATCCATCATGCAGGTCGCGGGCAATGCGGCTTCGCTCGGCCACTTCGCCCTCGAAACGCGCCTTGAAGAGGGCAGTACGGCGTTGAAGTCTGACACTGCGCCACAACAGGAAGAAAGCTAGAGCCAAGATCATAAGCAGGGCTGAAAGCAAAACACCTGCCCACAGATGCCATTGTTTCTCGCGGTTCAATTCCTCGATAAGCTTTTGCTTCTTCTCTATATTATAAAGCACTTCCATCTGCGAGAGGCTGCTCTGATAGTTTTGCGTTGAAAAACGCTCCATCATGGTGCGCACCTTGCTGATATAGCGCGAAGCCTCCTCCTTGTTTCCCAGCTGCATGTAGATGTTGGCAAGCATCTCGTAGCAGCCCACATCGCTGAAGGTGGCCTCATCGTCATTCTCATGGATTGACTGCAGCGCATACTGGAGCGCAGCCTTCCAGTTCTTCGCCTTCATTTCTACCATGGCAGCAGCGGCAAACACATTGCAACGCGTTTCGGTCATCATCTCATCAGTGACGACATCGAGCGCCTCACGGGCAAAAGTCTTGGCCTGCGTCAGATTCTCATGCCCGTTCATCAGGTTGATTTTTGCCAATGAGGCAAGCACTTCGGCATAGTCACTGGCTTCTTCGTCACGATGAGCGTGATAATAGGCATAGGCCGGATCTATTGTCTGCATAGCCTGCTGATAGTCATCCCGATCAATATATATCTTGGAAAGCCCCCTGCGCGACATCACCATCATCAACGAGTCTCCAGTCTCCTCCCCTTTTACAATGGCTTGCCAATAATGACGTTCGGCCTCTTTGTCATTGCCCATCGAAAGATAGAGTTCAGCAATGTTGTGGTGCAATATCGTCAAACTCTCTCGCCAGCCGTACTTCTCGAAGATAGGCATCGCCTTCTGGTAGTATTCGATGGCGAGCAGATTCTTGTCCTGGATATTGTATAGATTTCCGATCGCACCATAGATTGATGAAAGGTTGTCATCGATGTCCTTCTCGCTGAATCTGGAGTCAGTCCGCATGGTATCAGTTACAGCCAAAGCCCAATTATAGTAACTCAAGGCCTCATCAAATTGATCTCCACCATAAGCAAGCATTCCCAGCATTCGCAAGGCATCTACTCGAAGGTTCAACCATTTGCGCTCATTCGACAAGGCAAGGACTTGCCGTGCATTAGCCTCAGCACGTTTGCCATCGGTTTGCAGATAGCCCCACATCAGGTCACGATAGACCAGAATCCTCTGCTCGTCGTTCAGTTCTTGTCCGCTCTGCAGCACCTGCTCCAGCGAATCCACCCTGCGGTTCCTGTGGTCGGCATAGTCGGCACGTGCAGTAACGCACAACAGTATCAGCGGCAAAAGCAAAAACGGCCTCATTATGATCTTTTTCCTCATAATTGTTCAAAAATGGTTTTCCTCCATGGCATCCTTGGAGCTATATGAGTGAACCAAACATATTGTTTCGTGCACAAAGATAAGCATTTTTTCTCATATAGCACCACCCAAATGGGTGATTTTTTGTTCTATTTATACTATTCCACCCGTTTGGGTGGATAAATAATCGAATTAAAATGCTTATCTTTGCCCAAATAATTGACATAAACACTTAAAATGAATACGACTATGAAAGCAAGAAGACTATTGGCCATCCTTGTGATGGTATTCGTTGGTATTTCGACGTCCAATGCCCAGGGTTGGCTTGGCAAAGTGAAGGAAAAGGCTGTCGAAGCCGGCAAGCGCGCTGTCGAACAAACGGTAAAGGACAAGACCAGCAAGACTGACCAAGACGAGAACGAGGAGGCAGAAGAATCTGCCGGCCCCAAGAAAACTGCCAAAGGTGAAGCCGTGAAGAGCGACTTTGTGCAGGGCACGGTGGTCATCTTTGAGGATAATCTGAAAGGTGAGCAGATGGGTGAATTTCCCTCGAAATGGGATTTGATCGACAACAATGCCGAGGTGGCCAAGATGAACGGAATGATGGCCATCAGGTTCGAACATGGCGATGGCACACAAATCACCCCTCTGGTACAAGGTGACAACAAGAAATACCTGCCCGAGGTGTATTCTCTGGAGTTCGACTACTTCGTGCCCGATGGCGATGAGCATCGCTGTGGCTACACGCTCCATCTGAGGACAGCCGATGATGACGGCAATTACGAGACGACTATCTGCTTTTGGGATAATGACATCCGCTGGTATATCGCCAAACCTTCAGGAGGAGACAAGGTCGAAGGCGATAAATCGTTGGAAGGCAACCACGAACGAAACGATTGGAATCATTTCGCGTTGTCGTTCAATAAGCGCGCGCTGAAAGTCTATATCAATGGTCAGCGTGTCATCAATGCACCCAATGCAAAGGCTGCCGATTGGTTCTCCATCGAAACAGAGTTCTGGGAGGACCACATTGACTACATCACGAATATCCGTCTGGCTAAAGGCGGTGGTGACCTCTATGCACGCAATGCTTCCGACATGACTGCTGTCGAAAAGGCCATTGCCGAAACGGGCAAGTTCGTGACCAACAACATCCTCTTCGAGACAGGCAAGGCAACACTGAAGCCCGAGTCGATGGCTGAGATCCAGAAGGTGGCCGACTATATGCTGAAGAACCCCAGCGTACGCTTCGAAGTGCAAGGCCACACCGACAACCAAGGCACCGATAAGGTGAACGATCCGCTTTCACAACAGCGTGCCGAAGCCGTCGTAAAGGCACTCGAAGGACTGGGCGTCGATGGCTTCAACCTCCGTGCCGTTGGCAAGGGTTCACACGAACCAGTGGCCGACAACAAGACCGAGGAAGGACGCGCCAAGAATCGTCGTGTGGAGTTCATCAAGAAATAGGCATTCGCAGAAAGTGTCCAGAAGAACCAGGACGAAGCCCTCAAGGATGCAGAGAAGATACAGTAGAAAGAAAGTGCCAAGGCCCATTGATGTTGTGGCTTTGGCACAGTTTTTTATCACTTTTTAAAAATTCACCTTTATTATAAAATGGCCATTTCCAATATTGTGGGTTTGATTTCAATTCAGTATGTTTCTTTTCATCAATCTGTTTCATTGTTCTTTTGTATCAAAAACGGGGTCATCTTCTACCCTTAACTTTTCAAAATACCCGTTCATTAGTTCGTAAAGATATGCAGGACTCTGCACATATAATTCTCCTTCCTCGTCTTGCAAAGCCGACATCAACGGAGAATTGTACACACGTTCCATTGCCTGCTCAACGGAACAGCCAGTATCCTCAATTACATATTTAACAAGTTCGCTAATGGCGTAATTTGTCAAATAGGTCGCTACCTGATGATGTGTTGGGGAGTTCATATTGTTTCTACAAGAATTTTATGAAGTAAATGCAATGCCTTCTCCGTTCCATGATATAGTTTCATGCAATTGTTCCTCCATTCTTTTTACAGATTATAAGCAAGTCGTCTATCGTTTCTTCCATCGATTGCAAGTGCTCCACATCATAGAATTCGATGAGAAAAGAAATTCCCATATACTTTTGCAGATATCGATAAGCCTCTTGCCTCGTCAAGGCAAAACGCTCACCGAAAGCATGAATGCAAGCTGTTAAAAAAGGAATCTCGTACTTGCTCATATTTTTATATTAATGTGTCTCACGTCTCTCCCTTATCTCTTCGTTCTTGTCGCAAATGTAATATATTTCCAACAAACGACCAAACAATTAATAAAAAAAATACTCATTCCCGCATAATTATCATAAAAATGAGAACAAAAGATTTCAAAAACATAGTTTAAAAATAACCAAAAAAGTCAGCCTCTCCTTGGCTAAAAGTGTTCAAAAGAACTTGGACGAAGCCCTCAAGGATGCCTTTCCAACATCAATCACAAAGTCAGAATAGCAAGTGGAACAGTCGCCATGTAGTAAAGGTCGGAGTCAAGATGAATGCCGAGACACGATCGGTGGAGGATTGGGTGATTCGATGACGAAACAAGACTCAGTTTGCGCTTTGGGTTATACTATTTTAAACTAATTATTCTTTAGCAATCTATATGGAATTATTTACGGTATAAATCTATAGTATATACATACGATTTTCTACTCCATTGTCCTTCCGAATAAACTGTAGGATTGATGGTGTCATTACCAATGACCAGGCAAGTCATTCGTTTCCAAAGAGGCATTATATCATATCTTTCTGGAGTGTCATCTTTTGTCGGGAAATTGCTTGATACCAATCCTACATGCACACGTATAGAGAAGTTTGTGATGGGTGGAATAAGGATTGTAGTATCTGTATCCGACAACCTGAAATAACCATTTCCATAAGGATTATTGTAATTATAAACCTCTGAATAGGCGGGAAGTTGTTTGGAATATGACACCTTGATAGTATCGTTAGTATGGTTATTTACTTCAAAAATGAAATCTCCGAAATAGTCACATGATGCGAACAGACAAAGAGAAAGAAGCCAAAAGGCCAAAGATACATTTTTTTTCATATCAGTCTTTTCAGAATTAAAGTACAATTATTAAAGGGGGAAACCGGGAAGTAACTTTACAGCTTGAACTTGTAGCCCAGGGTGATGGAGAGGCAGCGGTTGCGTGCTGGAGCATCATCTTCAACATCATCCATGCGCGTGAGGCCGAAATAGTAGCGGGCATCGAGGGTGATGTTCTTGTATTCGTAGGAGAGGCCGACGGGGATGCCGAAGACTACGCTCTTGCAGATATCCGACTCCTCGAAACTAAAGGAGGTGCTGGTTGCAGAAGAGATTGACAAATCCTCTTGAATAAGCTGATCGGCAGGAATTTCTGTAAATCCGGCTACTACACCATTTCCACTCATCTTGTCGTTCACCAGGAAGCCGACCTGAAGACCTGTCTTCACCGATAGCCCCTTCCAAACATAAAAATTTGCCAGCAATGGCATGTTGATATAGTCGGCCTTCAGCTTACCTTTCAATCCGATAATGACAGCCACCTTTCGGCCTTCTTCATTGACTCCGAGTTGTCCCAAGGAAGCTTCATATTTAGCGCCCTGCTGCGAATATATTGCGCCCAACGAGACACCGAGCCATGGCGTTACGCCATACTCTGCTTCCAAACCTTCCGTGAAGCCGACTTTAGTCTTGTAGTTAACTTCTTCGTCAGAAGAGAGGTCCGACACATTGATGCCAATCATCGGCTTCAAAGAGAATTCGCCCACCTTGTTCTGGGCAGCTGCTGTCATCGTACTGAGAGAAATGGCAGTGAAAAGGATTGCAATTGTTTTCATTGTTAGACTTTTTGTTAGAAAAACTAGAATAAGATTAATAGGGAAAGCTCCATAAAAGAAAAACGTGGACAACATCTTTGCTTACCACGTTCGCCAGGCCTTTCCACGTGCCTAAACCACCTTGATAAACAACGATGATAGCCCACGTGGATGTGTATTTGTAAAATCTCAATTCCATTCAGGCATAGAAATGCCAAAATGAATCGAGATGTGAATATCACATCACGCAGACGTTTCGTTGCTATTATCTTCGATGGTTGATAGTTCTCAGTGGTGGAAAGTTCGGCGAACTATTGAAGATAAACGTCGAATACGTCTTTCTTGATATATATATGTCATTCACACTTTGCCGAAAGACTTACAACTGTCTAAGCGGTGTCCACAAATGGACTTCAAGTATCAGATGACGGTGCAAATATACGAAATAATTTCAAATCTCAAATAAAAAATAAGAAAAAATTGCCCTAAAAAGCATTATTTCCTATTATCGAGGTCGTTTTTGAGCAAATTTCTCGCCAATAATGTTTTTGACAATTTGCTTATTCATACAATATTTTAAAGTATACTTTGTGAAAATGCGAAATTATTTTAAAGTATACTTTAACAAAATCTTTCATATATAACAAAAGTATGAATCGTCACTTTTTAACTGAAAAATGAATATAAAGTCGGCAACAAATTTTGTTTATTGCCAAATTTTTATTATCTTTGCACCCGAAATCAAGTGAATATGAACGAATATAAGAAAAAAATACTGGAGATTGCCCAAACGAACAAAATGATTAGCAAAGACGGTTTTACAACGGGCTGGATTGACCAAAAGTCAAAAGAACTCCAAAAGAGAGAAGAGGAATCAGCAAAGCCGACAGTTGAAGAAGTTGAGGAACATTGCAAACTCAGAGAGGCTATGCTTGAACATTCACGCAAGAGTATGGCATCTATCATTGCTCGCTACCTATGAAATACTATCAGAGAAATATTGTCGAGGTTAACTTCCTATTTCCCGATGGAACGGCGAGATGTTGTACGTCGCCTTGGAACTATCAAGGCACCTTACTTCAACGAAATTGTAGATAAGATTGTCGAATCTATATTCTAAATTATACTCCAAATCTTCTTCACAAAATACTTTTGTCCCATAGTTGTTGAGTCATCGGCAACTATGGGACAAAGTCATTTATCTTCAAATTGCAACGCACATAACCCGATAAGAATGTCATCGCCAGCGAAGGAGATATCGGAAGCGATGTTGATGCTGCGTCCCGGGTCTATTCGTCGTGTCATTTAGTTATCTTCAACCCAAATCGCCTGTTGTCCATTGCAATTAAACACTTCTTTTTCTTCGTCAAGACTAAAAATCGCTTGACGCATATTATGTTTTTTGAATTTATGGAGAGTGGGTGAATAAAGGACATATTTTGCATCTTCGGAATAAGATGGGAACGATCCTTCCAGATGCAAATTTGTGAATTCTTTTTTCTTCAGATCATATTCAACTATTGTACGCCTAACGATATTTTTATCACTATATTTCGTTATTGCTTTTTGGCACAGTATTTTATTTCCATTATTAGTTGTCCGGACTAACATATAATATGATCTGTACTCTCGTTTAAGTATAGTATTATTATTGCCCAAAGCATCTATGTATTCAACATCTCCATGGTTTATTATCGATATAGACTTGTTAGCATCATATAGTTTCCTAATATAATCATATGACAATTCCTCTCTTTCTTGGTCATTTTTGTATCTAAAATACGAGCCATTTTCATATTTTATTGAATCCGTTTCTATCTTAGTCGGGCTCTCATTATCAAAAGTTATTATCATCTCCTTAATGATCTGATTAGCTGTCGAATGTCTATTATACTCTGGCGATCCAACGAAAGACCAATATCCATACCTACGTATGAGGATCAGAACGAACCTGCTATCCTCATAAGTGCAGTTGGCAAGGTGCCATAAATCAAGATTGTCAATGGTGGCAATTTTTTTTTCCGTGTTACTATCAACATCACATAGGAAGATGTCGTTGTCTCGTGCAACAATGATATTTTGCATAGCATAGCACTTTGCAAAAGAGAGCATTACGGCCATAAAGAGAATGACTAATAGCTTTTTCATAATGGGTACAATTATGAGATTATATTTTAAAACGTAAGATTGTTAAATTTATTGTGAGTAATATGTAAAAATTGCGCACCCTATTATTTGTTTCTTTCTGAGTAAAAAATCTACTATTGCGTAAAGGATTATCTCAATCTTCCAACTCTCGCAACAAATCGGTCAAGATATACTGGTCGCTCATCAGATTTAATCCGCTGTCAGGATTTGACAGCAATGTGAAGGTGCGCGAATTGTAAATCAAATCGAGTGCTCGTTCGGGCTCGATAGATAAGCGGTCGGAGAGCAAAGCCGCAATTCTACCTATCTTACGCCATGATACTTGATCTCTCATAGTTTATTTCCTTCCTTAGCAAATTTAGCCTCCCAATTACGCAAAGCTTCTTGCACATTCCATGCCACGCCGTCTATACTCTATGTTTGGAGCGTGTCATAACAATCGAACAGAAGCCGCCGCACCAAATCGTACTTCTTCAAGCGGTTATGTAGTTCAGTAGCCGAGATGCCCATACGCTGCGCAGTTGCACCGATAGCTAACGTAGCAAACTGAATCTGACGAGTTGTAAGTTCAGTCATTTGTCTTTAACTTATTGTTTTTCCTTTGCAAATATACGAACATTTTCTTGAATAAGTATAAAAAATAAGAAAAAACTGCCCAACAAAGCGTTTTTTCTTAATTTTAGGTTGATTTCGTATATATTTTTGGTGAATAATATAAATATTAAAGTATACTTTATCAAAAATCGCGAATTTGACAAAGTATACTTTACGAGCGAAGTATTATAAAAATGTGGAATGCTCCGCACACAACCCGATAAGGGTGGCATCAACATCACTTGATGAATCGGAAATTGTGTCTATAGCATCTCCTACCTGGGTCCAATCATCGGGACCACTGCCTTCGTAGCGATAAAAGAAGGAGAAGTGAGGGCCGCTGCGCTCTATGCGGAGATAAACGCGAGTGACGAAGTCGGGGAGCTCGGTCTCGGCAAGGAGATCGAAACCTTGGTGGTTCATACGACGCAGGGCGAGACCAGCTAAATCGCGGCAAAAGAAAAGGGAGCTTAAACCCTTGGATACCTGTGAACTTGAAGAATTGTCTGTCGAAACAATCAATCCCGCCGCATCGCCATCCTTAGGCTCGAAAAACATCTCGACCATCACGGCGAACTGCTCCGACTGGATACGACGAGCCACCTGGCAGGGAACCTTCCCTCCCCGCTTCGATGACATATTGACACAAGGCAGCGAAATGCCATGGACAATCGTCTCCGGACGTTCATCGACATACGTCATACCTTGCACAGGTCCATTGGGGAACAACCACTCAGGGCCTAAGGTCAGCGAGGAAAAGATGGTCGTATCGGGCATCGACTTCTCGTTGCCAAAGTTATCTTCAAATGCAAACTGGCTGTACACGGCACAGTTTTCGTGTGTCGATGTACAGCCAGCACATATCAAAGCAGTCATGAATATGACGAAGGAGCGCAGATTCATGGTTTTATCACGAATCACTCGTTTCCGACCTTAGGCAGCTTGGCAAGACCTTCGGCGATGGCTTCGTCGCTGGGGATGACGTCGGTCATCACGCCATCGTTGAACTGCTGGTAAGCCACGAGGTCGAAGTAGCCGGTACCCGAGAGGTTGAAGACGATGGTCTTCTCCTC
>JAZQBS010000150.1:0-10420 GCA_045545875.1 Bacteroidales bacterium
TCTATTCTCCGAGATACGAGAACCACCAGATCTTCCCAGGTGATGCTGCTGCCTCTGCAGGCAATGCTGTGCAAAGCGGAACAGATGTAGAATGCGGAAGTGCCTACGAAAACCTGCCTGAAGCCGTTAGGCGAGGTCTCATCAAAGAGTCTGAAATTGACGTCTCGGTGCTGCGTCTGTTGACCGATCGTTTCCGTTTGGGCGAGATGGATAGTGACGAACTTGTTTCGTGGAATTATATCCCCGAATCGCTGTTGGCTTGTGAAGAGAGCGACGCTATTGCCCTTCAGATGGCTCGTGAGTCGATGGTGCTTCTCCAGAACAACAGGAATGTGCTGCCTTTGAAAAAGGGAACGAAGATTGCCCTAATCGGAGCCAATGCCACCGACAGTGTGGCTCAGTGGGGCAACTACTACGGTACGCCACGTGGTACTGTTACCGTGCTCGATGCTATGAAGAAGACTTTTGGTGAATCGAACATCATCTATCAGCGTGGCTCGAACCTCGTGACCGGTGATGTCTTCGAGAGTGCTTTCGGCAAGTGCTCAGGCTTGAACGGGCAGCGTGGTTTCACCGCCAAATATTGGAACAACCCACGTTGTGAGGGAGAGCCCGATGTCGTGCAGGACCTCACTTCCCCCTGGCAGTTCAGCACTGGTGGTGCCACGGTCTTTGCTCCTGGCGTCAACCTCCGCGATTTCTCGGCGAAGTATGTCGCTACGTTCCATGCCGACAAGTCACAGGACATCGTGCTCGATGGCTTCATCTGTGGCCAGGGTGCCTATCTCGTCAATGGCGATACCATACAGAAGTTCCGTACCAATCATGGCCCTCGTCCTTTCAGTGCAACCATCGCCGTGGAGGAAGGCAAGGACTACAATATCGAGATTGCTTGGGCATATGTCATGGACGATGCACAGATCAACTTCGACTTGGGCGTCATCAATCAGTTGGACTACGACAAACTGGTGGCAGATACGAAGGATGCCGACGTCTATGTCTATGTGGGCGGTATTTCTCCCAAACTCGAAGGCGAGGAGATGAAGGTTCCTTACGAAGGTTTCCGTGGCGGTGATCGCACCAGCATACAGTTGCCTGCCGTTCAACGCGAGACGCTCAAGAAACTCCACGAGACGGGTAAGCCCGTAGTCTTCGTCTGCATGAGCGGCTCGGCCATCGGTCTTGAACCGGAGACCAAGACCTGCAATGCCATTCTCCAGGCTTGGTACGGTGGACAACAAGGTGGACAGGCTGTGGCCGATGTCCTTTCGGGAGACTATAATCCCGCAGGTCGTCTTCCTATCACCTTCTATCGCAGTGATGATGACTTGCCCGACTTTGGAGACTACAATATGAATGGGCAGAAGGGTCACACCTATCGCTACTTCAAGGGCGAACCACTCTTCGCCTTTGGAGAGGGCATGAGTTACAGCACCTTCAAGTATAGCAATGCACGTCTGTGTCGTACTGCTTTTTCCAAGGCAGATAGCGAAATGATCCAAGCCCGTTATTCGCTGCTTGTCACGTTGGAGAATACCAGCCAGCGCGATGGCGAAGAGGTCGTGCAGGTTTATTTGAAGAGGAACAACGACGAAGAAGGCCCAGTGCGTTCGTTGCGCGGCTTCAAGCGTGTCTTTGTTCCAGCAGGTGATTCAGTCCAAGTCGCAGTGCCCATCGAGGACTTTTGCACCTACAATCCGGAAACATGCAAGATGGAAATCGTTCCTGGCGAATATACCCTTTACTATGGCTCAAGCAGTCGCATGAAGGATTTGCATTGGGTCGTATTGAATTTGAAAGAAGAAAAGAAAACGAAGTGAATAGTCTATTAGAAAAACTGGACGGCTTGAAGAGTCGGTTCGAGGAGGTGTCGCTCCTTGTGACCGACCCGAATGTGATTGCCGACCAACAGCGATACGTTAAGTTAACACGCGAATATCGTGACCTGGAGCATATCCTCCAGGCGCGCAAGGAATATGTCGAGGCCTTGTCAGGACGTGATGAGGCACGCGAACTTATGCAGACCGAGAGCGATCCCGAGATGAAGGAGATGGCTCGTGAGCAGTTGCAGGACTGTGAGGCCCGCATTCCTGAAATTGAAGAGAAGATCAAGGTGCTCCTCATCCCCAAGGATCCCGAGGATGCAAAGAATGCTGTGCTCGAAATCCGTGGTGGCACGGGTGGCGATGAGGCGGCACTGTTTGCCGGTGACCTCTTCAAGATGTACCAGCGCTTCTGTGAGTCAAAGGGCTGGACGCTCTCTGTGCAGTCGTACACCGAAGGTTCAGTGGGCGGCTTCAAGGAAATCATTTGCATGGTGACCGGCGATTCTGTCTATGGCACATTGAAGTACGAGTCGGGTGTACATCGTGTTCAGCGTGTGCCCGTCACCGAAACACAAGGACGTGTGCATACGTCGGCTGCTACGGTGGCTGTGCTGCCCGAAGCCGATGAGTTCGAGGTGCACATCAACGAAGGCGAGATCAAATGGGACACCTTCCGCAGTTCGGGAGCCGGTGGACAGAACGTCAACAAGGTGGAGTCGGGAGTGCGTCTGCGCTATATGTGGAAAAACCCCAACACGGGCGTTGTCGATGAGATTCTGATCGAATGTACCGAGACACGCGACCAGCCGAAGAACAAGGAACGCGCCCTCTCACGTTTGCGTTCCTACATCTACGACAAGGAGCACCAGAAATATGTCGATGACATAGCCAACCGTCGCAAGACACTCGTTTCGACAGGCGATCGTAGTGCCAAGATCCGCACTTACAACTTCCCGCAGGGACGTGTCACCGATCATCGCATCAACTACACTATCTACAATCTTCCCGCCTTCATGAACGGCGATATCCAGGATTGCATCGACCACCTCATCGTGGCTGAGAATGCAGAAAGGATGAAGGAGAGTGAGTTGTAAATTAACAATTAATAATTAACAATTAACAATTTGGGTTGGGTAGGACTAAAACAATTCGATAATTCGTGATAAAGAGAAAGATAGAATGATCAAGAATATAATATTTGACTTTGGCGGCGTTTTGCTCGACCTTCGTCCCGATCGTTGCATTGCGGAATTCAAGAAACTCGGCATTCCTGAGATTGATCAGATGCTGAGCCTCGCACATCAGCAGGGCGTGCTTGGCGAAATGGAGCGAGGAATGTACACGATCGATGCTTTCTGCGATGCCATGCGTGCTGCCCATACCGGAGCCTTTGAGCGTACCGGTAAGTTTCGCAGTTTGATGCCTTTCATCAAGGATGGCTATCCCATACCGGCTCCTACCAATCGACAGATTGCTCTGGCATTCAGTTCGATGTGCGACGGTATTCCTGCCTATCGTCTCGATTTCATCAATCAATTGAAGAAGGAGGGCTTCCATGTGAGTGCCCTCTCCAACACCAATACGATACATTGGGATTACTGTCTGCGTTACTTTATCGAGGCAGGTTACGACCCGCGTGAACTCTTCGAAAACACCTGGCTCTCGTACGAGATGCATCTTGTCAAGCCTGACCCGGCAATCTTCAAGGCCATCCTCGAAGAGTCGGGATACTTGCCCGAAGAGACACTCTTCGTTGATGACAACCAGCACAACTGCGAGGTGGCAGAGACATTCGGCATCCACACCTTCTGTCCACCCATTCGCAGAGACTGGACTATACAGATACGTCAACATTTACATTAAGGAACAGAATAAATACACACTATGAATGCTAATTTGCCGAAGCCACTTTGTGGCATCATTCCTCCGCTCGTTACCCCGCTCAAGGACAACGAGACACTCGACATCGCGTCGCTCGAACGCTTGATCAACCATCTCATCGAAGGTGGCGTCCATGGACTGTTTGTCCTTGGAACGACAGGCGAAGCCCAGTCGCTCTCCTACAAGATGCGTCACCAGATGATCAGCGAGAGTTGCCGCATCAATGCGGGACGCCTTCCTCTGCTGGCTTGCATCACCGACACCTCCATCGTCGAATCCATCAAATTGGCCAACCTCGCTGCCGATTGTGGAGCAGCCGGACTGGTTTCGGCACCGCCTTATTATTTCGCCACCGGACAACCAGAGTTGGCACAGTTCTACGAGGAACTGGTTCCTCAGCTGCCTCTGCCCCTCTTCCTTTATAATATGCCTTCGCACGTAAAGGTGAATTTTGCACCTGCTACTGTAGCACGTCTGGCCCAAATGCCTCAGGTAGTAGGCCTCAAGGACTCGTCGGCCAATGCCGTCTATTTCCAGAGCGTGGCCTATGCAGTCCGTCAGTCAGGCCGTGAGGATTTCGCCATGCTTTGCGGACCCGAGGAGATCACGGGCGAATGTGTCCTGATGGGAGGCCATGGCGGCGTCAATGGTGGTGCCAACATGTTCCCCGAACTATATGTGGGCATGTACAATGCTGCCAAGAGCGGCGATTTGGTTGAGCTGCGTCGTCTGCAACAGTATATCATGCAGATCTCTTCGTCGATCTACAGCATCGGACATCATAGTTCCAGTTACCTCAAGGGACTCAAATGCGCTTGTTCGCTGCTTGGCGTAATCGACGACGACTTTGTGGCTTCGCCCTACTACAAGTTCTTCCAACCCGAACGCGACAAGGTACAGGCTGCCCTCGATCGTCTCCCGATTCGAAACGGCAAGTTGGATATCTTCTAACTCCCACTAACTCCTGCGAAGCTTACTCCCGCGAAGCTAACTCCCGTTAACTCCCTTAAAATAATGAACCTCATCGATTTCATCGTCTTCCTCGTCTTCACCGGTGGCATTGTCCTCTACGGTTGCAGTTTCTTCGACAAGAAGGCTTCGTCGAAGGACTTCACCACGGCAGGCAAGAGCATCCCCGGTTGGGTGGTTGGCATGAGTATCTTCTCGACCTACGTCAGTTCCATCAGTTATCTGGGCAATCCCGGCAAGTCGTACGCAGGCGATTGGAATCCTTTCGTCTTCGGACTATCCATCCCCATCGCCTCGTATTTTGCGGCAAAATACTTTGTGCCGTTCTATCGTACGGGAGGTTCGGTGAGCGCCTATTCCTTTCTCGAAGACCGCTTCGGAGCGTGGGCACGTTTCTATGCTTCGGCCTGCTATCTGCTTACCCAGATAGCCCGCATGGGCTCTATCCTGTTCCTGCTGGCCATGCCGATGAATATCCTGATGGGATGGGACCTGCGTACGGTGATCATCATCACGTCGATAGCCATCATCGTCTATTCGATGCTCGGTGGCATGAAGGCGGTAATCTGGACCGAAGCCATCCAGGGATTTATCCTTATCGGTGGAGCCCTGATCTGCCTTGGTGTACTGCTCTTCTCGATGCCCGAAGGCCCCATGCAGACGTTCCGTATCGGTTTCAATACGTTGGATGAATTCGGACGCTCGAAATTCTCGTTTGGCTCGTTCTCGCTATTCGACCTGCGTCATTCCACGTTCTGGGTTTGCCTGATCTATGGCATCTTCATCAACCTGCAGAACTATGGCATTGACCAGAACTATGTGCAGCGCTATCATACGGCCAAGACCGAACGTGAAGCGAAGCATGCCGCCCTCTTCGGCGGTTGGCTCTTCATTCCGGTCAGTGCTGTCTTCTTCCTCATCGGTACGGCACTCTTTGCCTACTATCAGGTGATGCCCGACCCACAGGTGGATGCTTTCAATGCTGCAAATAAGCCCGATTACGTCTTCCCATATTTCATGGTAAACGTGTTGCCCACAGGTCTGACCGGACTGCTGATTGCCTCGGTGTTTGCAGCAGGAATGTCCACGGTGGCTACTTCGGTGACTTCGTGTTCGACCATCATTCTGACCGACTATTGGACCCGTCTGCGCCACAAGGTGCATCGTCCGGGGCATAATCACGACGATGGGGTAGGTGATCGTGAACATCTCATTGTGCTCAAGGTTAGTTCGGTGGTCATTGGTACGCTTGGCATCATCGTTGCCTTGGCACTTGTTAATGTCGATTCGATACTCGATGCATGGTGGAAACTTTCGTCCATCTTCTCGGGCGGTATGCTCGGACTTTTCCTTTTGGGCTATATGGCCAAGCGTGTCAAGAACATCCATGCCCTGCTGGGCGTTATCTGCGGCTTTGCTGTCATCGCATGGATCTCGGCTTGGAAGTGGCTTGGCCTGCCCGATCCGGGTCTTCACGAATATCTTGCCATTGTCCTTGGAACAATGACCATCTTCCTGGTCGGCTTCTTTTTGGCCCTCCTTTTCAATCGAAAGAATAATTGTTAATTGTTATTTGTTAATTGTTAATTGACAATGTACTACGTCGAAAAAACTATGGAGATCTCAGGCTCCCATTACCTGAGACTTTCGCATCAGAGCAAATGTGAGAACCTGCACGGCCACAACTGGATCGTGAAGGTCTATTGCAAGTCACGCGAACTGAATGAAGACGGTATGGTGGTTGATTTCACCGAGGTGAAGAGCATCGTTCACGGTACGCTCGATCATCAGGACCTTAACGCTATCCTTCCTTTCAATCCTACAGCCGAAAATATTGCCCGCTGGATTGTCGAGAAGGTACCTAATTGCTATAAGGCATCCGTGCAGGAGAGTACCGGCAATGTCGCTATCTACGAGCGTGACGAATAATTGTTAATCGTTAATTATTGATTGTTAATTGAAAGTCAACGAGATTTTCTATTCGCTGCAAGGCGAAGGCCATTACACCGGAACGCCTGCCGTCTTCGTGCGTTTCGCAGGGTGTAACCTGCGTTGCTGGTTCTGCGACACCGATTTTGAAAAAGGTGATGAGATGAGCGAAGACGAGATTGTTGAGGCTGTGCTCCAATATCCTACGCGATATGTGGTCATCACAGGCGGCGAACCCACCTTGCAAATCACGGCATCGTTGTGCGACAAGCTGCATGCCCATGGGCTGTATCTGATGATGGAGACCAACGGCACACGTCCTCTGCCCGAAGGCTGTCAGATCGACTGGATTACCTGTTCACCCAAGTTGATTGATGTCGAAGATGGGAAACGCAAGATTGCCACTATTCGCCTTCGTCATATCGATGAACTCAAGGTCGTCTTCGAGGACAGTCCGACACAGGACATGGCGCTCTATGAGCAAATCCCTGCCACCGAGTACCGGTTGCAGCCTTGTGACACCCAGGATCCCCTCAGCAATCAAGCCATATTGAACAAGACAATAAAATATATACTTCAACATCCGAAATGGAAACTTTCACTCCAAACCCACAAGATTCTGCACGTCCGCTGATTCAGCAGGCGTCACCTGTGACTGACGAACAGTTGCAGGATGCCATCCGTACCGTGCTCCGAGCCATTGGCGAAGATCCGGAGCGTGAAGGCCTGGTCGATACGCCCGACCGTGTCGTCCGTATGTGGCGAGAACTCTTTCGTGGCTATGATCCTACTCAGAAACCCAAGATAACCACTTTTGATAACGATGCACACAACACCGAGATGGTCTTCGACACCGGTGATTTCTACTCGATGTGCGAACATCATATGATGCCGTTCTTCGGCCAATACTATTTCGCCTACATTCCGCAGGATGATGGGCGCATCCTCGGCATTTCGAAGATTGCCCGCGTTGTCGGCTACTGCTCGGCACGCCTGCAACTTCAGGAACGTCTTGCCCACGACATCATCGAAATGCTCAGCGATGCCCTCGACAACCAGGTGCAGGGCTTTGCCATCGTCCTCAAGGGCATGCACACCTGCAAGACCATGCGTGGCGTGAAGAACAAGGGCAACATGAATGTCAGCTATTTCACTGGTGTGTTCCGCACCAATCCTTCGTTGCGCGAAGAGTTCTACCACCTGATTGCTATGCAATAACAAACAATATAAACACAAAACTAACTTATAAACACAATCACCATCATGAGCAACTATCCGAAAATCGGTATTCGTCCGACCATCGATGGACGACAGGGAGGCATCCGCGAAAGCCTCGAAGAGAAGACCATGGCCCTGGCACACGCTGTGGCCGACTTGATTAGTACAAACCTCCGCAACGGCGACGGCAGTCCTGTGGAGTGCGTTATCAGCGACACCACCATCGGCCGTGTGGGCGAAAGTGCAGCCTGCGCCGAGAAGTTCGAGCGTGAAGGCGTCGGAGCAACCATCACCGTCACCAGTTGCTGGTGCTATGGTTCCGGAACCATGGACATGGATCCCACCCATCCAAAGGCCGTCTGGGGCTTCAATGGCACCGAGCGTCCGGGTGCAGTCTATCTGGCTGCGGTCCTTGCAGCACACGCTCAGAAGGGTCTGCCTGCCTATGGCATCTATGGACACGATGTGCAGGACCTTCCCGACAACACTATCCCTGCCGATGTGGCTGAGAAGATTCTTCGTTTTGCCCGTGCAGCACAGGCAGTGGCCACTATGCGCGGCAAGTCTTATCTGAGCCTTGGCAACACCTGTATGGGCATTGCCGGTTCGATTGTCAATGCCGATTTCCTGCAGCAATATCTCGGTATGCGCACCGAGTATGTCTCGCTCGTCGAGATCCTGCGCCGTGTCGATTTCGGCATCTACGATCCTGAGGAGTTCGAGCGTGCAATGGCTTGGGTCGAAAAGTACTGCAAGCCAAACGAGGGACATGACTACAACGAGGATCGTCCTCTCTTCCCCGGTGTGCCAATGACTACCTACAATGGCAAGGGTAAGGGAAAGAATCGCAAAGAGAAGGATCAGGACTGGGAGTTCACCGTGAAGTGCATGATGATTATCCGCGACCTGATGGAGGGTTCCAGGAAATTGCTCGAGATGGGCTACAAGGAGGAGGCCATCGGCCACAACGCCATCGCTGCCGGTGTGCAGGGACAGCGTCAGTGGACCGACTACAAGCCCAACTTCGACTTCCCTGAGTCGCTGATGTGCACCAGTTTCGACTGGAACGGCATCCGCGAGGCCAAGGTGCTTGCCACCGAGAATGACTTCCTCAACGGCATGTCGATGCTCTTTGGCCATCTGCTCACCAACCGTGGCGTGATGTTCTCCGACATCCGCACCTACTGGAGTCCCGAGGCTGTGGAGCGCGTCAGCGGAAAGCGTCCCGAAGGCGGTGCAGCAGGAGGCTTCATCCACCTCATCAATTCGGGTGCTACGACACTCGATGCCACGGGTGCCATGAGCGATGCAGAAGGCAAGCCCACCATGAAGGAGCCTTGGAACATGACTTGTGAAGATGCTGAGGCTTGCCTCAAGGCTACCAGTTGGATGCCTGCCGATCGCGACTATTTCCGTGGCGGTGGCTATTCTTCGCATTTCCTTACCCGTGGTGGCATGCCAATGACCATGCTTCGCATCAATCTTGTTGCTGGCCTCGGTCCTGTGCTCCAACTCGCCGAAGGATGGACCGTCGAACTGGATCCCGAAGTCAACGATATCCTCGACAAGCGTACCGACCCGACTTGGCCAACCACTTGGTTCGCTCCACGTCTTGACCCGACGAAGGATGCCTTCAAGGATGTATATAGCGTGATGAACAACTGGGGCGCCAACCATGGAGCCATCTGCTACGGTCACGTCGGAGCTGACCTCATCACCCTTTGTGCAATGCTCCGTATTCCCGTCTGCATGCACAATGTGGCTGACAAGGACATCTTCCGTCCCGCCTGCTGGAATGCCTTCGGTATGGACAAGGAGGGCGCCGACTACCGCGCTTGCGCCAACTTCGGACCTCTCTACAAAGTGAGCAAGAATTAACTAAAAAAGAAAAGAAAATGAAGCAAGAAAAGTCTGGAGGAATCCTCCACTACGCAGGGAAGAACTTTTTGTTCCCCTTTATTCTCGTGACCAGTTGTCTTGCCCTCTGGGGCTTTGCCAACGATATCACCAACCCGATGGTGAAGGCCTTCTCGAAGATCTTCCGCATGTCGGTGACCGATGGCACGTTGGTACAGGTGGCCTTCTATGGAGGCTATTTCTGCATGGCTTTTCCTGCTGCTGCCTTTATCCGCAAATACTCCTACAAGGCAGGAATCATGCTTGGCTTGGCTCTCTATGCTACGGGAGCCTTGCTGTTCTTCCCTGCTCGTCAGATAGGTTTGTTTGCTCCATTCCTCATCGCTTACTTTATCCTCACCTGCGGCTTGTCGTTCCTTGAGACGTCGTGCAATCCGTACATCCTTACCATGGGTTCGCCCGAGACGGCCACGCGCCGTCTCAACATGGCGCAGGCGTTCAATCCCATCGGTTCGTTGTGCGGAATGTTTGTGGCGATGAATTACATCCAGAATCGTCTCAACCCTATGACCACGCAGGAACGTGCCACGCTGAATGATGCGGAGTTTGCGGCTTTGCGTGACTCCGACCTTGGTGTGCTCATCAAGCCCTATCTCATCAGTGGTATCGTCATCCTTGTGATGCTCGTCATCTTTGCCATTTCGAAACTTCCCAAGAACGGTGAGACGGGTGAGAAGATG
>JAZQBS010000151.1:0-40693 GCA_045545875.1 Bacteroidales bacterium
ACCTCCGCTCAAGACCGATTTTCCTCCTTCAGCACCCACGATAACCGTAGGCGACGATGGCGTACCACTATCCTCGGGTCGCACGAACAACGTCTCACCAAGATAATAGGTTCCCTCGGCAAGATGAATATATAGCGTGTCATAAGCCCCGACATTATGCAGACGTCGCATTTCGCGAGCTTCACGAAGCGCCTCGTGTGGTGATAATCCATCGGGAGAAGCATAAATATGCACAGGCTCTGCTAAGCAAATAGAGCCTGACAATGCCATAACCATAGACAACAATACAGATTTCGCTTTCATGTCGTATGCGTGTGCGTATTAATATATGTATTTCGGGGGCAAAGATAGTGCTTTTTTATGAATGTTGCAAACTTTTCGTGGAGATTTTCAAAAAATAATTAATGAATAGAATAGCAACAAAAAGGGCTACGCTCACGCGCGGCCCATTTGCACTTCTATTAGTACCAACTATTTCTTCTTAAACTATTTATTATGATATAAAACAAATTATCATTTTTGACGCTGCAAAGGTAGGGCAAATTTGGCGTTCATTCAATACCCACTTTTTGGTATTTTGAAGAATTTGCACAAAAAAACAAGAAAAAAATGATGAAAAAATAAAACAAAACCACCCGAAAATGCTGAACATACGGGTGGTTTTGATTAAAAATACCTGAAAAAGTACGTTAGAGTTCAATCTTCTTGTACTTAGGAACAAGTGCATGCATGATGTTCCAGGCGATGAGATATGCAACTGCGCAGATGCAGAATACGATCATGTAGGCAGCGGGCTTGCCTTCGAAACCAAAGAAGGTGAAAGCAGCACCCTGACCAGCCGCATAGTCGAAGAGTTCGCCAGAACCCTTGTTGATGCAGAACGATCCGAAACCACCCATCATCTGGCCGATACCTGTAATGGTAGCGACGCAAGACTTCGGGAACATATCACCAACGGTTGAATAAAGGTTGGCCGACCAAGCCTGGTGACCAGCACCTGCCAAACCGATGATAATTGCCGGCCACCAAGCGCTATAAGAGCCAAGAGGCTGGGCAAAGAGGGCGAAGATGGGGAAGAATGCAAAGATCAACATTGCACGCATACGTCCCGAATAAGGCTCCATACCCTTCTTCTCGACGAAGAGCTTTGGCAGATAGCCACCATAGATGGAGAGGAACGTAACGATGAAGTACAACGTGAAGATGAGTGCCTGACCCATGCCCGACGAAGCCTTGTAACCAAACTGATCCTGGAAGTAAGCGGGTGCCCAGAAGAGGAAGAACCACCAAACACCATCGGTCAGGAACTTACCGAAGATGAATGCCCAGGTCTGCTTGAACTTGAGGGTCTCAAGCAAGCCAATCGAAGGCTCCTCGGCAGTAGTGGCAGCAGCCTCGGCTGCAGCAGCTGCTTCGGCAGCATCGTCCTGCTGGATGTAGTCGAGCTCGGCAGCATTCACATGGCTGGACTTCTCAGGCTTGTCGTACATGAATGCCCAGAAGAACATCCAGATGAAGCCAAGACCACCGATGATGATGAATGCCATTTCCCAACCCCAGGCCTTAGCCAATGCAGGGATGGTAAGAGGAGCTGCAAGAGCACCTACCGAAGCACCGGCATTGAAGATAGAGGTTGCAAAAGCACGGTCCTTCTTCGGGAAGTACTCGGCAGTAACCTTGATGGCAGCCGGGAAGTTGCCAGCCTCGCCCATGGCAAGGACAGTACGGCAGAAGAGGAAGAGGTAAACCGAAACGGTAGCGATGGCAACAGCCAGGTCGGAGCCAGCCTGAACGGCACGAAGTGCTTCAACGTCGGCAAGGCCCACATACTTCATGGTAACCCATCCGCAGCCAGCGTGCAAACATGCACCAAGGCTCCATACGCCAATTGCCCAAAGATAACCCTTCTTGGTGCCCATCCAGTCGATGAACTTACCAGCAAAGAGACAAGCAACAGCATAGATGATGGAGAAGATACCAGTGATTGTGCCGTAATCGCTATCGGTCCAGTGGAACTCAGGTGCGATGAACTCCTTCCAGGTCATCGAAAGTACCTGACGGTCCAGATAATTCACGGTGGTAGCCACGAACAAGAGGACACAGAGATACCAGCGCCAATTTGTTTTCTTTTCTTGTGGATTTCCCATAGATGATATAATATTTTGGATATTAAAGGATTTGAAGGGATTCTAAGGGAATTTAAGGGACATTACCTTCTTGGGGTGATTTGGGATGTGGAAAACATTCGTCCTTAATATCCCTTAATATCCCTAAAAATCCCTTAGAATCTCTTAAAAAGGGAAATCACTTTTTGAACGATGCGATAACCTCAAAGCACTCCTTGCACTTATTGGTAACGTATGCCCAGTCGCCAGCAGCAACCTTGTCCTTCGGGAAGAGCTTCGAACCCATACCTACGCAGTAAACGCCAGCGTCGAACCACTTCTTCAGGTTGTCAGCATCGGGAGAAACGCCACCGGTAACCATAATCTTCGACCAAGGCATTGGAGCGAGCAGACCCTTCACGAGGTTTGGACCTACAACATCACCTGGGAAGATTTTGGTGAACTCGCAGCCGAGTTCCTGAGCCTTGCCGATCTCGGAAGGAGTTACACAACCTGGGCAGTAGCAAACGCTACGACGATTGCAGACGGGAGCAATATCAGGATTGAAGAGAGGACCTACAACGAAGCAAGCACCGAGCTGGATATAGAGAGCAGCTGTAGGAGCATCGACAACCGAACCAACGCCAAGAGCCAAGTCGGGGCACTCAGTGGCAGCCCACTTGTTGAGCTCGCCGAATACCTCATGTGCAAAGTCGCCACGATTGGTGAACTCGAAAGCACGAACACCACCTTCGTAGCAAGCCTTTACAACATTCTTGCAAATCTCGACATCCTTGTTGTAGAATACAGGAACCATTGGTGCGGCACCGATCTTGGCCATCACCTGAAACTTATCAAATCTTGCCATGATAAAAATAAATGGAAAAATTATTAAACTACTGATTTACGAAAGGCCTGAGCCAATCGTAAATCAGTAATATAAATTAATGTATTAACGCTGAACACGGCCGCTTGCGTTGCCGCCTGCAAGAGATGCAACCTCAGCCTCGCTTACGAGGTTGTAGTCACCATTGATGGTGTGCTTGAGAGCAGAAGCTGCAACTGCGAACTCGAGAGCCTCGCCCTGGGTTGGCTTGGTGAGAAGGCCATGGATAAGGCCACCAGAGAAGCTGTCGCCACCACCTACACGGTCGATGATTGGGTTGATCTCGTAACGCTTCGACTGATAGAACTCCTTGCCGTCATAGATAAGGGCCTTCCAGCCATTGAAAGTAGCGCTGAACGACTCACGAAGGGTCGAAACAACATACTTGAATCCGAACTCCTCCTTCATCTGCTTGAAGATGCCCTCGTAGCCGGCAGCATTGGTCTCACCGCCTTCAACGTCAGCATCTGGCTTGAAGCCGAGGCAAAGCTCAGCGTCCTCCTCGTTGCCGATGCAGACATCGACATACTTCATCAATGGACGCATGATAGAGATAGCCTTCTCGGAAGTCCATAGTTTCTTGCGGAAGTTGAGGTCAACCGATACGGTAACGCCATGACGCTTGGCAGCCTCGCAAGCAAGCTTGGTGAGCTCGGCAGCCTTGTCGGAGATGGCTGGGGTAATGCCCGACCAGTGGAACCAGTCAGCGCCTTCCATGATCTCGTCGAAGTTGAAGTCTGAAGGATCAGCCTCAGCGATAGCAGAATGAGCGCGGTCGTAGATAACCTTTGAAGGACGCATCGAAGCACCAGTCTCGCAATAGTAGAGACCTACACGGTCACCGCCACGAGCGATGTACTTGGTGTTGACACCATAGCGACGAAGAGAGTTAACGGCAATCTGGCCGATCTCGTGCTTTGGCAGCTTGGTTACGAGATATGCATCATGACCATAGTTGGCGCAGCTTACGGCTACATTAGCCTCGCCACCACCGGGGATGATACGGAATACGTCGGTCTGAATGAAACGGTCCTGGCCGTTAGGAGAAAGGCGAAGCATGATTTCGCCAAGGGTGATGATCTTTCCCATTGTTTGAAAATGAATTATTGGTTATTAATAATGTGTATTAAAAATTAGAATTTGAAATAGTTGTTGGCATTGTTGTAGCAAATGTCCTCAACCATCTGGTTCAAGCGGTCCTTCTCATAACCAACGTATGGAACGAGGCCGTTCTCGATGTCGTTGCCGAGGAGGTTGCAGAGGGTGCGACGGAAGTACTCGTGACGAGGATAAGACAGGAACGAACGAGAGTCGGTGAGCATGCCGACGAAGCGGCTGAGCAGGCCGAGAACCGAAAGGGCATTCATCTGCTTCTCCATACCATCCTTCTGATCGAGGAACCACCAGCCCGAACCGAACTGGATCTTGCCGGGGACAGAACCATCCTGGAAGTTGCCAAGCATGGTGGCAATAACTTCGTTGGCGCAAGGATTGAGGTTGTAGAGGATCGTCTTGGCGAGCTTGCCTTCTGCATTGAGTTCGTCAAGGAAGTGGCTCATGGCCTTAGCGGTTGTGAACTCGCCGATGGAGTCGAAACCTGTGTCAGCGCCCAACTTGGCAAACATCTTGCTGTTGTTGTTGCGGATAGCGCCGTAGTGGTACTGCTGTGCCCAGCCCGAAGCATAGTCCATCTTGCCCTGCTCCTTGAGGTAGGCGTGCTTGTACTTGCGTGTCTCTTCGACAGTAAGGCACTTGCCAGCCAAAGCCTTGTCGAGGATGGCATCAATCTCAGCATCGGTGTAAGGCTCGTCATAGAACTCCTCAATGCCGTGGTCAGACAGGCGGCAGCCCATCTCGGCAAAGAAGTCGTGGCGCTTCTGAAGTGCATCAACGAGGTCGGCGAACTTCTTGATCTCAACACCGCTCACCTTCTCGAGCTTCTCGATGTAAGCCTTCCAGGTAGCAGCCTCGATGTTCATACCGGCATCGGGACGCCATGTTGGCAGCATACGAGTCTCGGCAGTTGGGTCGGCAGCAACAATCTTGTGCCATTCGAGAGAATCAGCAGGATCGTCGGTGGTGCAGACAACCTTTACATTATAATGCTTCATAAGTCCACGAGGAGTGAACTTGGGGTCGGTAGCAATAAGTTCGTTGCACTTGTCGTAGATGGCGCGAGCATTGGTTGGGTTCAAGGTCTCGGTGATGCCGAAAGCTGTCTTGAGCTCCAAGTGGGTCCAATGATAAAGAGGATTACGGAAAGTGTAGGGAACTGTCTCTGCCCACTTCTCGAACTTCTCCCAGTCGGTAGTGTCTTTGCCGGTGCAGAAACGCTCGTCAACACCGTTGCTGCGCATGGCACGCCACTTGTAGTGATCGCCCATGAGCCAGATCTGTGCGATAGACTCGAAACGCTTGTTTTCGGCTACCATCTGAGGAATGAGGTGACAGTGATAATCGATAATCGGCATTTTAGCCGCATGCTCGTGATAAAGCTTCTGTGCAGTTTCGGTTTGCAGCAAGAAGTTCTCATCCAAAAATGCTTTCATTGTGAAATAGTGTTTATTGTGTTTGTATAAGATGAAACCCGATTAGAGGAGTTTTTTATCATTAACTATTCTTAGTGTACTATAGTCGTACGCTTAGGTTTTCATTAGCGAAATCTGCAAAATTTGTAGTGTTTTTGCTAATTTCATGGGGCGAAGATACGTTTTTTTTTTAATTAAAGCAAAAATTTTATGTTTTTTTTTTGATTAAAAAATAAAATTAGTATATTTGCAAAGAATTTTACATGTTATTGCTCTGTTTTTTGAGCGATTTTTGAAATAAACATGCATTATAAACCTAACATACTAACTTTAATCATTATTCAAAAACGACATGAAAGCTTTAAACAAGCAGACCGCGCCCAAGAGCGTGGCTCCCGAGAAAATCATCCAGTTTGGTGAAGGTAACTTCCTCCGTGCATTTGTAGATTGGATCATCTGGAATATGAACAAGAAGACCGACTTCAACGCTTCTGTTGTTGTCGTTCAGCCAATCGAACGCGGTATGGTGGAGTGGCTCAATGGCCAGGACTGCCTCTATCACGTCAACCTGCAGGGCCGTCAGAACGGCAAGCCCGTTGATACCCTCGACCGTGTGGATGTCATCAGCCGCGCTCTCAACCCATACAGCCAGAATGCTGCATTCATGGCTTTGGCAGATCAGCCGGACATCCGTTTCGTCATCTCCAACACCACCGAGGCTGGTATCGCTTTCGATCCCAACTGTAAGTTCTCCGATGCTCCTGCATCTTCTTATCCCGGCAAGCTCACCCAGCTCCTCTTCCGTCGCTTCAAGACCTTCAAGGGCAACCCAAAGAAGGGCCTCATCATTATGCCTTGCGAGCTAATCTTCCTCAACGGACATCACCTCAAGGATTGCATTGAGAAGTACATCGAGCTCTGGAAGGATGACTTCGGCAAGGACTATGCAGGCTTCAAGAAGTGGTTCAACAAGTACTGCTACGTTTGCGCTACCCTCGTTGACCGCATCGTTCCCGGCTTCCCACGCAAGGACATCGCCAAGCTGCAGAAGCGTGCCGGTTATGCCGACAACCTGATGATCCAGGCAGAAATATTCCACCTCTGGGTAATCGAGCGTCCTACCAACATGACATGTGCTGCCCTGCGCAAGGAATTCCCCGCCGAGAAGGCCGGTCTCCACGTGCTCATCGCTGAGAGCGAGGCTCCCTATCATGAGAGAAAGGTTACCCTCCTCAATGGTCCTCACACCGTCCTCTCCCCTGTCGCTTATCTCAGTGGCGTAAACATTGTGCGCGATGCCTGCCATCATCCAGTCATCAGCAAGTATATCCACAAGGTTCAGTTCGATGAGCTCATGCAGACCCTCAACCTGCCAATGGAAGAGCTGAAGCAGTTCGCTGCCGACGTCCTGGAGCGCTTCGACAACCCATACGTCGATCATCAGGTGACCAGCATTATGCTCAACTCATTCCCCAAGTACCAGACTCGCGATCTCCCCGGCGTGAAGATTTATCTCGAGCGCAAGGGCGAACTGCCTAAGGGCCTCGTGCTTGGTCTTGCCGCCATCATCACCTATTATAAGGGTGGTGTACGTGCCGATGGTGCTCCAATCCAGCCCAACGATGCACAAGAGATCATGGATCTGCTCACCAACCTCTGGGCAACCGGCGACACCCGCAAGGTGGCTGAAGGCGTACTTGGCGCTGTGGATCTTATCTGGAAAGAGCAGGGCAACCTCAATGAGATTCCCGGCATGACCGATATGGTTACCGACTTCCTGAACCAGATCCAGGCTAAGGGTATGCTCGAAACCGTAAAGGGTATCCTCTAATAATCTTTTTAGGACAATTTACCTGCCCTGGCTTATCCTTAAACCACGCTCGTAAATTGTCCTATTTTCCTTTCTATTAGTACATCATCTAATCCTAATTCAAAAGTGAAACAATTCCTGAAAATCAATCCTGCCGACAACGTTTTCGTAGCTCTCCAGCCTTTGAAGAAAGGTACAGTTGTCGATGTTGACGGTCAGCAGATTACCCTTATTACCGACATTCCCGCAGGTCACAAGTGCGCACTCAAGGACTTTGCTGAAGGCGAGAACATCATCAAGTACGGCTTCCCCATCGGCCATGCTCGTCATGCCATCAAGCAGGGTTCCTATCTCGATCACGAGGATATCAAGACCAACCTTGCCGGCACGCTCGATTATAGCAATATCCGCATCAAGGGTATGAAGCGCAAGGAGCCATCCGGCCCACAATTAACCTTTGAGGGCTATGTTCGTCCCGATGGTCAGGTCGGCATCCGCAACGAAGTTTGGGTCATCCCTACCGTAGGTTGTGTCAACGGCATCATCAAGCAGATTGTCGAGAAGACTCGTGCCGCTTTTGGTGGTGACAAGATTGAAGGCATCGACGGCATCTTCAACTTCCCGCACAATTATGGCTGCTCACAGTTGAGCGAAGACCACGAGAATACCAAGAAGATCCTGCGCGACATGGTACACCATCCTAATGCAGGTGCCATTCTCGTAGTAGGTCTTGGTTGCGAGAACAACCAGCCTCGCATCTTCGAGGAGTTCTGCGGCGACTACAACAAGGACCGTGTGAAGTTCATGATCTGCCAGGAAGTTCAGGGCGATGAAGTACCTTATGGTGTCAATCTCCTCACCGAACTCGTCAAGAAGGCACAGCAGGACAAGCGTCAGACCGTACCTGCAAGCAAACTGCGTATCGGCCTTAAGTGCGGTGGTTCGGATGGCTTCTCGGGCATCACAGCCAATCCGCTCCTTGGTGCATTCTCCGACTTCCTCTGCGAGAAGCAGGGTGGCACCACCATCCTCACTGAGGTTCCCGAGATGTTCGGTGCCGAGACAATCCTGATGGAACGCTGTGGCAGTGACGAACTGCTCGACGAAACCGTATCACTCATCAACAACTTCAAGAACTACTTCCTCTCGCATGGTGAGCCTTGCGGTGAGAATCCTTCACCAGGCAACAAGGCCGGTGGTATCTCGACACTCGAAGAGAAAGCACTCGGTTGCACCCAGAAGTCAGGAAGTTCTGTTATTTGCGGTGTGATGGAGTATGGCGATCGTCTCAAGAACAATGGCCTCAACCTGCTCTCTGCCCCAGGTAACGACCTCGTTGCAGCCACCGCATTGGCTGCTGCCGGATGCCAGATTGTACTCTTCACCACAGGTCGTGGCACACCATTCGGCACCTTCGTTCCGACCATGAAGGTCAGCACGAACTCGGGTCTCTATCAGCGCAAGCCCAATTGGATCGACTTCAATGCCGGTGTCTTAGTAGAAGACAAGACCATGGACGAAGTGGTAAAGGACTTTACTGACAAGATTATCCGCGTCGCCAATGGCGAATACACCCACAATGAAGTTGCCGGCATCCACGAGATCTCGATCTTCAAGAACGGTGTGACACTCTAAAACCGCACCTTCCCTATAAACAATGCGTGCTTGGACGAATAATCCAGGCACGCATTGTTTTTATTATCATAATAAAGCCTTATTCTTGTGAGATATCAAAAGCTGTTGTTCTTAACAGCTCCCTCATCTGTACCAACAGAACTTGATTCTCACTCATCACATCCCATACACCGTCTTCAGACAGTACACCTCGTTTAAGGTCTTTGGGCAAAAGCCCGGCCTCGTCGTCAGCGAAGTCTTGTTTCCATTCGTCGCTGCCATAATAAGAATTCAAGATCGAAAGTTCGTCTTGTTCGGAACGATAAGCCTCAAGTGCTTCCGACATCCTCTTCACAGCATCCGACACACGGTCGAAACGCTCCTCCATCAGTTTGATTCTTTCAATATCCATAGTATTTGCAGAATTATATGTTTTCTTATAATAATAATTGAATTATGTTGTAAAGATAACAACTTTACAAGTAATCTCCAAATCTATGGCCAAGAAATGAATAAAATACAACTTTGGAAATGCTTTTTTGATTATGTCAGGTTATTTTCTCAGACTTGTATTATCAAATATAATTACAAGTTCACCATTATAGATGAGCCTGAAATTTTAAGAAAAGAGTAATTGATGAATCATGATTGACTGCAAATCAGCATCGACATAGGACATGATGCCCTCAACAAAAATAAAAAATCCTTAAGCCATATGCTCAAGGATTTTATTATAAACCATAGGGGTAAGAACATCTATACTTCAGCAACATCCTGTTGCTTGATTGCCCTATCAATCTGCACTTTGTAGAAGAGACAAGAAGTGAAGAAGTAGATGAGTGACTGAGCCCAAAGAGCAAAATACTCATGGCTGATATCCTGAAGCGTGGCTCCCATACTGTTGACAGCAATGTATCCTTTCACGCCGAACGTACTGGGGAGAAGCCACGAGACACCTTTCCAAAACGCAGGAATGCCTTCCGAAGGCCACGAGATGCCAGAAAGGAACAAGAAGGGAAGCGAAGTGACAACCACCAAAAGCATGACGTTCTCGCGATAGCGCACCAGGCACGACAGAGTGATGCCGAAGAAGATGCAGGCAAGAATGTAGGGCACCATCAGTCCGACCAGCGACCGCAATGAACCCAACAGAGGGAAGTGGAACAACGTAGGTAGGATCATGGTGAGGTAAGCAGCCACCAAGGCATAGATCATAAAATAGCAGAGAGCTTTGCCAATGACGATACGGAACAAGCCACGATAATGCTGGTCGATAGGAATCAACTCGCCATAACGATTGTTCTCGCGATTGGTACCAGCTGCCAGTCCAATGCCCAAAAGCAGAGTCTGCTGGATAACAAGTATAAGAACCGCAGGAAGAAGGAAGGTGCCATAGCCTACCGCAGGATTGAAAATCGACACTTCGTCGAATTCGAGAGGCCGAACTGTCACCTCGTCATCACGATCGGTGAATCCCGAAGAACTGGCAAGCTGCACGGCCGACCCCATCTGTGATGACACGGCTTGCGCCGTCTGGTAGATGGCCTTATAGGTCAACATCAGACTCATGTCGCAGAAGACACTGACGTGAGCCTGTTCGCCGCGATGGATTTTGGTATCGAAATCGGAAGGGAAATAGAGCACACCCTTGGCCTGCTGACGGCCTACCAGGTCCTTGGCCTCGGTGAGGTTTGTGCAATACCAAGCCACCTTGACATCGGGCGAAGCATTGCACAGACGGATGAACTGGCGGCTCTCGGCCGAATGACTATAGTCAACCACGGCAACCGGCACCTCACGCACCACCTCATTATTGTAAATCCATGAATAGAGCAATGGATAGACGGTGGAAGCGAGCAGGAAGAAGATAAGCACAGCTTCATCCTTGACAGTCATCTTCATTTCGTTCGCCCAGATGACCGACATGTCTTGGAGGCCCTCCTTGATCGTTCGCTTTAGTTTATCTAATTTCATTGTTATTATTAATCGGAGTAATCGGAATATTCTGAATAGTCGGAGATTTCGGAATATTCGGATAATAATCACGGAATATACTTATACACAAGCATAGCCCTATAGATGTTGCGCATGACGAAAAGCGGCAACATCATAAAGACGATGAGCATCGCCCAATAAGGCCAAGCGTATAGGAGCGGGAATCCGTTGAATATATTGATCTGATAGATCATATAATAATGACGCAATGGGAAGATCCACGACAACAACTGCAATGCACCATCCATCGCAAACACAGGGTACGTAGCTCCCGCCATACTGATTCCAAGCATGGCCAACAAGCAACACAACGTCATCGACATTCGAAGCGAAGGTGCCAGACCGAAGAGGAAGACGCCAAAGCTTTGAGAAGCGACAACCGAAATGAACCCAAGCAAGAGAATTGGCCATACGCCACCTGGATGCGGGAAGTCGAGCACATAGTAGATGTAGAACTCGAAGCCATAGAAAATAAGCAGAAAGACAATCGTCTGCGGAATCATCTTGCCGATTACTGCCACCCAAGGATCACCATCTGCCATACGCATCCATTCGTGCGACGTGCCGAACTTTAATTCCGTTCCGATGGAATATGCTGAGATGAGGAAGATCATCAGCATCAGCAAGCCTGG
Source organism: Bacteroidales bacterium (assembly GCA_045545875.1). Taxonomy (GTDB): domain Bacteria; phylum Bacteroidota; class Bacteroidia; order Bacteroidales; family UBA3663; genus Liminaster. The sequence goes on from JAZQBS010000151.1 coordinate 11,571, forward strand.
AATGAGCGTCGAAGAAAGATAGATGTTGTAGTTGGACCAAGGATTGTTCACCATATGAAGATCCACCGAGATTGGCTGTAGGAAAGCACGTATCTCGTGTTCCGTCTTTCCAATAGCCGAAAGCTTCTGCTGTCCTACACCCGCCGATCCCAAGGTTGCAACAGTCTTGAGGTCACGGAACGTGGAGGAACCAGCCAGCATGTATGCGCTGTTATAGTAGAACGAAATCTTGGGTTGACGCGACAACGACAGTCCGCCGGAGGTTCCCTCAGGTATATAGAGGAAGGCATAGATATCTCCGCGCTGGATGGCATTGCGTGCATCATTCACGTTGGCATAATGTCCCACGACGTGCGAAGTCTGGAAACTGTCAAGTGTACGGATAAGCTGACGCGACGTAGCTGTATTATCCTGGTCAACCACACCCACCGGCAAATCCACTGCCTGGCCTGCACTCAGCACCGATGTCATAAAGAAGATGACAGCGATGGGTATCACAACCATACAGAAGATGTAGATGGGGTTCTTGAAAACCAGGATACGGCATTCGCGACCCGCAATGTGTATGATTCGCGTAAGCTTGTTCATTTTAATCCTTTACAATGAGACTCATTCCGGGACGCAGTCCTTCGAGTTTCTCCATAGGCTTAGCCTTAACCTCGAAGGTCTTGAGGTCATATTGCCCACTCGACTTTGTAGCCTTCCATGTGGCAAATGAACCTTCGTCCTTCATGTGCGTCACCTTAAACTGTAGCTCTTTCTTGAATGCTGGAATGTAAGCAGTCTTCACATCACCTACCTTCAAGCCGTTGAGTTGGTCTTCACGAACATTGAAGATGCCCCACATATCATCCATCATCGAAATGGTCATAATAGGAGAACCTAATCCAACAAGTTCACCCTCCATAGGATAGATGGCGCTGACCTCTCCGGCAACAGTTGCAACCTGAACGGTCTCGCGAAGCATCGAGTTAATCAAATCGACGGCACCCTGGGCTGCCTCCACCTGTTTGCGAGCAGCCTGCTTCTCCTGACTGCGCAAACCATTCTTGGCCATATCATACTGGCTCTTGGCAGCCTCAACTTGTGCCTTTGCAGCTTGATATGCGGCATATGCCTCATCTCGCTTTTGAGCGCTGACTACGCCTTCGTCGAAAAGATTCTGCACGCGCTTGTAGGTCTTCTCGGTGATTTCGCTGGCTGCCTTAGCTGCCTGATACACTTGGAAAGCGCCCTGGATGGTTTCTGCACGAGCACCAATCTGTGCCATCTCACTCAAAGCTGCTGCTGCACCCTCGGTAGCCTGGGCTACCTTCTGCTGAGCGGTTGCCTCAGGCACTTCAAGAATCACGAGCGTATCGCCTACGTTCACATACTGGCCTTCTTCGACACGGATGTCGAGCACACGGCCGGGAAGCTTGCTCGAAACACGGAATTCAGAAACCTCGACCTCTCCTTGGATGATGTCCTCGCTCCTACCAAGTGTGAAGAAGCCAATGAGGCCAATAATTACTACTACTGCCAGAAGGCCGAAGACGGCCAGCAGGATGTTGTTGTGTTCTCTATTTTCTGTCATAATGTATTTTTTGTTATTTTATTCTTTTATCGGAGTATTCGGAGTTCTCGGAGTAATCAGAGTATTCTGAGAAATCAATATAGCACGCCGAGCGCCTTGCGTAGATTGACCTGGGCAAGCTTCACGTCAATCTCAGCATCGATGAGCTGCGACTTGGCGAGCTGCCAGGCTGTCTGTGCAGCCATCACTTCGGTACTCTCCATCACACCCTCGCGGAAACCGACGTTGGCGCAACGCAGGTTTTCTTCGGCATTGGCAACATTGCGGGTAGCCATCTGCAGACGCTTCTTGGCCTCATCCACCTTGAATCGGCTTTGCTCCACCTGCAGATCAATCTTTTCACGGGCATCATCGAGTTCCAGACGAGCAATGTTGGTAGCCGTCTTGCTGGCACGAACCTTGTAGACGCCTTCAAACCAGTTCCAAACGGGAACCTGTACAAGGACACCTACATTCCAAACGCCTGCGAACTTCTTTTCGAAGCCATTGAACACATTTGGATTGGAAACGATGTAACCGCCTGTCAAAGCAATATGAGGCAGGAATGCGGCACGGGTAAGGTTAGTACTCTGTTTGCCAAGTTCCACTGCATGTTCCAGCATATTGAGTTCGGGACGATTGTCGGGCGAAAGGCCTTCGAGTCCGGCAGTCTCATCAACGAGATTCAACATTTCATTATCCTCATCGGCAAGAGTAATATCACTGGTGGCAGGAATACCACAGAGTTGACAGAGCAGCATCTTCGACAATGTAAGACCATCCTCCACCTGGGTAAGTTGCATATCAGCCTCATTAACTTTGACATCAACTTTCAGCCCATCGGCACGAGTTGCCAGTCCTTGGTCAATCATCTTGTGCACATCGTCGTCGAGCTTCGTCACGAGGTCTCTATAACTGAGCGCAAGACGCTGCTTCTGTTTCAGAGAAACTACAAGCCAATAGGTCTTGTCGATGTCATAAAGCGTATTCTGCGTCATGCCACGCAAATCATCCGCAGCAATCTTCTCGGCAATATCGGCCATCTTATTAGCAGCGACAATCGCGCCACCCATATAGATAGGCTGGCGAGCCATCACGGAACCCATCCACATATTACGGTTATCGGTGTGGAAAGCATCCACGATATTCTGACCAACGGCATCTCCCATCTGAGCCAGGCCAGGGCCAAGATTCTGGAAGATGGTGCCCATATCCTGCGCCGTGGTGAGCGAGATGAGGCCATTCTGTGCCAAGCCCGTCAGCAACGTGCTAAGGTTGGCACCCAAAGATGTGCTGAGATTGGTGCCAAGGCTTGAGAAGGAAGCCTTTTGCGCATCGCTGAGCAAAGAGATCTGCTTGTTGAAATATTCGTAACCGCCCACTGCATCAATCTTGGGCAGATAGTTGGTGCGCGCAGCCTTGCGTACATCCTTGGCTACATCTTGCTTGAGACGGGTGGCATTCAACTGATTATTGTTGCGAAGTGCCATGGCTCGACAACTATCGAGCGTCAAAGTCATCTGAGCAAAGACGGGAAGGGATAAGGCAGCGAAAAGAACTAAAAATAGATACTTTTTCATATATAGTTAAGTGATATTATTCGAAAATTTGGTGCAAAGATATTAAATAATTTGCACATAAAAAAAGAAATTAACGATTTTTGCAGTATTTGGAGAAAAAAAGTTGTATTTTAAAGAAATAAATGCTATCTTTGCACCTAAATAATTAGGTATTTACGAAATTACAGCAATAAATGATTGAATATCTTAAGGGAGAAATCACAGAACTTGACCCGACCATGGCAGTCATCGAATGTCATGGTGTAGGCTATGCCTGTGCCATCTCCGTCTATACTTACGACCACCTGAAGAAAGGTCAGGTGCAGAAGATTTATGTCAGTGAATCGATACGCGAAGATGCGCACCTTCTCTATGGCTTCTCGTCGAAACAGGAACGTGAACTCTACGAACTGCTCATCACCGTGAGCGGCGTAGGTCCCAATACAGCACGTTGTATCCTCTCGAGCCTGTCGCCCGACGAACTCGTCGCCGTAGTGAGCAGCGGCAATGACCGGCAACTCAAGAATGTCAAGGGTATCGGTACAAAGACAGCCCAACGCATTATCGTAGACCTTCGCGACAAAATGGGCAAATTGGGTATCAGTGCAGCTACGAAGGACTCAAGCGTGCTCATTGCCAGCAACGAGAATGGCGACGAGGCAATCCAGGCACTCATGGCTTTGGGGTATCAGCAGGCCAATGCGCAGAAGGCTATCAGCAAGCTGCTTGCCAAGGATCCTACAATGTCAGTCCAAGCCCTCATCAAGGCAGGACTTCACATGATGTAACTCTTGCGATTCTTCTTGCCATTCGGCATCTTACGAATCTCCTCTACCACCTCATAGTTGATCGGGACCTTCCAGGTTTCGGTCAATTTTTCTTTTAAATACCGGGCAATTTCCTTTTTGTTGAGTGTCACGCCTTCCTGAAGTACAATCAATAGCTTCGGAACCTGTCCCATCACAGGATGGGAAACCGGGATACAAAGACAGTCAAGAATCCCTGCGAAGCCCATGGCGGCATCTTCCACCTCAACGGGACTCAGTTTCAAGCCTCCTATGTTGATGAATTCGCTGGAACGTCCCGTAAGGAACAATCGTCCTTCTTCATCCAAATAACCCAGATCGGTGGTTTGAAAACTTTTGCCAACAGGTTCAAGTTGCATATTCCCTTCTGCATCTTCATTCAGATATCCCGCCATCAATATAGGACCACTCACGCAGATTTCCCCATCAGGTCCAATCGAAACCTCGGAATGTTTCATTGTCGGTCCGACACAACCTTGTAATATAGATTGCGTCAGATGGTAAGGATAAGTACAGACAATGCCCGTTTCGGTGCTTGCATAAGTGTTATATAGTCTCGTATTCGGTAAGACCTCACGCAACTGCTGCATATCGGAAGTAGCCATGGGAGCTGCACCCGTTTCGATGAATTCGATGCAGTCTGCAAGCTCTGTCAAGCGTTCACGACTGAATTGCAGCAGCATACGAATGGCACTGGGCACAAGGAAAGTTGCTGATTTAGCCCCGACATTAGCGAATGTGCTTGGTCGAAGTGCATCGAACAATGCATCCAAATCCTTCAATCCGTCAAGAATATGCAGCGTGCCTCCTGTCATAAATACGGGAAGCATCTTGCTCCATGGACCAAAATGGTCCAGAGGACCGCATATCACAAAGGTCAACCCGTGATGAAAACCCATCGCATTGATCAGATTCTCGCCATTGGCTATCATTCCTTCATCGCTCAGCAGCACAGCCTTTGGTTTGCCTGTTGATCCTGTCGTATAAAGGATGTCGCATCGTGCTCCTATCAAATGAAGGGCTAGGAAACGCACTACATACGCGATGTCCTGCGTACAGGTCTGGACATAATATTGTCCTTCCTGAATATGTTCAATGTCGCGAAGTCGGAGCGCCTCCTTCCCTACTGCTTCCCACAACTGGGCATAAGTCAACTGCTCGCCATGACAAATCACAGCGGGATCGTCGGGATAACGCTCCACGACCTTTGCAACATAATCAATCCATCTCACTGCTTCTCGGCAAGTTTGCATTCGACCAAAGCCACCAGCGAATCAAGGCTACGCAGATTCTTTGGCGTAGCATCTCGACTGTCCAAGAGAATGCCGAATTCGTCGGACAAAGTCATCAGAATCGTAGTCACTCCCAGTGAATCAAGTTCCTGATAGAGTGTTTCGCTATCAAGGTCCACCAATGGAAGCTGGTCTTCGAGCAATATACGAATTTTTTCTTTCATTTTATTTACCTTTTATAATATAATCACGTAAAGATTTATCATGGCTGACAAGCCAATCGAATAAAAGCGGAGGCACTATCCACGCCATAAGTACCACTACACCCATACCGATGATAGTCACCTCGGCCAAAGAATGCAAGGCCGGATGTTTGGCCACGATCAACGTGCCGATGCCGATGAACATGATAAGTGCCGACAACAGAATACTGCGACGATAACTCATCAAAGTTCGATGAACAGTTCGTCCCATCCTGACAGACTGTCGATAATCGTCAATCAATCCATCCACCACGAATATCGTATAATCATCCCCTTGGCCGAAGATGAACGTGGCGAGAATGATGTTGACAATATTAAACCGAATGTCCAGCAACTGCATAATGCCCAAAATCCATACCCATCCTAAAAGCATCGGCAGAAAAGCCAGGACTGCCAGTTCAATACGGCCGAAACTGATCCACAAGAAGAGGAAGACGATGAGCGAACAGGCGATTCCAATGTAGTTGAAGTCAGAAGTCAAAGTATTCAGAACACGTCGATTGAGACCTGGCAGATCAAAGCCTCCAGTCATTCGCTCCACTTCTTCCACATGCTCCAAAGGAACCGAAAGTTGAGCCACAAACTTTCCCGACTCTGTCTGGACAAGTCCTGTGAGGATATTGTTTGTCAAAGGCGCAAAACCACCAATTTGACAGGTGTCAACAGTTGTCTTGGCCAAAAGACTTGCAAAGGGTGCAAAAGCTTCGTCAGTAAATCCCGCTGCAACGGCTTTCTTATGAAATGACGAATAACTGAATCGTCCTTCTTTTTCGAGCCTTTGCCAATAATTGTTCCAAAGAACCAAACGTTTCTGCTGAACCATCGTACTTGGGAGCAAAACGGCAGGGTTCTTCAAGGATGCAATCTTTCCCGTCTCCACAAGGTTTTCAAGCAAAGGAGTCTTACCTTCAAGTTCAGCCAAACTACCAACAGGCAAGAAAACGTTTGCACAATCTTCCTTCTGTCCTTGCATCTCAGTGAGACGAGCAAAGTCGGCACGTTGCTCCTCGGACATATAGTTGATGTGATTCAAATCGGTATCGAAACTGGTGTCGAGACTGAACCACCCAAATAATAGTGTCAAGACGAGAAGGGCACCTCCCAAAATGAATCGTTGTGCAGACTTGTGACTACCATTTGTCGTTTTTTCTTCATAGTTTGCACCATAAGGACGTCGTGCTTCTACGTTTCCTACCATATGTGGAAGGATAAGAAGAGTAAACAAGATGGTACCGACAAGCATCAAGGCAGCAAAGATTCCCAAGTCGCGCGTTGCTGTGGCTTTTAGTGGGATTAGAACCAGGAACGCACCCACTGTCGTGATATTACCTATCAAAAGTGGCGAAACGAGTTCACGCCAATCGCCTCCCTCCTGCTTATGACAAAGGAAATGCAAGGGATAATTGACAGCTATGCCGATGAGGATAGAAGTCATACCCACCACAATCAGTGATATCTCGGCATGAACCAGACGCATAAGCCCCAAACCGAAAAGGAAACCGAAAGCGATGGTTACCAGAATATAAAGCAATTGATTGAAACTGCGGAAAGCATATAGCAGGAGCGCCAGTATCAGCAGAATTGCCAAAACAGCAGAAAACAGCGTGTCTTTTCGAATCTGCGTGCTATTGCCAACTGCGATGACCGGAGACCCCGTTGCACGAACAGTCACACCGTCGGCAACTTGTACATCTTGTCCTATTTTATCTAGCATCTCGATCAGACCTGCATTGCCCGCACTCTCGCTGCTTCCAAAAGGTGAAGTGACATTGACCAGACAGCACAAAGTATCGGGAGTAAAGAGATAGCCATCGATATTCACCAGATCCATCTCTGGCTGGAAATCTCGAAGCGAAGCAGCGACCCAATTACCAAGCCCCAATGGATCGTGTTGCAGCATCGGTTGTAGGAAGGTTCCCGACGAAGAAGCCATACGTTGCCGTATCCAATGAAGACGTTTCTCAACATAGGTTGAATCTGCGTCGGGCGACAATGCCATCAGCGAGTCTAATGTCTGATAGTCCCGCTCCTCCAAATAATAAGGCAAATGGGCATAGACAAAGTCGAAAACATCGAGGATACGCTCCACATCGACCTGAGGCTGCCAGGAATCACTTACCCATCGGGCAGTGTCTCGCTCTGAAAGCAAGTCTCCGAAATGCTCTACCGCTGCTATCAACTTGTGAGGATCTGCCTTCGACGAGAGTGCCTTCTCATCGATGAACTGCAAGACAATCTTATCACCAGCAGCCACCTCTTGATAGATCGACATCGCCTGCTTGTATTCGTCATCGACAGGCAGGAAGTCGGTGATCTGCTCCTTGAATTCCAATCGAGAAACAAGCATAACAAGTGTGGCTACCACAACAGAGAGCAGCAGCCACAACCTTCCACGATGGGAGGCGAAATATTGATATGTTTTCTCAAAGAATCGGATGTTCATCTCACAGATCCTTGATGAATGTGCAGCGTCGCTTGTGTAGTCGTTTTTCAAAATCGCCCCACAGGTTCGAGACCTTATGGTTTGTTTCGAGTTCGTTGTTCGACTCTACATATTTATACCCATTGGCCTTGAATTGAGGAATGAGTTCTGTGAAGAGCAGCGCATTGACACCCTTGCCCTGCATATCGGGTCGAACAGCGATGAGCAGGAGGTCACATGTGTCGGTGCCACCATGGAATAATCTTCCCCAGAAACTGTCGGGGTTAAGATACATCGCACGAGCAAGATAGAACCATCCCAGCGGCCACATCTTCCCTTTGGCTTTCTGCTGCGCTCTACTTAGAGAAGGACAAGCAATGCCAAAGGCCAGGAGATTGTCGTCCTTATCGACAATAAGACGTATTAAGTCGAGACGAACCTGAGGAAGATAGAGGTTGATGTAATAATCTATCTGCCGATCGGTCAACGGGGTGAAACCATAAATCTCGGAATACGCCTGATTGTACAGTTCGAAGATACGATGTCCATACTGCTCGACGAGCGTCTTGGAGTCGGTGAACTTCAAGGGACGTAAACCATATCGACGAGCGGATATTTCTGCCACACGACGATGTTTTTCCGGAACTTCATTCACCATCGTCATCCGATACTCGTTCCAATAAGCTTCCGGCCTCATCCCATACGCTTCGAAATGCATGGGATAGTAGTCGTAGTTATAGAGTTCGGCTGACGTACAAAGTTGGTCAAAGCCTTTGACGAGACAACCTTCGTAATCCAAATCAGTTAAGCCCAATGGTCCGACGATTTCCTTCATTCCCTTGCTCCTGCCCCATTCCGAAACCTTATCGAGTAAAGCCCGACTCACGGTTTCGTCGTCGATAAAATCAAGATAGCAGAAGCGGCATTGCTCCTTCCCTACCCGTTCATTGGAGTGGCGATTGATGATGCCGGCAGCACGTCCCACCAACTTTCCATCACGCGAAGCCAAGAAGAAAACTGCTTCGCAAAAGTCGAAGGCAGGATTCTTAGAGGGGTCCAAACAATCGATTTCGGACTCAATCATCGGAGGAACAAAAGCATCAACGCCACGATACAATTCCAGTTGAAACTGTACGAATCGTTTGAGCGCCTTCCTGTCCTTGATTTCCTCGATGACTATCATTGAGCCTTGTTCTGATGTTTGCGATGGTGGGTATGCGGATCGTTGATGATTTCGCGAGCACGTGCCAAGGCAGAGAGGATGTTGTCGAAGATATTCGCCTCTCCCACTTCCTCGTAGAACGACGTATTCTTGATCACGCGCATCACCTCTGGACGAACGCCCGACAAGATGACATGGATGTTGTCCTTATGGCTCTTTTGCACAAAGAGTTCAAGGTTATGGAGTCCGGTAGCATCAATGAACGGAACCTTGCGCATACGGATGATACGCACATCGGGATACGAATGATTCTTGAACATCGAAGTTGCAGAAAGTTCGTCGAACTTGTTGGCAATGCCGAAGAAGAATGGACCATCGATCTCATAAACCTGTACCTTGTCGGGAATCTGCAGGTGATCGACTTCGAGATTACCCGTAGCGAGGTCGGTGTCGTCCTCGATGTGTACTTCACCATGCAGCAAGGAGACATGGCTGGTGGCGGCCACACGACGGAAGAGCAACAATGCTGCAAGAATCAGACCGAACTCAATGGCAATGGTCAGGTCGAAGATGACAGTGAGCAGGAAAGTGATCACGAGCACGGCTATATCCGACTTCTGGCTCTTGAACAAAGCACGGCAAGTACGCCAACCCGACATATTGTACGCCACAATAACAAGAACACCTGCCAGACATGCCATCGGGATATAGTTGGCAAGAGGCATCAGAACAAGCAGAATGAGCAGAAGAACAATAGCATGGACGATGCCTGCAACAGGGGTACGTCCACCATTATTGATGTTGGTCATTGTGCGTGCAATGGCACCGGTTGCTGGGATTCCGCCGAACATCGGGCATAGGATGTTGGCAACACCCTGGCCGATAAGTTCGGTGTTGGAGTTATGACGATCACCAATCACACCGTCGGCAACAGCAGCAGAAAGCAGCGACTCGATAGCACCCAGGATAGCAATGGTAAATGCAATAGGCATCAAGTCGTGAATCATCTCGTAACTAATGGTCGGAACGGCAAGTTGAGGCAGTTTCGACTCAATCTGATAGCGGTCGCCAATGGTGTCGATACCCTCAATACCCAAGAAGTTCTTCATTGCCAGGACGAGAAGCGTCATGAAGATGATGGCATAAAGGGAACCGGGAATCTTGTTCAGGCCCTTAACATTCTTGACATAGTTGGGGAAGAAAATGATGATCAGAATGGAAAGGATGGCGATGAAGAAGTTCCAAAGATTGAAAGTCTGGAAGTGCTCGAAATAGCAGATCCACTTGCCGATGAAGTCACCTGGTGTCTTGAGTGGAGCCATCACGGCTAGGCCGGTATCGGGATCGACTACAACCTCGCCTGTAGCAGGGTCAATGACAGTTTCCTTGAGGCCGAAGACATCACCCATCTGCGTCGTAAAGATAGTCAGAGCAATGCCCGCCGTGAATCCGATGATGATGGGATAAGGAATGAACTTGATGACCGTACCTAACTTGAAAACACCCATCAATATAAGCAGGACACCCGCCAGAATCGTGGCAATGGTAAGACCTAGGATGCCAAACTCCGGATTGGTGACAATGCCGTAGATAATAACGATAAAGGCGCCGGTTGGACCTCCAATCTGCACCTTACTACCTCCAAGCAGAGAAATGATGAATCCTGCCACGATGGCAGTGATGATTCCCTCTTGGGGTGATACGCCCGAAGCAATACCGAAAGCGATGGCCAAAGGTAGCGCCACAATGCCAGTTATCACACCGGCAAGAGCATCCTGGCTGAACTTCTGCTTGTCATAATTCTTCAGACAACTGAAGAACTTGGGCTGAAAATCTATCAATCGTGAAACGTTGCGCATAATTATTCTTTCTCTCCAAAGGCAAGGTTTCCTGCATCACCCAGTCCTGGAACAATGTACTTGTGTTGATCGAGCATATCATCGACAGCAGCCACATAAAGCATAGCTTCCTCGGGAAGATTTTCGTTGAGGTAGTCGAGAGCTTCACAGCTGGCGATTACCGAGCAAATGAAGACCTTCGTCGGGGTACCCTTGGCCAACAATGCCTCGTAAGCAAGTTGCATCGACGAACCGGTGGCAAGCATAGGATCGCAAATGATGAGTACCTTGCCATCGAGCGAAGGAGCGGAGATATACTCAATCGAAATATCGAAATTGAAGTCTGTGTCGGCATCATATCGACGATAAGCGCTGACAAAGGCGTTCTCGGCATCGTCAAAGATATTGATGACACCCTGATGAAGCGGCAGACCTGCACGAAGAATAGCGCTTACAACGATAGTGTCGGATGGAACATTGGCTTCAGCTATACCAAGAGGAGAAGTGATATCCTCTTCATGATAGGTCAGTTCCTTGCTGATCTCATAAGCCATAATTTCACCGATACGCTCGATGTTTCGACGAAAACGCATTCTGTCGGTCTGGATATTAACATCACGCAACTCAGAGATGAACTTATTCACCACAGTGTTAGTCTTTGAGAAATCTACGATCCTCATTTCGAAATACGATTTTGAGATTTGAAACTTTTAGTATTTTTGAGCATAAAATGCCCTTTTATCGGTGCAAATATAATCATTTTCCGACATTTGACAAAAGATTTAGGACAAAAGTCTTGCTAAAACGAGGTATTATACGTAACTTTGCAACGTCAAAGTAATAAATAATGAAGAAAATAGTTTATCTGCACGGATTCTCGTCTGCCGGTTCTACCGGTACGGCAACCAATCTCCGCAACCACCTCTACGCTGACTACGGGGTCACTGTTGTCTCGCCCGACATCCCCGTTTCTCCCGCCGAAGCTGTTCCATTCATCAAGAAAGTGATTGAAGAAGAGAAACCCGATCTGATTATCGGCACCTCGATGGGTGGCATGTACACCGAACTACTGCACGGTCATCTGCGCATCTGTGTCAACCCCTCGTTCCATATGGCCCGATTGCTCACTTTCAAGCATTTGGGCAAGAACGTCGAGTTTCAGAACAAGCGCGCCGACGGGCAGAAGCAGTTCAAGGTCGACAAGAAGATGGTAGCCGAATTCAAGGAAATAGAGACCAAACTGACGCTCAAAAACATCACTCCCGAAGACAAGAAGCTCATCTGGGGTGTGTTTGGCAAGGACGACCCGACAGTCAACTGCCAGGCGGAATTCAAGAAAGCATATGGCAACGAGCATTTCCGCATCATTGAAGGCGAGCATTCTCTCACCGATGCCATGATGAAACGTGACCTGCTGCCTCTCATCAAACAACTGCTCGAACTATGATGCCACGCGTGACCATCATCACCGTGGTACGCAATGACAAACAGCACATTGGCGAAACCATCGTAAGCGCCTTGGCACAGATAGGTGTCGAGGTGCAATACCTAGTGCTCGATGGAGCATCGACCGATGGCACCGCAGAAATAATACGCAGTTTTGAAGATCAACTCTCCTATTGGCACAGTTTGCCCGACCGAGGCATGTATGATGCTATGAACCAAGCCATCAAGATGGCTGACGGCGAATGGATAAGTATCCTCAATTCGGGTGACACCTACGTTTCTAGCACCTCGTTGGCTGACGCCATTGCGCAGGCCGATTCGGAGAGCAGCGTCATCTTCGGGCATAGCATCGAGGTTAATCCAGAATGGAATCATGAGATACGGGCTTTACCCGATACCAGCCTGCTGCGATTTGCCCCTACTTTCCGACACGGGTCGGCCCTGATACGCAGCGAAGTGCATAAGGCTCATCTCTTCGACTTCAGTCAGGAAAACAGATTGGGATACGCCTTGGATTGGGAAATGCTTCATCGGCTTTGGCAAGAAGGATACAAGTTTCAGATGGCGGATACCTTCATTGAAGCCTACCGAGCAGAAGGCACAAGCAATCACCCCTATCGCAACCTTCTCTACAATTACCGGATAACCAGCCAGGGGGTGAGCAACAAACTCCCATTTATAAAATACTTTATCAAGAACGTTACAGTCGTCTGGCTCAAGAATTCCTGTATTTACAATTTCTCACGAAGTCTTATTCTCGAATATATGGTCAATTCGATCATCCCGCATATCCCCTTCTGGTCGTGGCGCAGATGCCTTCTGCGCCTTTCAGGCATGAAGATTGGTGAAGGCAGTTTCATCATGAGACGAAACTATTTTATGAATGCCAATCTTATCTCTATTGGAAAGCATAGCCACGTCAACACGCAATGCATACTCGATGGACGTGGGGGCATCACCATCGGTTCGAGTGTCTCAATCTCGCATCGCGTGAACATCATGACAGGAAGTCATGACTACAAGTCGCCCAACTTCCAGGGCATCTTCAAGCCGATTGTTATCGATGACTATGCCTGGATAGGAGTTGGAGCCACCATTCTGCAAGGCGTGACCATCGGCCGAGGCGCAGTGGTTTGTGCCGGGGCTGTCGTGACGAAAGATGTGCCCGCTTTTGCTGTAGTAGCAGGTGTTCCAGCCAAAACGATAGGCTCGCGACCCGAAAACCTTGACTATGAATGCAAGTGGGATGTCCCGCTGACGTAATCTTGCATTTCAAACATTAGTATGACCAATCTTGGCCAAGATTGGTCATACCTCTATCGGATAAAGCATTCTGTCGGCCGTCAGAGTACTTTTTCTCGTCGGAGAATAACCATTCTTGGCCAAGATTGGGCATGCCGCTATCGGATAAAGCATTCTGTCGGCCGTCAGAGTGCTTTTTCTTGTCGGAGGATAACCATTTTTGGCCAAGATTGGGTATGCCGCTATCGGATAGAGCACTCTGTCGGCCGTCAGAGTACTTCCGCAAAAAAATTACCCCGGCATTGCTGTCGGGGTAAACTATAATAGGGTGATTTTACTTGGTCGAGATGTTGCGCTTCAGCACAAGTGCTGTACGTGCAGGGAGATAGAGTTTCAGCCAGCCCTTGCCATCCTCCTCATAGGCAGGATCGTGTACAGTCTCATAAGGTGCATCGGCTGTGACGTTGCCAAAACCGCCGAACTGTGGATCATCGGAGTTGAGAACGAGTTCGTATCGTCCGTTCTTGACCAACAGACCATAGTCGGTGTAACTGCGCTCGCCATCGAAATTGAAGACGAAGAGCAGACGACGACGCTCGAATGCAAGAACCTTATCACCACGATTGTCCATAATTTCAACAAATGGAGCCTCGTTGAACTTCAGCACAGAAGTGATGAGGTGATTCTCGGCAATATCCCAGCGGTTGAGGAACTTGAAATTGAGGTCTTCGTTGTCCACCAGATCCCATTGACGACGGGCATACTTGTAGGACCAACCATTGCCTTCGCGCGGGAAGTCAATCCACTCGGGATGACCGAACTCATTGCCCATGAAGTTGAGATAGCCACCGTTGATGGTCGAAAGCGTGATGAGACGAATCATCTTGTGCAGGGCAATGCCACGATGGACGGTGAGGTTTTCGTCACCAATCTTGAAGTGCCAGTACATATCGCTGTCGATAAGACGGAAGATGATCGTCTTGTCGCCCACGAGTGCCTGGTCGTGACTTTCCACATAAGAGATAGTCTTGCCGGCAGGCGAATTGATGAGGTTGCCGCTTTCGCACAACTGCCACTTGATTTCGGTGGTGTTCCAATCCTCATCGCGACGCTCCTTGAGCAGTTTGATCCAATAGTCGGGCACATTCATCTGCAGACGATAATTGAATCCGATACCACCATCCTCGAATGGAACAGCAAGACCAGGCATACCACTCACTTCCTCGCCGATGGTTACTGCATAAGGCTTGAACTCATGGATCAATGCATTGGCCAAGGTTACATAGCAGAGAGCATCACCATCGACATTGGGGCTGAAGTAATCGTAGAGATTACCGCTACCACCCTGATGATCGAGGTAGAGCATTGAGCCGACACCGTCGAAGCGGAAACCATCGAACTGATACTCATCGAGCCAGAACTTGCAGTTAGAAAGCAGGAAGTGCATCACCTCGGGACGAGCATAGTCGAAGCAGAGGCTGTCCCACTGTGGGTGTTCACGACGACCTCCACTGTGGAAATACTGGCAAGGATCGCCACAGAAATTGCCAAGACCTTCAAGTTCGTTCTTTACCGCATGCGAATGAACAATATCCATGATGACAGCAAGGCCCATATTGTGGGCATCGTCAATGAGGTGCTTCAGTTCGTCGGGCGTACCGAAACGGCTGGAGGCAGCAAAGAAGTTCGATACATGATAACCGAATGAGCCATAGTATGGATGCTCCTGTATGGCCATGATCTGAACGGCAGTATAGCCAAGTCGAGCAATACGCGGCAGAACGTTCACGCGGAACTCCTCGTATGTTCCTACCTTTTCTTCTGAGGTAGCCATACCGATGTGGCATTCGTAAATGAGAAGCGGATCGACCTGCGGACGGAACATCTTGTTGCGGAAACGATAGGGACGAGCCGGTGCCCACACCTGGGCCGAGAAAATCTTGGTCTGCTCATCCTGCACCACACGGCGTGCATACGAGGGGATGCGTTCGCCCTGTCCGCCATTCCAGTGGACGGAAAGCTTATAGAGCTCTTCATGGTGCATGGCATCGGCTGGCAGCTCTATCTCCCAGTTGCCATTCTCAAGTCGATGGCATGCATACTCGGGCTTCTCCTGCCAGTCGTTCATCTCGCCGATGATATAGATGGCGGTAGCATTGGGCGCCCATTCGCGGAAGCGCCACGTGCCATCTTTCTGGCGATGCAGGCCATAGTAGAGGTAGCCGTCGGCAAGGTCGGAGAGCGAGGCAACATTCTGCGTAATCTCGTGCATCTTCCACGCTGCATATTTGAAGCGGCCGAGAATGGCATCGGAGAAATCGTTAAGATAAGGCAGGTCGCGCAACATCTTAAGTGAATTGGGCTTCAAGGAATTCATCCACTTGTTGATTACCAGAGGATCATGAGTCTTGACAACTTCATGAACGACCTTGCTGGTAGGGCTAAAGAAAGTTGATGACTTCTTGACCGTTGTCTTTTTCATATTGTTAATTATTTAGATGAATACGTTATTGGGAAAATAAAAACAATTAGAGTTTGATCTTGACAACGAGTTTCTTCCAATTGCCTTCACCGACACATGGCTGGTGTCCATCCCAAGGCCAGAAAATAGCAAAATGCATTGGTTTAACCACAATAAGGCAGTCGGTCTTGTCGCTGTACTTGGTAACGTCCTTTTCGGGATTGTAGGGTGAATCGGGCAGCTTGAGTTCATCGGTGGGAATGAAGCCCATCAGTTCAGTGCCATCGAGTGGGATCTGAATATCGAGGTAGTTGTTGTGGGTTTCGAACTTGGCAGCCTCGGGTGTCTTGCCTGCCTGGTTGATGACGTTGATGAAGCAGTTCTTTCCATCGAGCAAAATCTTGCCTGGCTCAACCGTACTCCAATCCGTCTTCTTTATATAGTCGAAAGCCATTTTGAAATAGGGATTCAGTGCCTCATAGTTAGCACTGTTTGTCAAAGAATCTAGTACCATGTAAGTGTTTATTATAAGTTAATAGAGCTTAGTTAATAATTTCGGTCAATCAATGTGCAAAATAATAATGCACATGCACAATTACACGCGACAAATATACAAAAAAAATTCGACCCCTCCAAGAGTTGGGGTCGAAAAAATGTCAATTTTATGTTGAATAACAACTTTTTTGCTCTATTTTCCTCGATTTTGTGGTCTGCGCATTATACTCGTTCTGAATTTTTGTTCAGCATTCTGCAATTTATAGAGTTGCATCGGAGTAAGAACGCCAGAAAGACGAAGCAGGTAGCGATGCTCAAGTTGGGCGTCTTCGACCTGGAGCTGGGAATTATTATAGATTACACGCATCAAGGTGGTATCGGGTACCGACTCGCCCATATCAACTTTCATTCGAATGCGTCGTCCTCCGCCATACTTCTTGTAAAGCTCGGCCTTTTCCTTCAAGAGTTCCTGATAGATGGGGATGAAGCGGGAACTATCCTTTTGCGAGAGGCCAAGTTCATGAACCACCATATCACACTTTGTACGCATAAAACTTTCGAACGATGGACGCTGGCCATTCTCTCCATCATTCCGACGATCATTCTGTGCCAGAGCGGCCATAGGAACGATCAATATCAAGACAAAAAACAATACTAATCTTTTCATAAGCCGCAATAAATATCGTAAGCATCATAATCGTTGGTCGATACCATCAGCACATCTTCGATCTGCTCAGGAATCTCAATTTTCTCCATCTCTTCGCTTGACACCTGTTCGATGTTGACAAGCTGATTGACATTGTTGGAGTCAATCTGGTTTTGTCCGAACCACTTGAACTGGATAGCAAGTCCAACAGCGACAACCATGGCTACCATGGCTGCAACCTTGATCCAGCGCTTGGGACTAAGTACCGACTGCTGGTTTTCAACCTTGATGGAAGGTTTCTTCTCGGCCTCCTTGGCTGCAATATCAGCGTCGATGACAGCGTTCATCTTACGCTCGAACTGCGCGAAGAAATCCTCGGGAACCGTCATTCCGCCGTGGTTCCGACGAGCATCCTTTAGCTGCTTGGGGAGCTCAGGATCCTCCATGAAGATATGTAACTTATTGTCTTTCATAATTACTGAAAATTCTTTTTACGCCTTTTCGACAAATAATATAGGCAAAGGTTTAATTTAAATTTCATTTTTTTTGAAATACGCGGAGATTTTCTCGACGGCAAAATGGTAACTTGCCTTCAAGGCTCCGACGGAGGTTCCCGTGATGTTCGAAATGTCCTCATAGGGCAGTTCGTCATAGTAACGCATATTGAACACTTCGCGTTGCTTTGCGGGAAGCATAGCAATGGCCTCGAGGAGTAGTCGTTGCGCCTCGTCGCCATCGAAATACTTGTCAGCCTCACGGGTGTCCATCACATAGCCATCAGGATCGTCGATGGTAAGCTCTTGCTCGGCCTGACGCTTGGTCAGGAAGGTCAGCGATTCGTTGTGGGCAATCGTGTAGAGCCACGTACTCAACTTGGAATCGCCTCGGAAATTGTCCAGGGCCTGCCAAGCCTTCAGCAAGGTGTTCTGCAACACGTCGCTCGAGTCTTCGTGGTCGATCACCAGTTTTCGAATCTGCCAGTAGAGCTGCTCCTGATATCGGTTTATCACCTGACTGAAGGCATCGCGCCGAGTGGCGGGATCCTTCAATAACTTGGTCAGTTGATCGTCTGATAGAGTTGGGTTCTTTGACATTATTTACTAATTAAATACGTTTGCAGAGGTTAGCAAAGGCACACCATTCGCAGGGTTTAGTGTCCTTGCATTGGGTGAAGGGGATTTTGGGATCATAAATCTCCTCAAACAGCGAGATGAGCCGCTTTTGGAATTCGTCGCGATAAGGTGCAAATTCCTCAAGTTCCAGAGGCTGCCTGTCCTGTTTTACTTTCAATACCGTGCTCGTCTTTCCATTCGACTGGAAATCGCGTACGAAGTAAAGATGAGGCACAACATGCTTAGGCACTTCTTCAAGATGCAATTGATTCAAGTCTTCGGTTTTTGCATGTTCGAGCAACAAGCAATAGAGCATCACCTGGAATGCTTCCTTCGAGCCCTTACCATCCTCGCTGAAGAAATCCTCGATTGAGGGGAAGATGAGTTTACCGCCTCGCACAGAATTACCGGTCTTGTAATCGACAATACGAATGGCTTTGCCGAATTGCGGACGATCCAAACGATCGTAAATACATTTGATGCGAACTGCTCGGCCATCGGTCAACCGGAAATCAATATTTTGCTTTCGCTCACCCGCCAAATACTCGAATGGACAAATTTCCTTGTCGTGTCGTAATGTCTCTCTTACATAATTGGCAAGAATATGCGAAACGAGAAGGTTATACCCTTCAAGTTCCCTGCCCTTCGTGTTCATCACTTCATCGAATGCCTGGCGTATAGAATCCTGGATGACTCGTCGATTGGAATCCAAATACTTGTCGAGCATTGAAGCCTGCACAGTTTTTCCTTCATGCCCTGCGTATATGCTGCAAATGGCATGATGCAGGATGTCACCGAATTGGGCGGCATCGACACCTTCCGACACATCGTCGTCTTCGCTGAGTTGACGAACGAAACTCAGATAGAATTTCATCGGACAAGTGATATAGTCCTTCAACACTGATGCCGAGAAGTTACGGTCGCCACCTTCAAGACAACGATTGAGAAGTCTGAGAATTTCTTCTGTCTTGTGAACTTCGAAAGTCGAAGGACTCACGACACTGATGTTTTCGGAAACGGTCTGAGCCAACAGGTCGTCGTGCCCCATCAAGAATCTCAATTGCTTGACGTAGCGACTCTCCTCCCCTGTCTGCATGCCTTCCGTACGACTATCATAAATCATCGCCAAACGGCTTGCTCGTCCAATGAGACGATAAAAATGGTAGGCGAAGACCGAGTCACGATGCTTCTGTGTAGGCATGCCGAAAGCATCGCGAAGTGACATAGGCACGAAGGTATTCTGCACGGGCTTGGCAGGGAAAATGCCTTCGTTCATCGACAGGATAATCACATTGTCGAAATCCAAAGCGCGAGTCTCGAGAACTCCCATCAACTGCAATCCGCTGAGCGGTTCACCCGAAAAAGGAACGCTGACGCCGGCTACGAGTTTTTCAAGCAGAAGAAATAACGTCTGCGAAGTGAATCCAATGCTGTGCCGCTGAATTTCACGATCGAGTTGGAGCAAAGTCTTCCGATAGTGGTAAAGGAACTCGTAATCAGTATCAGTGAAGATCTTCGAATCGGTAATTGGCACATCGGTTAGAGCATCGAGTACCAATTCATACTGACCATTTTCATCTGGTTCGACCTCATTTTGTGCTTCGATATCTTCGGCAGCCTTCTTCATCAGGAGGTCGAGGATACCATCGATATATTTGACAGCATCGGAAGCACTATCGATTGGCTTGAAAATCAAGCGGAGAAATGCATCATGCTGGAAGAGGTCAATCGGCACCTGATAGTAGTTGTGCTTGGTGATTTCCTGGGTACAACTACGGGCTGCCTTGCCCGAAACACCAAGTACGAAACTATGCGACAGCAAGGGCAATACCTGTCGGAAATAGAACGTTCGTTCCTTCTCACGCCACGACTGCAGAAGTGCTGCAAGCATAGCGACAAAAGCTGCTACAGGCGTGCTCTTCAAGCTATAGCCCATCGTCACATTGAACGTTCCCAAATCGGAAGGAACGGCATACAACATCGGCAAAAGCAGATTCTCGTCAGGCAGCACAACAGCTGTTCGGAAAGGATCGAAATCAGCAATTGATTGTTTCCAACTTAACAGAATCTGACTGGCCAACTGCGTTTGTCCCACCCCTGATGAGACGGAGTATAGGCTCACCTGACGCTCCGATTCCGGTACGAGACTACGACTGAGTTCCTCATCGGAGATCTCATTGCCGAAATCCAAGAGATTGTTCTTGGTGAAATAGGCTGCAGATGTAGCCTTTGAAATTTCTGGTTGTAGACGCGGGTCGGCATAATCCCAGCAGAATTCTGCCTTGCCATGCAGTTTGAGAAGTGCCATCAACCGACGGTCAACTTCGCTGACTGCCGTAAGTCCGACGAACACTACCTTATTATAATGCAGTTTCGAAAAAACATTGTCGTTATCATCAGCATCAGCTGAATCAAGAGGATGCTCGTTCTTTAACAAATGTTCGACAACCTCTCGTTCCATCATGCCCTCGTAGGCAAGATTCTGGCTTTTCAACTTTTCGCGAAACGCATGATAAAGCTGTGAGAGGATGGCCCATGTCTGACCAAAGACCTCATGTTTATCGCCTTCTGGATAAAATCTGTCGGGATTGAAACTCTGCCAAAAACTCTTGATGACCTTGATCTGTTCCTCGGTGAATCCAGCAAATCGCGAATCGATTTCCTTGAGGTCACGCACATTAGCGAACAACTTGTCGGCATCCACGAGGTACTTGTCAACATCATCGAAATCTGAAAGGAGCATGTCACCCCAAAAGACAAACTGATCGAAAGTCTCGCGCTCGCGACGCGTGCTCAAACCATCGTAGATGCTGTAGAGGTGAAAGAGCAAAGCCGTGCGGTCGATGACATGACGAGTGCTGAAAAGACCGAAGAGTTCATTGATGGTCGTGATGGGCGGCACACAACAAGGTATCTTCTCTTTTCCTGTATTATCCTCATTAAAAACGTCTTGCAAATGACGTGCGAAGAAAAGGCCGCTGCGTCGATTGGGAAAGCAAAACAGATATCTTGACAATGGCAACGAGTCGGGCTCACCCGTGAGCTTGGCCTCGCTGCATGATTTCTGCTTATAATGTCTTGCAACAGTCTTCAGAAACTCTTCCATCTCGTCTCATCTGCGAAAACGTTCCACAAGAAGATGATTCACCTTCTCGTAAGGAATAATCAGGATATGGGTATTTTGTGCGACCTGGTCGAAAGGCAATGCTCCTGTGCTGACAGCAAGGCCATTTTCGACAAAACCCACATGTTTGATGTCCAACAATGCAGAGTAGTCTCCTTCGTTCTTGTCAATGGCTAGTTCATTGTGCTTCAAACGCAGGAGTTCATAATGACGCTGACGAGCAGCATCGACAACGAGATCATTCAGCTCGGCCACATTGTCATCCTTGATGATGTCAGCAAAACTCATCTCCTTGCCAGTCCTACGATCGAAACTAATCACATAATGTTCCGAAGGCAACTGAACTTCGGTAGAATATGCGACGAAATACGAAGTCACTTCTTGTGACATCCAGCAACAATAGATTGCACAACCATATCGGCCGGAAGGGCCATGTTCCTCTGTACGATTCTTTCCGATGACCCATAGACGAGCCTGATAATAGTCGAACATGGCTTTTCCACCATCGTTGAGCACACCGCTGAAGGGTGGACAACCAGTATTCAAGAGCACCATCTCGCCATCGAGATTCGTCTCACTCTCCTGTCCGTTCACCTTGATATCAAGATCTCGTGAAGCATCGAAATAAAAATGTCCGACCACACCAGCTGCCCATCTTTGAAGAATAGTGTCCTTAGGATACTGAATAGCAGTGAAGGCAACCCATTCCTGCTTGCAGCTGTCGTTATTGCAACCCACACGCTGGTAAAAGGTTTTCACAAGGCTGTTCTTGCGAAGTACCGAACGCAGAGCATGGCTCATATTGCCTTCAGCATCCTTGAGAATGATGGGTGAATAGGACTCGCTGCTGATAACGAGATGCTCGTCATTAGTCTTTGGAGGAACAACAACAGCAGGACCAGATATATCCGATTCTTTCAAACCATCTTGATCTCCATCACCCGAACCATTGTCCCGACAAGCCGAGCAGCATGCCAAGATAAACAGGGGAATAGCCAAAAAGATTGGATGATGGAGTGCAAACATCGTTCTGGTACTATTTAATTACGGGGGCAAAGATACAACTATTTTTATTATGTTCCAAATTTTAGCATCAAAAAATTGAGAAAACAAACACAAGAAGCATTTTTCGACTTGAAAAATATGCGGATTGGGTTACCAATACACGTTAACGATTGTTAAACAAATCGGTTTATAGCACGAATTATAATTTTAGCAGGGATTTTTTTGGTCATTTCAAGAAAAAATTGTATCTTTGCGCGCTATTTTTATAAAATAGTAAACGATTCAAATATGAAACTTTTCAAAACGCTTATATTCATTTTCACTCTACTGGTCCTATTGGCTGGCATTTCGCTCTTCTTTCCAAAGGATGGCTTGCAGTTGGGATTTGTTCATTTGACATTTCCTAACCTACGCGAAGTGTTGAGTTCCAAAATCGAAGACAATCCGAAAGAGGCAGAACTCTCGCCCGAAGAGATACAGAGACAGGAGTTGGAAGCCCTCAAGCAGGCACAGGATTCCACATTCATGGACTTCTGTATGAATAGTCCAATCCGCATCTCTATGCCCCGCAAGCACCAATGTATTGTCGATACAATGTCCATCGGACAGTATACCGAGTTGTCCGACAGCGTGAAAGACTTGTGTGACAGCATCAGGATGATCATCGATAGTACTGCATATTTCAAGAAGCACACCAAACCCGACACGCTTTGGGTTAGTTATCGCGACAGCATTACCCAGGAACATGATCTGACCTACTTCGACGGCTTTTTCGAGGCACTCGACAGTGCACGTCTCAAGCATGTACGCATCCTCCACTACGGCGATTCGCAAATCGAAGAAGACCGCATAACATCGGGCTTGCGTGAACATTTCCAAGCAGAATTCGGCGGTGGTGGTCCAGGCATGATGCCAGCACAACGCTGGATCAGCAAAATCACTTGCTATCAGAGCACTTCTCCCGAGCTCGATTATTATGTAGCTTACGGGACGACCACAATGCATGCGCGTCACAACGGCTATGGACCTATGGCTACGGTAGCACAAGCCTATGGCAATGTACGCATCTACTTTTCTACATCGAAGAACGAAAAGTTCCCGCATGTCCGCGACTTCGACCGTGTGACGGTGCTACGCAACAATCCCGACGGCTCTGGCCTGCAATATCTCGTTCAAGAGTTCGACTCCCTCCGCTCCAAGGTGACGGTCACAGTCAATGGACCCGCAAACATATATGGTGTTTTGCTTGACCAGAAGACCGGTGTATCGATGGACAATGTACCCATGCGCGGTTCATCGGGCAATATCTTCACCCGCATCACCCGAAATACGATTGAGCCATTCTTCCGACACGAGAATGTACGGCTCATCATTCTGCAATATGGCGGCAATTCCGTACCGGGACTACGCACCGAGAAGTCGCTCCATGACTTCTGCAAAGAGATTCAGCGCCAGATACGCTTCTTCCAACAGTTAGCACCCGAAGCTAAGATTCTTTATATCGGTCCCTCCGACATGAGCACACGCATCGGCGGCGAAATGCGCACCTATACCCTTCTGCCTCGTTTCGTCGAACTGCTCGACCAATATGTGACTGAATGTGGAGCGTCGTTCTGGAACCTCTTTGAGGCTATGGGCGGAACTGGGTCAATGGTACGTTGGGTGGCTGCCCGACCTCAATTGGCTGGCGAAGACTACATACATTTTACCCATAAGGGTGCCGAACACGTCAGCGACTTGCTTTACGAGACTATCGATACCTATTACAAAAATTACAAGTTACGTCACGGCGACATTACGCTGGAACTTCCTACTGCAAATGAAGATTCGCTTAATAACGATACTATTGACGATTATCCTGTGCTTCTCCACTAAACTGGTGGAGACCGCTCGGACGTTCGCCATGTCACCTTCCGACGACTATCCTGCGGTGGTCGTGCGGAAGCATACGCATCTGCAGTTTCCAGGGAAGAACGACGGTCTGCGAAGGTTCTATGACAAACTGCACGCCTTGCGAACCGACACAATGCCATTTTCTTCCGACGAAGTCAACATTCTTCATATCGGTGGCAGTCATGTGCAGGGTGGAGTATTGAGCAACACCATCCGTATGCAACTCGAACCTTCGGGTGATCGCGGAATCTGCTTTCCCTTCCGTGCAATCAATACCAATAGCCCGGCGAACTATCGTTTCGACTACACGGGTCTTTGGAAAGGTTCGCGCAATGTAGCGAAACAGCCTGACACCGAACTAGGTTTGGCAGGTGCTGCTGCCATCACGAGCGACAAGGAAGCAACTCTTACTTTGCGTATGCGCGATGAAGGCAAATGGGACTTCTTCCAACTTATCCTTCTTGGTCAGTCGAGCGACCCATCCGTCATTCCTTACCTTACCACTCAACGAGGCGACACACTTTGGGCCGATCCCATCCTAAGCAAGGTGGCTGATGTCGATGGCATTTGGGTTTATCAGTTGCTTAGTCCCGACAGTGTTGTGACACTCAACTTGAAGGGTCTGACACGAACTGTAAAGCCAAACATCCAACGCCAAGATTATCTTCCCCTCGAAGACAGTCATTACTTCATCCTCCGAGGCATGATCCCGACGAGCTGGCGTCATGGCATCACTTATGTCGAAGCAGGTATCAATGGTGCTTCGCTCGAAAGTTGGGAGCGCTGTAATTATCATTTCGAGCAGGAACTCTCTCTCCTTCCGCCCGACTTGGTCATTTTTGGTATAGGCATCAATGATGCGCACGTGCCTTTCAATGAATTCAACCCTGAAGTATTCAAAGAGAGATATCGCCAACTCATCCAGCGCATCCGAACCGTCAATCCCGACTGTTGCTTCATTTGGATTACCAACAACGACAGCGCCATACGTCATGGCCGTGGCCGACGTCGTTATTATACGCCCAACCAAAATGGTGCTCGCGTACAGACGGCCATGAAACAACTGGCCGAAGAGTACGATGGCGGGGTTATCGATGTCTTTGCTCTCATGGGTGGACTGGGATCAGCAGAAAAATGGATTAAGCAGGACCTGATGAAACGCGACCATATCCACTTCACAAAAGAGGGATATGAGCTTATCGGCAATATCATCTACAAAGCTATAGCAGAAGATTACGCTAAGTATTATGACAATTGAAATACAGGATATACTAATATTGATCAAGGAATATCTATTGAATATCTTTGACTTTGATCCCAATTCGCCGCTGCTCTTCACGCACTTCCGGTTTTGGGCATTCTTTGCAGTAGTATTCACAGGATTTTCCATCGTCGCTGGTTCATTGCACAAGAACCGCTCTGGTGCACGTCTCCATCTTCCTGGTTGGCGTCGAGTTTTGCGCAATGGCTACCTTTTCCTGATCTCTCTACTCTTTTATTACAAGACATCAGGTCTCTTTGTCGGACTTCTGATTCTCGTCACTCTCACCGACTTTTTCCTTGCAAGGGGCATCTACCGCTTCCGACAAAGGGCTATCAATAAAGGGCACGAGAAGAGCAAGATGGCGCTTTTCTTGCTTTGTCTATCTGTCACCATTGACCTCGGCATCCTCTGCTACTTCAAGTACAGTTACTTCTTTGCCGATATCGTCAACCAAATCCTTGGCACCAATTTCCAAGTGACCAATATCGCTGCTCGCTTGGGCAATCACATCATCGGACGTCCGTTCTGGAGTATTGACCGAATCGTCCTCCCCGTAGGCATCTCGTTCTATACGTTCCAGGTCATCTCCTACACTGCCGATGTTTATAAGGGCCTCGTTCGTCCTGTACGCAATATCCTTGATTTCGGCTTCTACGTTAGCTTCTTCCCACAACTCGTAGCAGGTCCTATCATCAAGGCATCCGACTTTATCCCTCAGCTCTATCGTCGCTACGCGCTCTCACGCACCCAGTTCGGCATTGCTGTGTTCTGGATACTCAACGGTTTGACCAAGAAGATTGTGATGTCCGATTATCTGGCTGTCAACTTCATCGACCGTGTTTTTGCCAACCCGCAACTATTTTCAGGTTTCGAAAATCTGGCAGCGCTCTTTGCTTATTCATTCCAGGTCTATGCCGACTTCTCGGGCTATACCGACATTGCCATCGGTCTTTCGCTCATGATGGGATTCTACTTGCCCCAGAACTTCAATTCGCCCTACAAGGCACAGAATGCTCGTAATTTCTGGAAACGCTGGCACATCTCACTTTCCCGCTGGCTCCAGACCTATCTCTACATCCCTCTTGGCGGCAATCGTAACATTTCGTTCGGCACATGGTTTTGGATTTGTGTCATCACCATTGCGGCACTTATCCTCAGCGGCTCTTGGATCGTTGCTGTCATCGTTCTGGCCATTGCACTGGCTACAGTCATTACTGCGCTGCGATCACCCGGGAAACGTCGCCACATCTATGCCAACATGAACTCCATGATCACAATGTTGCTTGGTGGCTTGTGGCATGGCGCTTCATGCAACTTTATGATTTGGGGCGGATTGAATGGCGTCGGCATGATCATCTACAAATTCTGGAGCGACTGGCATACCGTCAAGCGTATCATCGTCACCAGTTACGTAGTCTGCATTCTCTTCCTCCTCCGCCTGTGGGCTTCTCCTGCTTTGGCGTTATGGAATGTGCTGCTCTGCTTCTGTGTCTTCATCCTCGTCAGCATGATCATCAAGTGCATTTGGCAGTATTACAATTCTCAGCGCGATTACGTACGTTGGCCTCGTTTTGCAAAAGCCACCAATGTTGCATGGTCTGTGATCGTAACCTTTACTTTTATCACCTTCACCCGACTCTTCTTCCGATCGGGTTCGAACCTCGATCCTGCTGTAGCCAACGAAACGGCCTGGAACATCGCCACCTCAATGATGACTCGTATTGGCACGGAGTGGACCGTCAACCCACTCGATGTGATACCCGCCTACTGGAAAGTATTCCTGCTTTTCTGCATCGGAATGGCCATTCATTGGATACCCGAGCGCATGAAGCGACGCTATCGCTACTCGTTTGCCAAGCTACCGCTGCCTGTCATGGTTATGGTTTGTGCCTTCGCCGTCTTCATCATTTACCAATTCGTAACGGCTGAGATGCAACCATTCATCTACTTCCAGTTCTAAGCCCTGCCCTGCATGCACTCTGTGCCGACTCTGACACCATCAACGCCTGCAACAGCGAAACCAACATGTCAACGTCCGCAGCCAAGTTTGGCTGCCCCAATCAGAAAACCAATCAATAAAACAATAACCCAATGGAACAAAAGAAATTTAAGCGCACCTTAGTGACCTCGGCCCTGCCTTACGCCAACGGCCCTGTTCATATCGGTCACCTCGCAGGAGTATATGTTCCTGCCGACATTTACGTCCGCTACCTTCGTCTCAAGGGCGAGGATGTTCTCTTCATTGGCGGCTCCGACGAACACGGTGTACCCGTCACCATCCGTGCCCGCAAGGAAGGCATCACTGTACAAGAAGTCGTCGATCGCTATCACAGCCTGATCAAGCAATCGTTCGCTGACTTTGGCATCTCGTTCGATGTTTATTCACGTACCACTTCGAAAATCCATCACAAGTTTGCAGCCGATTTCTTCCGCAAACTTTATGACGAGGGCAAGTTCATCGAACAGACTTCCGAACAGTTCTACGACGAAGAGACACACGAGTTCCTCACCGATCGCAACATTTGTGGCGAGTGCCCACGCTGCCACAGTCTTGGCGCTTACGGTGATCAGTGTGAGAAGTGCGGTGCATCGCTCTCTCCCGAAGAACTCATCAATCCCTACAACGCTGTCAACGGCAATCCGCTCATCAAGAAAGTGACCAAACACTGGTATCTGCCCCTCAATGAACATGAAGGCTGGCTCCGCAAATGGATTCTCGACGAGCACCAGGAATGGCGTCCCAACGTTTACGGACAATGCAAGTCTTGGCTCGATGGCGGTTTGAAACCTCGTGCAGTCACTCGTGACCTCAACTGGGGCATCCCTGTCCCCGTCGAAGGAGCCGAAGGCAAGGTCCTTTATGTATGGTTCGATGCACCTATCGGATATATCTCCAATACCAAGGAACTCTGCGATGCCAATCCTGAGAAATACGGCCCATGGCAGAAGTGGTGGCAAGACGAAGATACTCGCCTTATACACTTCATAGGCAAGGATAACATCGTATTCCATTGCATCGTTTTCCCAGCCATGCTCAAGGCTCACGGCGACTACATTCTCCCCGACAATGTACCTTCCAACGAGTTCCTAAACCTCGAAGGCGACAAGATTTCTACCTCGCGCAATTGGGCCATCTGGCTCAACGAATATCTCGTCGATATGCCAGGCAAACAGGATGTGCTTCGCTATGTCCTCACAGCCAATGCACCCGAAACAAAAGACAATGACTTCACATGGCGCGATTATCAGGCCCGCAACAACAACGAGCTCGTTGCCATCTTCGGCAACTTCATCAACCGTGCGATGAAACTTACCGAGAAGTACTTCGAAGGCAAGGTTCCCGCCTGTGGCGAACTCACCGATTATGACCGTCAGACACTCGAAGACTTCAAGGATGTGAAAGCACGTGTTGAAGCCCTCCTCGATGACTTCAAGTTCCGCGATGCACAAAAGGAGGCTATGGAATTGGCTCGCATAGGCAACAAGTACCTTGCCGACACTGAACCTTGGAAGATTGCAAAGACCGATATGGAGCGTGTAGGTACCATTCTCAACCTCTGTCTCCAGATCTCTGCCAATCTCGCCATCGTATTCGAGC
>JAZQBS010000152.1:0-3000 GCA_045545875.1 Bacteroidales bacterium
CGAATTCCATCCTGCTGTAATCATTGTCGATCCAGCGCTCCCTATGGTCGAAGATATGCCCGAATATCCCGGTGGTATGGAGGCAATGATGAAGTTCGTGGCCGAGAACCTCAAGTATCCTGAGCAGATGCAGAAGGAAAAGGTGGAGGGCCGTGTGCTCCTGTCGTTCGTGGTCGAGAAGGACGGTTCGGTGACGAATATCGAAGAGGTACAGTCGCCCCATCCGGTCCTCACCGAAGAGGCAATCCGCGTGGTCAAATTGATGCCGAAATGGAAGCCCGGCAAGCAGGAAGGCAAGGAGGTTCGCGTGCAGTTCAATCTGCCGATCACCTTCAGGCTGAACTAACACAAGGTATCGAAACAAGACGAAATGTTAAAAATCGAACGGGGGCTTAAAATTTCCCCCGTTTTCTTTGTTTATTAAAAAAATAGGTAGTATCTTTGCGGCGCTTTCATCAACTTTATTAACACGAATTATCATAAATTTACATGAATTATTATGTAACGCTCTTTTTCGATGAAAGAAACCTTACTGAAAAATTTACGTTAATTCGCGATAATTCGTGTTTAAAACATAACTAAATAAACTACTTTTACCAAAAAAATGAAACTAACCATTCTTGCAGCCCTCGCTGCATCACTTACTGTTGGCACGCTCTCTGCCCAAACCATCGACCAGGCATCCCGCCGCTGGGACGCCGGCAAACTCGCGTGGGATGAGTTCCTGGGAGAAAGCAAAAGCGACACAACCATCAACCGATTCGCATATAACGTCAAACTGGGCCGTGCCACCGAAAAGATAGGCAACACTACCTATATCTATTCGAAGTTCACTCCTTATTTCGACCAGACGGAATCGTGGACCCACCCGAGGTTCAAGAACGATGCTATGCTGCAGTACAATCAGATTATGTTCGATATGCTCGAGCTCTACACCCGTCGCGCCACCATCGACTACAACCGTGAAAGCGGCGAATACTCCGACGAACAGATCCGCTCGTTCTATAAACGTCAGTTCGACAAACAGGTACACGAACTTGACGAAGCCTCTCGTCGCGGCACCGATGCCGACCAGCTGCCCTTCTTTGCCACCGGCGTTGCCCTCGACCTTGAGCGCACCCACTTCAATCCCGCTGCCGTGGTCGAAGATCAGCCCGTCGATTACTTTGGCGAAT
Source organism: Bacteroidales bacterium (assembly GCA_045545875.1). GTDB lineage: Bacteria > Bacteroidota > Bacteroidia > Bacteroidales > UBA3663 > Liminaster. The sequence goes on from JAZQBS010000152.1 coordinate 1,176, forward strand.
TCTATGTGGGTGCTGGAGGTCATTTCCCAATCTCCGACTACTACAATCGTGCCTTCGGTATGAATCTGGGATTCGGCTTCGGCTGGAAGCGCCACCTTTGGGAGGTCGATATGACGCTCGCGTTTGGTGGCAAGGCTCAGGCCGACTTCGATACCCGCAACGGATGGATCTACGAGGGCGAGTCGCTCAACCACTATCAGGCATATCTCATCTACGGCTACTGTGCTGTCCGCAACACCCGCTACCAGAGCTTCCCCTTCGTGGGCCTTGGGGCGAACGGATTATCGCATGTGTTGGACAAGGATATCGACGCAAAGGATCCCGAGAAGGATGGCTTTTCGGCATGTGCAGGTATGATGTTCGACCTCTTCCTCACCCGTCGCGTCAGCATCCATCCCAACTGGGGAAATGTGGCGGATGCCACCTATCAGGCCATTCGCATCAGGCCTTATTTCAGCATCACCCACTACAACCATCTCGGTTGGACACCCGCCATCAATCTCTCCATCTCCTACAACTGGGGAGGTATGTCGTGGAGCCGCAAACATTATAGGAGCGAAGAGGCGAAATCAACCATCCACGAATATTGATTCACGACTCCAGCGCAATTCTGTACAAATCAACTCCAACGCAAAATAAAGACCCACTCTACATAATCATCGGGTGGGCCTTTTTTATGACTTCTTGGTTTCTAAAATTCGCAAAATCGTGATTAAGAACTTATTTCAAAACGACTTGCGAAAAAACATCAGTAGCCGGGATTCTGAACCATATTGGGATTGAGGCTGAGCACATCTCCGGTGATGGGGAAGACCGTAGTGTAGCCTGTGTTGTCAACGACGGCATTCACACGATGGTCGTAAAGTTCGGTGAACTTGCCAAAGCGTATCAGGTCATTACGGCGCCATCCTTCCCACATCAGCTCGAGCAGACGTTCGGTGAGCAGGTTGTCGAGCGTGGCTTCACGTATTTTTTCGTGCACACGACTGCGGACAAGGTCCATCTCCTCCTGTCCGCTGCCGCCATTACGCACCTTGGCTTCTGCCTGCATCAGCAGCACATCGGCATAGCGGAACAGCACGATGTCGTTGTTCTGCAAAGTGCCGTCCTCGCTGGCTGTGAAGTCGGTCTCATACTTGGCCATGCGTGCTCCACCATTGCGCTCGAAGGGGGAACCCGTAAGGTTTTCAGCTACTTCGAGTGGATGATATACCAGCACGTTGCCATAGCCATCGTTCACCTTCTGGCCCTTGACGAGCACGGTGTCAGAATGGAAGTTGATATAGTAGCGCGAGTCGATTTCCCCAGGATCACGCTTGCTTGGATTATCTACGGTGATACCATAGGCATTCATAGTGCTGATGGTGGCACAGGTGCCGTTCTCGGTGCCCCAACCGATGGCACCTCCATGGGCGGCGTGAAGGCTGCGGAAGATGTAGTTGAAGCGGTTGCTGTAGAGGTTGTTGTCCATCGGTATGACAAAGATGTTCTCCTTCGAAACTTCATTGTGAATAGCGAAGTTCGTGCCGTAATACTCCTCAAGCCGATAGCCCAGATCATAGATCTCCTGGCAATAGTACACGACTGTTTCCCAAGCATTCAGCTGCTTTTCATCTACTGAAAAATAGAGTGAACGGCCATCGGGGCGAATGCCATCGGTCCAGTCATTGTCGCTATAGACCTCGGCATTCAGGGCAAGCTTGGCTAGGAGGAAGTACGCTACCGGACGGGTAAAGCGTCCGTAATAATTTCCCAATTCGTTGCTGCGTTCGCTCTTCAGGTAAGGAGCCACTTCCTGCAGTTCGTTGAAGATAAAGCGAAAGAC
>JAZQBS010000153.1:0-72753 GCA_045545875.1 Bacteroidales bacterium
CCTTTGTCTTCCTAAGACCGCTTGGCCTCCGACTTCCTCATCACCAAGCACATAGCCGAGCGCTGGCATAGGCTGCAACGCACGAGTAGCTGGGCCAAACAAAGCTGCAATCGATCCCGTGCCCATGATGCAAGCGATAAACGGTTCTGTAGGCTTCTTCTCGCCCTTGGTCTCCAAGGCTAGTGCAGCGCCCATCAGGTCCGAATCGACAATTACCTTCGTCAATGGAGTAAAGACCGCACGCAGTGCACGTTCCACTACGGTAAGCCTTTCGCCGCTGCATCCCGATCCATAGAATCGGAGTTCATCGACGCCCGTCGGCTTCTCTCCCACGTCAGCAAGCACCTGTCGGCATGCCGAAGTGATCTGCTCAGGCGTGACATACAGCGGATTGAGCCCCTGCGTCTGTGCCGTGCGTATCATCTTGGGCAATCCCGGCACCTCTTCGACAAGGGCCCAATGGGTCTTTGTACTCCCGCTATCAGCAAATAATATTTTCATGAGCAATCGATATTAAGGGATATTTGGGGATTTTAGGGGATACTTAGGGACGTTACCTTTGCCTCACGAGAATGGGTCCCAAAAAACATTTGTCCCTAAAATCCCTTAGAATCCCTTAAAATCCCTTAGAATCCCTTATTTTAATTTAATCTTAAACGTCTTCTTCGCAGCCTTGCCCTCGTTGTTGTAATGGTCGACAGCGGTCACCACATAGGTGTATTTCGACGAATTGGCGATGTCGTAGTCAATCAGTTCGGGCGAAGCCACCTGCATGTAGAGATGGTCCATATCGCGGGTGTTCACCATCTCACCCTTCACGAAACGATAGACATTATAATATAAAATAGGGTCGTTCTGATTCTTCTTGTCGGCCTTCGGTTCGGCCCACTTGAGATGCAGGCCCACCTTCTCGCCCTTGCGCACCAGCGAACCATCCAGGTCCTTCACCTTGCCGGGAGCATCGTCGTCAAGGTTGGGGAAGGTCGGTGGCATCGAATGCGTGGGATACACCGATTGCTTCAGGAAGTCGCGCACTCCGAACTGGTTGTCCTCCACCTGGTAGGCATACCAGAAGCAGTTGCCCTTGATGTTCTTCTCGCCCCGTGCCTGGTTGACCTTCTCGAGGAAGTTCTTGCTGCTGACGGTAAGTTTGGGCGTCGAAGCGCTGTTGGCTGCACCGTCGAGGCTGCGCTCGATGCTTTGGCCGATGTAGAGCTGGCAGGGCGAAGGGATGTTCTTGGCCCACCAGGTGCAAAGCGTGGTGTAGTCGGCTGCCTTATGTCCAATCTCCCAGTAGAGCTGCGGTATCACGTAGTCGATCCATCCCGACTGTGCCCACAGCAGCACGTCGGCATAGAGGTCGTCGTAGCACTGTGTGCCATTGGTCTTCGAACCTCCCTCCCAGCTCTTCTCGTTGCGGTAGATGCCAAAAGGACTGATGCCGAAGCGCACCCACGGCTTGAGAGCGCGAATGTCGTCGTGCACCGACTTGATGAGGATGTTCACGCTGCGACGACGGAAGTTTCCAAGGTCGGCACGACTGTTCGCATTGAAGCCCATCTGCGGAGCATAGGCCTGGAAGGTGGCAATGTCGTTGAACTCCTTGCCAGCCACCGGATAGTGATAGAAGTAGTCGTCCATATGGATGGCATCCACGTCGTAGCGCTTCACGATGTCAATCACCACCGAGCGAATCCACGCACGGCTCTCGGGCAGTCCAGGATTGAGGTAAAGCCGTTCGTCAAAGACGACGAAATACTCAGGATGCTGCCTGTAGAGGTGATTGCTCGCCAGGTTGAAGTTCTTCGACATATACATACGGTACGGATTGATCCAGGCGTGGAACTCCATGCCGCGTTCGTGGCAAAGGCCGATCAGATATTCCATCGGGTCCCATTCCGGCTGTGGTGCCTTGCCCTGCTGGCCTGTCAGGAAACGGCTCCAGGGCTCGTAGCTGCTGCGATAGAACGCATCACCTTCGGGACGCACCTGGAAGATGATGGCATTGAAACCCGTCTGATAAAGGGTCTCGACGAGCTGCGACAGGTACTTGCGGCATGCCTCGGGTGACTTGTTCTGGTAGCGGTCCTGCCAGGCTGTCTGTATCCACGCGCCTCGAAACTCATGCTTCGCATCACGCTGCTCCACAGCCTTGTCTGCCACCTTCGACGAGGTCTTACACGATGTTGCTGACACCATTAGTGCCAAAACGGAAAGGACTAAGAAAATCTTCTTCATATATATCTTAAAATGTGTTCAAAAGTTCAAGGGTTCAAGAGTTCAAGGGGGTCTGCGTCTCTTTCTCCGACAGCTCCAGCCACCTCAGCTCCTTCTCGTCAATGATCTCGATCAGTTCCTGGATGCGCTTGCTCTTCGCCATCAGTTCCTCAGCCCCCAGCGTCCCGCTGCTCATCATTTGCTCAATCTCCGCCTTCTCAGCCTCAAGCTGCGGCAGTTCCTGTTCAAGCCTTTGGAACTCCTGCTTCTCCTGGAAGGTGAGCTTGGGCGCCTTCTGCGTCTTTGGCTTCACCGACGACGACATGGGTGCCGCATTCGACTTTGTCGCTCCACCCCCTTGGGCAAGCTCGGCAGCCTCCTGTTCCTTCAGCGTCTTCCATTCGCGATAGTCGGTGTAGTTGCCCGGATAGTCCTGCAGTTCGCCATTGCCTTTCATCACCAGCAGGTGGTCCACCACCTTGTCCATGAAATAGCGGTCGTGGCTCACCACAATCACGCAGCCGCCGAAGTGTTGCAGATACTCCTCCAGCACTTGCAGTGTCACGATGTCAAGGTCGTTGGTCGGTTCGTCGAGAATCAGGAAGTTGGGCGAACGCATCAGGATGGTGCACAGGTACAACCTTCGCTTCTCCCCGCCACTGAGCTTATAGACGTAGGAATATTGCTTGTCGGGCGTAAAGAGGAACTGCTTCAGGAACTCTGAGGCCGACATCTTCGAACCGTCGCTCATCAGCACGTATTCAGCAATGTCACGCACCACGTCGATCACCTTCTTCTGCTCGTCGTAGGCCATGCCGTCCTGACTGTAGTAGCCGAAGCGCACCGTCTCGCCCACTTCGAAACTGCCTTCATCGGGCTGCAGTTTGCCCAAGAGGAGTTTCAGGTAAGTCGATTTGCCCGTTCCGTTGGCACCGATGATGCCCATCTTCTCGTAACGCGCGAAGGTATAGTTGTAGTCCTTCAGGATCACCTTGGCAGGCTCATGGTCGCGGAATGCCTTGCTCACATGCTTTGCCACGAAGATCTTCGAGCCGATGTAGGTGCTGCGCGTCTGCAATCGCATGCGCTGCTCCTCATAGCGAGCCTTGGCGCGTTGTTCCAGCTCGTAGAATGCCTCGATGCGCGAACGACTCTTGTGTCCACGTGCCTGGGGCTGACGTCGCATCCAGTCCAGTTCCTTGCGTAGCAGGTTCTGTGCATGGTCCACCTGTGCCTGCTGTGCCGAAATGCGCTCGGCACGTTTTTCCAGATAGTAGTTGTAGTTGCCTCGGTAGGTATAGAGCTGCTTGTCGACAAGTTCCACGATGCGGTTGCAGACGCGGTCGAGGAAGTAGCGGTCGTGCGTCACCATCAGCAGGGTCATCGACCGGCTGCGGTTCAGGTAGTCCTCCAGCCACTCCACCATCTCCAGGTCAAGGTGGTTGGTCGGCTCGTCGAGTATCAGCAGCTGCGGGTTGTCGATCAGCACATGTGCCAGTGCCAGGCGTTTCTGCTGCCCACCGCTCAGCTGTCCCACCTTCTGTTCGAGGTCAGTGATGTCCAGGCGGCTCAGGATGTGTGTCAGCTCCGAGCTGTTGGTCAGCACCTCCTGCCGGTCCTTCGTCTCATCCACCACCCATTCGTTGCCATGGCGCACGCAGCGGCAAACCTCGCCCACCATAATGTCCGATGGGAATTGCGGGTCCTGGCTGAGGTATTCCACCCTGAGGTCGTTGCGCCACACGATGCTGCCTTCGTCCTTTCCCTCGATGCCCATGATGATGTTCAGCAGCGTCGTCTTGCCGCTGCCATTGCGGGCTATGAGGCCGATGCGGTCGCCCTCGCTGATGCCCAGCGAAAGGTTCTCGAAAAGCACCAGGTCGCCGAACGACTTGGTAAGATTATCAATTTGGAGGTAGCTGACAGCCATATTATACAAACAAGTGGCGCAAAATTAGACAATTTCCTTGACAATTTCAAGAAAGTAGAGAAAAAAAAAGCTTGAAAAAGCACTTTTTCGATGCCAATGTACGCATTTGTCAAATAAAAACATTAAATTTGTCCCCACTTAATCGAAAAATCACATTTGCAATGAACCGAAAAACCATACTCGCCATCCTGGCCATCTCGGCAGGAATGCTCCATGCCGAAAACCGCTCGTTCGACGAAGCACAGTCCATCGCCCGTGAGTTCCTTGGCCAGAAGGCCGGTCAGCCTGTCGAATTCCATTCCATGCGCCGTGCCGCTCGCAACGGTGCCCAGGCCGATGCATCGGCCCAGTCGTTCTACGCCTTCAACGACGTCGCCAACGATGCCTTTGTCGTTGTTTCGGGCACCACCCTCACCCGTCCTGTCCTTGCCTATGGTGCAGGACAGTTGCCCGCCGACATCGACGAATCCATGCCCGAAGGCCTTCGCTGGTGGCTCGATGCCATCAGCCGTCGCACTGCCTACCTCGAGCAACATCCCGAGGCTGCCGAGACCGAGGCGCAGATCAAGGCCACTACCCAGGCCGTAGCTCCCCTCCTCGGTGGCATAGCGTGGAATCAGACGGGCAACTACGCACTCCAGACCCCGACCATCGGCAGCCAGCATTGTCCCACGGGGTGCGTAGCCACCGCCATGGGCCAGATCTTACGCTACTATCGCCAGCCCACCGTCGGGCAAGGGCAGCACAGCTACACCTGGACGTACAATTCCAGCGGCACTAGCTACTCGAAGGAACTGTCGGTCAACTATGCCGAACAGACCTACGACTATTCCCTCATGCCCCTCACCTTCGGCCGCAACTACCAGGGCACCAGTGCCGAACACAACGAAGTTTCGAAGCTCCTCTATCACTGTGGTGTAGCTGTCAATATGGATTACGATACCGAAGGCAGTGGCACCATCAGCCCGTTCATCGACCGTGCCTTCGTCGAGAACTTCGGCTTCAACACCCGCACCACCTGCATTATGCGCGAAGCCTACTCCTACGACCAGTGGATCGCTATTATGCAGGGAGAATTGCGCGAAGGCCGTCCCGTGCTCTACACCGGCCGATCCTACATCGAGGAAAACTCTGGCCATGCCTTCGTCCTCGAAGGCTTCGATTCCGACGGACGCTATTATGTCAATTGGGGCTGGAACGGCAATTACAACGCCTACTACGACATCGCCGTGCTCAATCCCGATGGTGTGGGAGTGGGTGCCATGAGGATGGACGACGGCTTCTGCGAGGATCAGAATGCAGTGGTTAACATCAGCCCCAACGAAGGAGTCGGCACCTATCGCACGTCCCTCTTCTTCCCCGCCGGCGGTACATTCACGTCCAGCAAGTCTTCCACCACCAAGGGCAGCTCGGTGAACATCACTGTGCGCTCCATCTACAACTACTCCAGCAGGAAGACCGAGGGCGACTGCGGCATCGTCTTAATGCAGCAGGGCAACGTCATTGAGCGAAAGGACATCAAGTCGGTCAGCATCCAGGGCGTCAAGGAAGATGGCTCCATCTCCGGCATCAACCTCTCAGCTTCCTACACCATTCCCTCTAGCCTCTCCGACGGCTCCTACCAGGCCTATATCTATTTCGAACCCAAGAACTCCGACGATTGGGACTTTATCCAAATGGCTCGTACCACCTACGAGAGCTACCTTCAGCTCGACGTAAGCGGCAACAACGTCTCTATCTCACGTCCCAAGGTCAATCGCGACATCGAGGCCTCCCAATGGAGCTTCAATACGCAGAAGGTAGCCACACGCACCGAACAAATCACCGCACGCATCACCAACCGCAGCAACGAGACCATCAACGGTGAGTTCTTGCTCAAACTCACTTCTCCCTCCAAGAGAAGCAACAGGATTTCCGAAAGCAACGGTTGTCACACCATCGCCCCAGGCGAATCAGCCGACATCTCCTTCACCTATCGCTTCACCGAGGCGGGACAATGGTCCTCCACCCTCTATTTCAGGCCTTGGAACGTCAACGCCACCACCGAGCAGATCGTTGACGAAAAGCGCACCTTCGACGTCGAAGCCGACATGCAGGGTGGTGCCACGTTCGTCCTCCACGACGCCCTCTACATCACCTCAAGCGACAACGATGGTCGTATCTATCGCAATAGTGCCGTCACCGCCACCCTCAAGCCCTCCAACCACGGCACCGACTACGAAGGCACCTTCGCCATCTGGTTCTACACAAAGAGCTCCAATCCCATCACATTGACCCCCTTGGCCAAGTACGAATGTCCCGCAGCTGTACCCGGAGACGGCGAGACGCACACCGTCACCCTCGACTTCCAGCTTGACTTCAACTCCCTCACCAAGAACGTCTCCTACTACGCCCGTCCCTACTACTTCAACGGCAACGACTGGCAGCTCCTCGACCCCGACATCTACACCAAGGTGAACATCTACGGCCAGGACGATCCCTCAGCAGGCATCGAAGCCATCACCATCGATGCCCCCGCTCCCGACCTCCGCTCCGCCCAGATCTTCAACATCCTCGGCAAGCCCATCTCCCTCCCCTCCTCCGGCACCCTCTCCCCCGGCCTCTACATCATCAACGGCCGCAAAACCATAATCAAGTAAATCTAAGGGATTCTAAGGGACATTAAGGGATTCTATGAGACATTAAGGGACGCTTCTCTCGGACGTGACCGAAAGGAAACAATGTTTCTTGGGACCCATTCTCTTGAGGCGGAGGTAACGTCCCCTAATATCCCTTAATATCCCCTAATATCCCTTAATATCCCTTCATTGTCCTCCATCTACCTCCACATCCCCTTCTGCGCCTCCCGCTGCATCTATTGCGACTTCTACTCCACCATCCTGCGCAACAAGGCCCCCCAGTACGTCGAGGCCTTGATCCGCGAGATGGACGAGCGGAGGTCCTTCCTCCAAACCCCCGTCCGCACCATCTACTTCGGAGGCGGCACCCCCTCCCAATTAGGCCCCGCCAACATCGCCACCCTCCTCCGCGCCCTCTCCTCCCATTTCGACCTCTCTCATTGCGAAGAAATCACCCTCGAAGCCAACCCCGAGGACTTCATCGACGGCACCTGGCCAATAGCTGGTCCCGCTTCCTCCCCCTATGCAGGGGGATTAGAGGGGGTCCCCATCACCCGCCTCTCCCTCGGCGTCCAGTCCCTCGTCGATAGCGAGCTCCGCCTCCTTCACCGTCGTCACAATGCCGCCCACGTCCGTGAGGCCGTCCGCTTCCTCCGCGATGCCGGCATCACCAACCTCAGCCTCGACCTGATGTACGGCCTCCCCACCCAGACCCTCGCGTCCTGGGAATACAGCATCGACGAAGTCCTGAAGCTCCGACCCCAGCACATCTCCGCCTACAACCTCAGCGTCGAACCCGGCACCCGCCTCCACAGCCTCGTACAAAAGGGCGAGCTCACCCCTTGCGACGACGAGACCTGCCTCCAGATGGCAGCTCTCCTCCGCACCAAGCTCAAGGCCGCAGGCTTCGAGCAATACGAAATCTCCAACTACGCCCTCCCCGGTTTCCATTCCCGTCACAACTCCTCCTATTGGGTTCCCACCCCCTACCTCGGCTTAGGTCCAGGCGCACACAGCTACGACGGCCACAACCGTCGCAGTTGGAATGCTCCCGACGTGGTAGCATACTTACGAGGAGACCGTGCCGAAGAATCTGAAACCCTCTCCGACCTCGACCTTTACAACGAACGAGTCATGCTCGGCCTCCGCACCGCCCATGGCATCGACCTCCACGATCTTGAATCCGCCCTACCCCAATCATGCTCCCTCAACACCCTCCGCCCCACCATCGACTCCCTCCTCCACCGCAATCTTCTCCAGCTCCGCCACAATCACCTCTCTCTCACCCCCTCCGGCCTCTCTCTCGCCGATGAAGTCATTCGCGAACTTATGTTCGTCTAACCCTCGCCAACTCATTTTATGGTCATTAACATCTAAAACTCTGCAGAATTCTATGCAGAATTCTATGCAGAATTATAAGATTATCTGTATAGTCGTCATCATATAAAATAATAATCTGTTCAATCCTAAGCGCCTCCTCAACTGTTTTTCTCAACGAAACCAAAATTTCCAGTTTATATTTAGCAGGAATAGCTGTTAATAAAATCAATCTGTTTAATCCGCAGCTCATCTTAAGTCCACCAATGAATCTTTAAGCCTATTTTCACCTTTTCTCTCAAAAAACTCATGTCAATTCGTGATATTTCGTGTTAAATATACCCCTCGACACGACAGATTCCCGCACTCCCATTCGAGCCTGTCGCATATTCCCTCTCTTGTCGCTACCAAAAACCAAAAATCCCACAAAATATTTGGGACCCACAGAAAATCCTTCTACCTTTGCACCGTGAAAATGATTCACACAAAACACAATTCAAGATATTATAAACAATTAAAAAACAAAAACATTATGAAAAAGATTTTATTGGTATTGGCATGGTTCTGCTGCCTCGCAGTAATGGCACAAGCCGGAGTAGCAAAGTATTGCATGAGTTATTCAGATTTCGTCAATGGAAACTGGAAGCCTGTTGAAGAGTTGACACAGGGTCGCACCATTCAAGCGTGCCAACTTAAGAGCTTAGATAACCACTACTATTTCAGGACAGGCGACAAAGCTGCCGACAGGGTATTGAAGAAGCAAGCCTTTGCCGTGATGTACGGCGACCAATTGTTCGTCAACTGCCGCAATCTGCGCAACAACGGCGTATGCCTCGACGTCTCTGGTTACACCCAGGCCGTTCGCTACGACCAAGACAAGGTTTGTGTGATGGCATACAAGATCGACGACGCATCCTTCCTGTTAGGCTTAGGTCTCGAGATTGCCAGCGTGTGTGTTGACAACAAAGCCGCAAAAGTAGGTCTTGGCGCAGCCGCTATTGGCACCATGATAGGCAATGAGTTCTTGAGCAAGACTGTCTGCTACCTCGTCGACAACGATGCCGATGTGAAGGGCAAGATCCCGGTAACACGAATGAACGACCAATACATGGAAAATCTCCTCAACGACGATGCCCCATTACTTGAACAATACATGGCCATCCACAACAAGCGCAGCCGCCAGTCCTCAGCCAACGTGCTCCCCATCCTGATGGAAAAGGGCCTCGTCACCTCATTCGCAACAAATTAAATATATTTATTGATCACATAACGACAAAGAGCGATCTCTCACGTGGAATCGCTCTTGTTTATTTCATATCAGTCAATTTCCACCATCACCGGCATTCATTTACACCACTTTTTTGTGGTTCGCAATAAGCACCTTCAAGTGTTCAGGAATATCCCAATTCGTGAATGAATCGAGCCTCTAGTCTCCATCAATATTTTTAGTTTGCAAAAAAGAGTCGAAACATTGACCAATACCTACCCAGAGGTCTTTTCGTCAGACATGTTTCTGAAGAATGATGTTCTCTAACGTTCGTTGGGGACATGATTAAGATACCCCTATCGGTTATCATGAATTATCGAATTTAAGAATACAACTTATTGCAGGCTCCAAGGCAGAGCAGTTTGTTGTTAGCTTCTAATATCTCAAATGGCGAATAGCTGCCGTCGAAACTTATCACGTAGTGGGCGAAAGCGTTTTGACGAGCTAGGCATTGTCAATCGTTACATTACTCTCGGTCTGGCTTTTGGCCGAAATGGACGTGACCGATGGGTTCAACTAAGATGCTGAACGTCTAAATAGGCACCTATAATCGTATGCTAAATCTTAATGATAATCTTCTTCCAGTATAGCACCCATTGAATACAGAAAATGGCGAGCGTAAATATTAGTGCCCAAAGTAGCGAGAGGTACTCATTGGCGCCAAACCATCGAGAGGGGTCGAATCCGATCCTAGGTAATGTAGTGGCAAGAATGGCACACACAACGAAAGCGACAAGGGCATTGGTTCCCATGATTTTGAACGGGAAAAACGGTTTCTCATATCCACGAATCTCTATCAAGTACATCAAGAATCCAAACGCGACCATTGCCCATCCGCCGGAGTAGAAGACAAAAGATGCAGTCCAAAGAGGCTTGTTGATTGGAATCCACAGTCCAAGTATCATGGCGAGACCGATACTCAAACAACCGTAAACCATGATTCTTGTGATAATACCAACAGAGGAACTTTGGACCAAGGAAGAATCAGCGGAGTACCGTCGGTCACTTTTTACGATGAGGGCACCAATTAAATAACCCAGCAATGCAGTACAAGCACCAGTGATGCACCCCAGAGGTCCTTCAGGATCAAAAGCAACTGGATAGCCTACGGCGTTATGGTGTCCATGATAGACGTTGGCATCGCCCAACAACGCAAGATCAATCTTCCTGGAAACATTACCCTCAAGTGAGAAAGGTCCCGGTTCGGTTCCGAAAACAAGAAATAAAAAGGTATAGACAGTCATCAGGACACCGATGGCCATCATAATCTTGATGGGTTTCTTGAGCCAAAGGGTAATTAATCCTGCAATCAGATATGAGATACCAATCCTCTGCAAAACACCGAAAATCCTCCGATGGGATAGCCAATACAAGTAATTATCGCCAAATGTGGCTGATGGTTCGTAAAAATAGGTTGGGAAAAAAGGATACAGGTTACACAGCAATCCCACCAAAAAGATCAATATACCCCTTTTAATCACCTTCCAGTAGATCAGATTGGAAACCCTCTCCTGCCGAGAGAAAGATAAAGCCATGGCACATCCTGTACAGAACAGGAAAAAGGGGAATACAAGGTCGGTGGGTGTGCATCCTACCCATGAAGCGTGCCTCAGTGGGGAAAAAATGAAAACCCAAGTGCCAGGATTATCGACTATACACATGAAAGCGACCGAGATCCCGCGGAGGACATCAAGGGAGACGTATCTTTTTGTTGCCAAACTAGTCATAGATGTTCAAAAAATCGCGACAAAGATACAAATTAAATCTGAAATAGTTGAACTTTAGGGCTGTTTTTTTTCGATAATGGCTGCATTTTCATGATTTCTTGGCGAAATTGTTGATTATGGGCTCGGGGTGAGCTTAAAAGCTGATGAGGAAGTCGACGAGGTTCTGGTCGGCGGAGAGGGAGAACTTGCGACGGAGACGGAGGCGGGCGCTTTCGACACCACGGACGGAGAGGTTGGTGAAGGTGGCAATCTGCTTGGTGGAGAGATTGAGGCGGAGGAGAGCGCAGAACTTCAGGTCGCTGGAGGTGAGGGAGGGATAGCGCTCCTGGAGGTTGCGGAAGAAGTGCTCGTGGATGAGGTCGAAGTTCTTCTGGTAGATGCTCCAGAACTCGAGGTTGCCTTCGGTCTGCTGAATGCGCTTGAGGAGGGCATTCATCTCGCGTACCGAGATGTTGCCCTTCTTCTGTTCCTCCTGCATCGATTCGCGAAGGTTCTCGATGACCTTTTCCTTCGAGAAGACATCCATGGCCAGGGTGGCGAGATCCTTGGACTTGGAGGAGAGCTCGGTTTCGAGTATCTGACGCTGCTGCTGTGCGATGCGCTGTTCCTGTTCGAGCATGATGATGCGCTGTTCACGGCTCTCCTGCTCGTGCTGATGCTTCTGGCGGAGGATGGCGCGGTGTGTGCTCCATCGTCCGTAGATCCAGGCCACGATGCCAATGATGCCGAGGAAAAGGAGGATGGACCACCAACGGAGATACCAAGGCTGGAGGACGCGGAAATGCAGCTGGAGCATGTCGAGGGTTTGACCGGTGGGACCAATCACTTCGGCCTGGAGCGTGTAGGTGCCGGGCTTCAGGTTGTTGAGCGTCAGCTGCTGGTGGGTGGTAGGAATGTCGCGGCGAGTGCCTTTTGGGATGGAATAACGGAACGAAACGCCACGCCCGTTGTACTCGGGATAGGAAAAGAGGAGGTTGAGGTTGGGTTCGATGACGGGTTCTCCACTGATGAGCGCCTGGTGCGGGATGTCGTGCCGTTGGCCATTGCTCTCGTTGAAGTAGGAAAAGGAGATGGCGATGCGAGGTTGGATGAGCGAGTCGAAACGACGGGCAGCGAGATCGTAGCGCACTACCCCACCCGACATGTTGAAGTAGGCACAGTCGCCGCACTGATAGACGGTGGCGCACCTGTCGCCCGCCAGCATGCCGAGCGATGAGACGGGGATGTACTGGCGCAGACAGAGGCTATCGGCCTCCTTGTCGATGAGGGCATAGCCCTTCTGACCAGCCAACCAAACGCCGTAGGTGCCGGCATCGGTGGCGTTGAAGATGTCCTGGGTATTGGCGAGGAGGCGGTTGAGCGGGTCGTAGGGAACGATGCGCTGCGACACGTCGTCGTAGGTGTAGAGCTGCTGTTCATCGCTCAATACGATGCGCCCAAAGAGCTTCATGACATGGCAGGTGGAGGCTCCTCCCTCTTCACTGCTGAGACTTTCGAAGGAGCGGAGGTGATCGACGGAGCGAAGGTTGCGATCGAGCGTGATGCAATAGAGTCCTTTCTGCATATTGGTGGCCCAGATACGGCCGATGTGATCGACCTCGAAATGACGGATAGGTGACGAGAAACCTTCGACCTCATGGCTGAAGGTCCAACTGCCTTGTTGCTGGCGATAGACACGCAGGACGTTGTAGGACGACTCAATCAGGACATCCTGGTCCCAGATGCGGCATTGCTTGAGGCAGGTGCTACTGGCTTCGGTGTGAGGAACTGGAGTCAACTGGAAGTCGTGATCGGCATCGACCATGAACGTGCTGCGGTTGCAGCCGAGGAACAGCTGACGGCCGATGCGGGTGATGTGCCAGTTCTGTCCTTCGGTGTCGGGGATGAGGGAAGCCTCCCCTTTCGCAGGATGAACGGGGTCGGCATCGATAGGAATATGGTAGAAGCCCTCGTTGGTGGCCATGAGAAGTTCGCCCTGATGGAGCAACAGCCCAAAGACGGTGCCAATGGACTGATGGACGGGCGAAGGCTTGAGGCAGGTGATGGGCAAGCCGCAATGAATGAGTGCGATGCCGTTGTCGAGGCAAGCCCAAACGTTGTTGTCGGCATCGCAGAAGAGGTTGAGCACGGAGTTGTTGACCAGCCCGTCGGCCACATTGTAATGCCAAAGCAGTTTACCGCTGAGGTCGAGGCCGTAGATGCCGTCGCGGAGGGTGCCGATGACGAGTGTGCTGTCGCGGGTGATGACGGCTCGGTTGATGGAGGCATGGCGAAGCTGCTCGTCGATGGTGGTACGGTAAGGAATGATAAGTCCCGAGGCGGGTCGATACAGGAAGAGGGCTGCATTCTCGGTGCAGAGCAGCATGTCGCCCGTGGTACGGAGCAGAAAGCCCGCTACGATGCGACTGTTGCCATAGACCGAAGGAGAAATTGACGGCACATAGTCGTGCCCGTCGAAGCGATAGTAGCCACCTTCGATGAGCTGTGCCCAAAATTGTCCGCCTATCTGATGCAGGTAGAGCGGGTGCTTGTCGGAGAAGTTGATGGGAGTGACGCTGCCCTGTCCGTCGTTGGCGGTAGGGTCGTAACGGAAGATGGAGGCAAAGGTCTGGAAGTAGATGTCGTGGCCCTGCTCCAGGATAAACCAGGGCTCTTCGAGTTCCATCGGGAAGTCGCCGATGAGGGGACGCAGAGAAGTATAGTTGAGTTGGCCGAAGTCGTCGCGTTCGAAGTAACCGAAGTCCTCGTAGGTGCCGACATAGATGCGGTTGCCTACAGCTTTGACGGAACGCATGATGGTTGTCTCGGGCAAGGAGACGGTTGACCATTGGTAGCCATCGAAGACCAGCAGGCCTTTCTTGGTGGCGAAATAGACCGTACCATTGGAATCCTGTGTGCAGCTCCATACCTGCGAACCCGTGGAGAATCCGTAGTCGGTGGGCGTAAAGTTGGTTATGATTGGACGAAAACCAGCAGCCTGGAGGGCCAAAGTAGCTGACAGGAGGGGTAAAAAGAGGAGGTGTCGAAGCTTCATGGTGGTGGACCGTATTTATAAAGATGGTGTTTTTTTGGGGACAAAGATAAGGATAATTATTGAAACAAGAAAATTTTTTGCGTATTTTTTTCGATAATCAAGTCAATAATTAACAATAAGTTGCAAAAATGAACGTAGTAAAAGCGTAGTGGGCTGAAAATGTAGCGTAGTAGAATCGTAGTGGAAAATTTGGATATTATTTCGAAAGGCTTTACCTTTGCGGTGAGAAAGACCCCCTCTTATCCCCCTGCTTAGGGGGAAGATCCATCCGGGTTCCGATTTTCTTATCACGAAATAGAGAATTTGAGAATTTTATTTTTGGTGACTTGGGATGGAGGGAAGAAGAACACAAATTGAACGAATCTTCACGAATGGCTATTGCGAGTGAAGAAGAGTCAGGACAATTACACGAACAGGAAATTCAACCTATACATATATATATTAATTATCAACCAAATCCTATTAAGTATGAAAAAGCAAACGCTTGCATTATTGCTTGTCCTTGCTATGGTCCCGGTGTCAATGATGGCACAGAGCCTGGGCAAGGTGAAGGGTCGCGTGCTCGATGAGTTCGGCGAACCATTGCTGGGTGCTGTAGTACGCGTGGCAGGTACCGACATCGTGACCACCACAGACTACGACGGCAACTACGAACTCGACGGTGTGGCATCGGATGCCACATTGACTTGCTCCTACCTTGGCATGACGACTGAGAACGTGAAGGTCAAGGGCGGAACGATGAACATCAGCATGTCGCCCGACGTGCAGAACCTTGAGGAGACCGTGGTGATCGGTTACGGCGCAGCCAAGTCGAAGGACCTGACCGCACCCATCGAGACGGTGAAGGCATCGGACATCGTCAGCGTGCCAACCTCTTCGCCCATGGCAGCCCTGCAGGGCAAGGTTGCCGGTGTGAACATCGTGAACAGCGGTGTACCTGGCGGCGGACCTACGGTGACCATCCGTGGTCTGGGTTCGTTCAGCAACACTACCCCACTCTACGTGGTGGATGGAATGTTCTACGACAACATCAACTTCCTCAACAACAGTGACATCGAGGAGATGAGCATCATGAAGGATGCCAGCGCTAGTGCCATCTATGGTGTGCGTGCCGCCAACGGTGTGGTGATCATCACCACGAAGAAAGGCAAGAACAACGAACGCGCCAAGGTGTCGTACGACGGTTACGTGGGCGTGCAGAAGGCCACCGACGTGCTTGAGATGAGCAATTCGAGCCAGTATGCACAGATGCTGCGTGAGAGCGAAGTAGCCGACTACCTGCCCATGCTTCAGGCCAGTGTGGCCAAGTACGGCGGCAATTTCGAGCAGAACCAGTACAATTCGGACACCGACTGGTACGACGAACTGCTTCGCACAGCCGTGATCACCAACCACAGCCTGAACATCAGCGGCGGTACCGACAAGGCCAACTACGGCGTGGGCATGAGCTACCTCTATCAGAACGGTATCATGGATACCGACAACAACTATTCGCGCCTAAACTTCCGCGGCAACCTGGAATACAAGGCCTTCAACTGGCTCACCGTGGGCATGAACGGCGTGTTCAGCCAGAGCACCCAGGTGCTGCCCAACAATGCAGCCTGGCAGCAGGCATTCAACATGCCCGGCATCTTCCCCGTGTATGACAAGACAACAGCCGACATCTACACCGACGGATATGCCAGCCCGAACACCATCGGCGTGAGCAACAACTTCTACAACCCTGTGGCTACTGCCAAGCTGTTCGATTCGCAGAACAAGAACTACCAGGTGCTGAGCAACTTCTATGCACAGATCAACATCCTGCCCGAGAAGTTGAACTTCCGCACCAGCTACAGCTATGACTATTCGACCACACGTGCCACGGCATTCACGCCCCAGTATTACCTGGGCACCGTGCAGCAGACTTCGACCACCAGCCTGACCAAGAGCGACAGCAACTACAACAACTACGTATGGGACAACACGATGACCTATACCGACCAGTGGGGCGACCATCGCTTGACCGCCATGCTCGGCACTTCGCTGCGCCAGGAGCGCTACGACGGCCTTTGGGGCACCGCACAGAACGTGCCCGAGGGACAGGACAGCTGGAAGTACCTCTCGCTGGGCGACACGGAAGGCATCACCCTGGGTGACGGCGGTTTCCGCAACCGTGCCCTCTCCTACTTCGCACGTTTCAACTACAACTACGCCGACAAGTACCTGCTCATGGTAACCCTCCGCGAGGACGGCAGCTCGAAATACAACGAGCCTTGGGGCTTCTTCCCCTCGGTAGGTGCTGCCTGGGTAATCACCAACGAGGACTTCATGAAGGACCAGGACCTCTTCCAGTACCTGAAGCTTCGCGCCAGCTGGGGTAAGCTCGGTAACGACAAGATTGCAGCCAGTGCAGGTTATGCAGCCAGCGCTACGGCACGTGCCGTGTTCGGCACCAACAACGCCCTCGACGGCTACATCAACGGTTCGACCTTCAGCTGGCTCAGCTGGGAGACCGTCAACGAGACCAACATCGGCTTGAACTTCACCACCGCCAACAATCACCTCACCGGTGACATCGATTGGTACTATCGCTTGACTAGCGACGCCGTAATCAGCCCCGCACGCCCGATGCAGAACACCACCGTGGCAGGCAACTGGGCCGAGATCCTCAACATGGGTGTGGATATGACCCTGAACTGGAACCAGCGTCTCACCAAGGACTTCAGCTACCAGATTGGAGCCAACCTCGGCTGGCTGCACAATGAGGTGAAGAGCCTGAAGGACGGCGTACAGCAGGTGCAGACCAACGGAAAGGTCTATCAGATCGTGGGCGAGAAGATGAACAGCTACTACGGCTACAAGGTGGTGGGCATCTATCAGAATGCCGCCGAAGTGGCAGCCGACCCCGTGGCTGTTGCCAACGGACTTGAGCCCGGTGACTTCCGCTATGAGGACGTGAACGGCGACAAGGTGATTGACGGCAGCGACAAGCAGACCCTGGGCAGCTACGTGCCCGACATCACCTACGGACTGAATGCAGCCGTACAGTGGCGCAACCTCGACTTTGCCATCAGCTTCTACGGTCAGGCAGGCGGTGAGCTCTGGAACCGCAAGCGCGCCCTGCGTTATGCAGCCCAAAACTACAACTTCGACCTTGCACAGTACGAGAACCGCTGGCACGGCGAGGGAACGAGCAACAGCGATCCTTCGGCCAAGGCCCTGATGAAGAGCTGGAACGTGGGCGACAGCCAGAATGCCAGCTACTTCGTAGAGAGCGCCAACTACTTCCGTCTGCAGAACGTTTCGCTCGGCTATACGTTCAAGAACATCGAGATGGGCGGCTACACCCTGCCCAGCGCACGCGTCAGCCTTTCGGCCGACCGTCCATTCACCTGGTTCTCGGCCAATACCTTCTCGCCTGAGGTAAGTGATGCCGACGGCTGGGATTGGCAGGTCTATCCACTCTCCGCAACCTATACCCTGGGTGTGCAGATTAACTTCTAACCCATAATTCATTACCCATAACCACAATCATCAAGTTATGAAAAATATGAAGACTTTACTATATGTACTCCCTGCTGCAATGCTGGCACTGACCAGCTGCACCGACTACATCGACATTGATGCGGAGAACACTATCGACGTGGATGCCATCGACTACACCGATGCGAGCACTATGCACGAGGCTGCCACGGGTGCCTATGCCACCCTGCGCACACAAGGCATCCACTGGGCCAATGCCATGATCTGGATGGGTCGTGACGACGACATGTCGTCGGGCCGTGCCGATGACCAGGGCGATGCCCTCAAGTTCGGCTATCCCGGTGGCTACACCAACCCGAATGCCTTCTGGGCAGTAGGCAATATGTGGAGCACGATGTACAACATCATCATCGACTGCAATTCGAACATCGATGCGCTCGACCAGTATGCCGAGAACCTCAGCACAGGCAGCTCCGACTACCAGAACTACCTGCAGTACAAGGGCGAGGTGCGCGTGGTACGTGCCTGGGCCTATTACCAGCTCGTCACCAACTTCGGACCCTGCGTCATCTATCGCGACAACACACAGAACTCGTTCCGTCGCAGCACGGTGGAGAAGGTCTATGACTACATCATCACCGAGATGCAGGAGGCAGCTGCCGGCATGGAGGCCAAGCGCCCCAACCAGATGTCACGTCCAGGTGCATTCACCAAATTCACCGCCGAGGCACTTGCTGCCCGTACAGCGCTGCTTGCCGGCAACTTTGCACTGGTGGAGAGCCTTACCGATGACATCATCAATGGTGGCGGCTTCGAGCTCTACCCCGACTACTACAACCTCTTCAAGATCCCCGGCAAGCTATGCAACGAGAACCTCATGGAGGTACAGTGCTCGGACTTCGGCACAGCCAGCGGCGACTATGTAGGCGTTGACCAGTGGTTCAACTTCCGTGGTGCAGGCCTCACCCTCTATGACGAGGCAGGCAATTGGAGCAACGGCATCGGCGGCTGGACCTTCATGCGCTACAGCCCCAAGTTCCTCGAACTGATGGAGAACCGTGGCGAGACCATCCGCAAGGAGACTTCGCTGCTCGTAGCTGGCACCACCACCCGTGAAGGCTGGACCATCAATGGTGACCTGGACCGCACTGCCGAGATCGCTCAGATCTACGACGGCAAGGGCTACGTTCCCTTCGACCAGATGACGGCCGGCAACAGCGAGTGGGGCCGCAACAACAACGTTCGCCTTATCCGCTACGCCGAAGTGCTGCTGATGAATGCCGAGGCCAAGGTTCGCCAGGGCAAGAACGGTGATGCACCCTTCAACCAGGTGCGTGCACGTGCCCAGATGCCTTCGGTGAACGGTGTCACGGTGGATCAGATCCTGGAAGAGCGTCGTGTGGAGCTCTGCGCCGAGTGGGGCTTGCGCTACACTGACCTCTGCCGCACAGGTCAGGCTACCAGCGTGCTTGGCAAGTATGGCTGGAACGAGGGCAGCCGATATATCCCTGTTCCTTCGAACCAGATCATCAATACGCCCGAGCTGGGTGAGGATCCCGAATAATTCGAGATAATAAAAGGACACTTAGCATGAAACATTATCACAAATTACTGATAGGACTGGTAAGCCTGGCTCTGATCGTTTGTTCGTGCGGAGGGACGCACGAGCAAACGAACCAAGGGGAAGGCGAGACCATCAAACTGAGTGCCGACGAACTGCTCGACCTTGTGCAGCAACAGTGCCTGAACTACATGTGGGAAGGCGCTGACCCAACTTCGGGACTGGCCTACGAGCGTATCCACCTCGATGGCATCTATCCATCGAACGACAAGACGACAATCACCACGGGTGGTTCTGGCTTCGGTGTTGCCGGCCTGATTGTAGGCATGGATCGCGGTTGGATCAAACGTGCAGAAGGCGTGGCCCGACTGACCCGCATCGTCGATTATCTGGCAAAGGCCGACCGCTATCACGGCGTCTGGTCGCACTGGATGGACGGACCATCGGGCAAGACCATTCCCTTCGGCACGAAGGACAATGGCGGTGACCTGGTGGAGTCGTGCTTCCTGATGCAGTCGCTGCTTTGTGTGCGCCAATATCTGAAGGCCGATGTCGAAGCAGAAGCCTACGTGATCGACAAGATCAACGAGTTGTGGAAGGCCATGGAGTTTGACTGGTACACCCGTGGAGGACAACACGTGATCTATTGGCATTGGAGTCCTGACTACGGCTGGGAGATGAACTTCCCGCTGGAGGGCTACAACGAGTGCCTTATCACCTACATCCTCGCTGCAGCAAGCCCGACACACTCGGTGCCTGCCGAATGCTATCACGAGGGTTGGGCACGCAGCGGCGGCATCAAGAGCGATGCAGCACCCTACGGTTATCCGCTCGACGTGAAGCACAACGGAGCCGAGACGAATGGAGGTCCACTGTTCTGGGCACACTACAGCTGGATCGGACTTTGTCCGAGGGGCCTCAAGGACCAGTATGCCGACTATTGGCACGTCACAGCCAACCACGCCCTTGCCAACTATGCCTACTGCGTAGATAATCCCAAGGGCTACAAGGGGTACGGCAAGGATTGCTGGGGGCTTACCGCCAGCTATTCGCCCGATAGTTATGCAGCCCATGCACCCAACCAGGACCTTGGCGTAATCACGCCTACTGCTGCCCTTTCGAGCTTCCCCTACACACCCGAACAGAGCATGGCAGCCTTGCGTCACTTCTATTCGATGAAGTCGTTCCTTTGGGGCAAATATGGCCCGTACGATGCCTTCTCGCTTGATCCTTCGTGGACACTCCCTCGTTATCTGGCCATCGATCAGCTGACCATTGCGCCCATGATTGAGAACTATCGCACAGGGTTGCTCTGGATGCTCTTCATGAGCTGTCCGGAGGTGCAGGAAGGATTGAAGAAACTGGGGTTTACGGTAAATAATTAAGTTGTTTTGGAGTTAACGGGAGTTAGCGCTTCGCGCGGGAGTTAACGGACGAATGTGTCTTGTGTCCCGATATTTATAAGGCGAAGGTATCGTCCGTTAACTCCCAATAACTTCCAATAACTCCCGATAACTCCCAATAACTCCCAATAAATTATAAATAATAATTTTTTTGCTATGAAAAAAACAATATGGGGTTTGGCCCTGTTGCTGGGCCTTGCTAGTTGTTCGGGCAACAAGTCGGACAACGAGATGGATGCATTCATCAACGACCTGATGGGCAAGATGACCCTTGAAGAGAAGTTGGGCCAGCTGAATCTGCCGGTGACCGGTGACATCGTGACCGGTGCTGCACAATCGAGCAACGTGGCCGAAAACATCCGTGCAGGACGCGTTGGCGGACTCTTCAACCTGAAGGGAGCCGATCGCGTGGCAGAATTGCAGCGCATTGCCGTCGAAGAAAGCCGCCTCGGCATACCTCTGATCTTCGGCATGGACGTAATCCATGGTTATGAGACCGTCTTCCCCATTCCTCTGGGCCTTTCGTGCA
Organism: Bacteroidales bacterium; assembly: GCA_045545875.1. Taxonomy (GTDB): domain Bacteria; phylum Bacteroidota; class Bacteroidia; order Bacteroidales; family UBA3663; genus Liminaster. The sequence continues at coordinate 21,069 of JAZQBS010000153.1, forward strand.
CCTGGGACATGGATGCCATCGAGCGTTCGGCACAGATAGCTGCCCAAGAAGCCACAGCCGATGGCATCTGCTGGACGTTCAGCCCGATGGTTGACATCTGCCACGATGCACGCTGGGGACGTATCTCGGAAGGCAATGGCGAGGATCCCTTCCTCGGGAGCCGCATCGCCGAAGCAATGGTGCGCGGCTATCAGCAGGGCGACCTCACAAGCGCCAACACCATGATGGCATGCGTGAAGCACTTTGCCCTCTATGGAGCACCCGAGGCAGGACGTGACTACAATACCGTCGATATGAGCCTTTGGCGCATGTACAACGAATATTTCCCACCCTACAAGGCAGCCTGCGATGCAGGTGCGGGCAGTTACATGGCCAGCTTCAACATCGTCAACGGTGTGCCTGCAACGGGTAACCGCTGGCTTCTGACCGACGTGCTGCGCAACCAGTGGGGCTTCGACGGCTTCGTAGTGAGCGACTACACAGGCATTGCCGAGATGGTGAACCACGGCATGGGCGACCTGAAGGAGGTGAGTGCCCTGGCTCTGCATGCAGGACTGGACATGGACATGGTGAGCGACGGCCTGGTAGGCACACTTGCCGAGAGCCTCAAGGAGGGACGTACCACGCAGGCCGATATCGACCAGGCTTGTCGCCGCATACTTGAAGCAAAGTACAAGCTCGGACTCTTCGAAGATCCTTATCGCTACTGCGACACCACTCGCTATGCCAAGGAGGTCTATACCGAAGAGAATCGTCGTGAGGCACGCAGGATTGCAGGTGAGAGCTTTGTGCTCCTGAAGAACGAGGGCAACATCCTGCCTTTGAAGCGCCAAGGCAAGATTGCACTCATCGGTCCTTTGGCCAACACCCGTGCCAACATGCCAGGTACCTGGAGCGTAGCTGCCACCAGCGAACGTTACAGCACCGTGGTAGAGGGTCTGAAGCGCGCTGTGGGCGACAAGGCTCAGGTGCTCTATGCCAAGGGCTGCAACCTGATGTACGACGCTCAGGCAGAGGCTGATGCCACCATGTTCGGACGCGATATGCGCGACAATCGCAGCGATGCAGCTATGCGTGCCGAGGCACTTGCCATCGCACGTCAGGCCAACGTCATCGTCTTTGCAGGGGGAGAGGCTTCGGAGATGGCAGGCGAATGTTCGAGCCGTGTAGGCATCGAAATGCCCGATGCACAGCATGACCTACTAGTCGAGCTAGTGAAACTCGGCAAGCCCATCGTGCTGCTCAACTTCTCAGGTCGTCCGATGATCCTGAATTGGGAAACCGAGCACATCCCCGCCATCCTTGAGGTATGGTTCGGTGGCAGCGAGGCTGCTGATGCCATTGCCGATGTCGTCTTCGGAGACGTCGTTCCTTCGGGCAAACTCACCACCAGCTTCCCACGGCATATCGGACAACTGCCGATGAGCTACAGCTATTACAACACAGGTCGTCCTGTGCAGGCTGATGCCTTCGTGAAGTTCCAGAGCTGCTACATGGACGTGAGCAACACGCCGCTTTATCCCTTCGGCTATGGTTTGAGCTACACCACCTTCAGCTATTCGCCTGTCACCCTAAGCAGCAACGAGCTGACGAAGGATGGCGAGATTGAGGCAAAGGTGACAGTCAGCAACACCGGCAAGTGTGAGGGAACCGAGGTCGTACAGCTTTATATCCGCGACCTCGTGGGCAGTGTGACCCGACCTGTGAAGGAACTCAAGGGCTTCAAGCGCGTTACCCTCAAGGAGGGCGAGAGCTGCAACGTGACATTCACCATCGATGCCAATCTGCTGAAGTTCTACAACGGCGAGCTTGAATATGTGTGCGAGCCGGGTGAGTTCGAGGTGATGATCGGCACGAATAGTGCGGATGTGCAGAGTGCTAAGTTCGCGCTGAAGTGATGCGGAATCTTTTTAAAAGATGAAAAATGGATTTAACGAAGATGGTGCTGCACGATGGCAGCACTGATGTATAGGCTGTAAACGCCATCTGAAAGCGAGCTTTCATCTGACGCTTCCATCCCATCCATCACCCTTTCAGGGCAACATCTTCGTTAAATCGAAAATATCTTTGAAAAATCCTAAAAAATTATGCCTATCCCCCCCTCTTTTGAGATAAAAATCTGATCGACCTTATTATTTTAACGTTAATGACCGTATAATGAGCCGTTAATGATCATTAATACAGTTGAAACGCGGCTTTGTGAGGTTATTGTTATGGTTTGATTAAACCTGAGGGCGAAAAGAGAGTCTAAAGGGGCGGATATGAAGATTTATCAATCGTTCCCGTTGGGACGCAGATTGTTACTCCTCTGCTTCATCCTGGTTGGGTGGAGCAGTTGCGTTGTGTCGTATGCGTTCAACATCACAGGACGCGTAGCTTCGGCGACTGACGACACACCTTTGGCTGGGGCTACCATTCGACTGCTGACACTTCCTGACTCGACCTTTGTGGTGGGCACTTTTGCTGACCACAACGGCAATTTCAGCCTACATTCCTCGCGACTGGACGGACTGCTGAAGCCTAGAAGGGCGCAGCAGAAGGTGCTGGTGCATTTTACGTACGTGGGATTCCAGGAGACCATGAAGACATTTACGCTGCATCACAGACAGAAGTCGTTCTCGTTGGGTGACGTGTTTATGCAGGAAGAACATCGCCTGCTGGGCGAGACCGTCATTTCGGCCACCCCTCCCCCAATGGTGATTCGCGAGGACACCATCGAATATTATGCGAGCAGTTACCAGCTGGAGCCTGATGCTACCGCCGAGGACCTGCTGAAACGCCTGGCGGGCGTAGAGGTGGATGCTGACGGAAGCATCACCGCACAGGGCGAGACGGTGACAAAGGTGTATGTGGACGGGAAGGAATTCTTCGGTTCGAACATCCAGGCCACGACGAAAAACCTCACCGCCGACATGTTCGAGTCGGTGCAGGTGGTGGACATGAAGACCGAAGAGAGCCGTCTGACGGGCATCGACAACGGTGAACGCGAGAAGGTGATCAACTTCAAGCTGAAGCCAAGGATGCGACGCGGATACTTCGGCAATGCCGCAGGCGCATGGGGTGACGGCAGCGGCATCGACGACCGCTTCGAGACAAAAGGCATGCTGGGATACTTCCGTGGCGACAACCAGAACGCGCTGGTGGTGAATGCAAACAACACCAACAACACGGGCTTCGGCGACATGGGCGAGAAGGTGATGCGCAACTCGTCGATGCGCGGCAACCGAAACAGCGGACGACGCGGCGACGGACTGAACACCTCGTGGAGCGTAGGCCTGAACCTCAACTACGACAAGGGCAACCGACTGCGTGACGAGAACACACCTTTCGCCATGGGCGGTGACGTGCTCTACGGCGGAGAGAAACAGAGCGAGAAGTCGTCGTCGCACCGCATCAACTACCTGAAGTCGGGCAACACCGGCACAGACACCGAGCAGACGGGCGACAACAAGGGGCAGAACCTGCAACTCGACTTCAAATATGAGAAGACCTGGGGCAAGGTGGCCGACGGCGAACACCGTCTGCAAATCAATCCCGAACTGGCCTTCAACAGGACAGAGACCGACGAACATTCGACTAGCCGAAATTATCACCTCGATCCCGATGCCGAGGATGAGATCACGGCAGATCCTTCGACCTACATCAGCCAGACACAGCGTGCAAGTCACATGAAGCAGCAGGGTGCCAACTACGAACTGTCGCTCACCTACTCGTATGCCAAGAAGACAGAACGTGGCCGCCGACGCAGCAGCATACGCGTCAGTCTGAACGGAAGACACAACGACGGCGACCATTATACGCAGTCGTTCACCAGCTACGACAGCCTGCTTGTGGGTGACCTGAGCCTCCTGAACGACACCACCATCAACCAGTGGCAGGAGGAGCGACAGAACTCGCTGACCTATCGCGTTCGACTCACCCATGTGGAACCCATCGCCGAACATCATATGATCGAGTTGGGTGCGACGGGCAGTTTCACACGCAACACGCATCGCCAGCTCTACCACTTCTGGGATGAAGAGCTTGGGCGATATGCCGACTCGGTGGACGGACGTTCGAACATCGACTACAGCACCGATTCGCGCACACAGCAGAACAGTTACACGCTGTCGGCCAGCTATCGCTACGTCACCGAACGTGTCAATGCATCACTGGGCATGGACCTGCTGCCCAACACGCAGAACTACACCGACCTCTACGACCACAGGCGTGACTACAAGCGTTCGTACATGAACCTTGCTCCACGTGTGGAATACCGCTACAACTGGGACCGCAGGAAGAACCTGCGCATCACCCTGAACGGAAGGACGACACAGCCATCGATCAACCAACTGCAGGCACGCAAGAACCAGACGTCGGCCACCCATGTGACCTTGGGCAACCAGGACCTGGAACCCTCCTACCAGACCAATATGCAGATACGTTACCGTGCCAACAGCAAGGAGACGGGACGCACGATGGAGGCTTCGATCAACGCCAGTGCACAGTTCAACACCTTGGCCACCAAACGCTGGTACAGTGCTGACCTTCGCACCGACACGACGATGACGGTGAACCTCGACGGACTGGGCGCATGGAACGTGCAGAGCGAATTCAGAGGGTCGTTCCCCTTTGCCGACAACCACTGGTACGTGACCACTCAGACCACCCTTGGCTACCGCGAGAGCGTGGGATATGCCAACCTGAAAAGCACTGATACGCAGGTGAACCATATACACAACATTACGGCAAGCGAAATGGCGGGTATCGCTTACCGTAACGAATGGCTCAACGTGGAACTGCACGGGAACTATCAACTGAGTCACAGCGAGGCGACGATCGTCACCTCGGGAAATCTGGGAACGACACACCAGTTCGGTGTGCGAAGCAACCTCAGCGCCCGTCTGCCCTGGAACCTGAGTTGTTCGACGAGCATTGCATACACAGGACGACGCGGCTATTCGGCAGGCCTGACACGCAACCAGACCATCTGGGACGCACAGCTTTCGCGCGCGTTCCTGAAACGCAAGAACCTGTCGGCCTTCGTGAAGGTGTTCGACATCCTGCATCAGAAGACGAGCATCTGGCGCTCTATCTCGGCCACGTCGATCACCGACCGTGAGAGCACCATCCTCAAACAATACTTCCTTGTGGGATGCAGCGTGAAGTTCAATCAGCGGGGCGGTCGTGGAGGTCATGGAGGTGGAGAAGGAAGAGAAGGTAGGGGAAGGCGCGAACGTTAAGGACCCCCTCAATCCCCCTGCTTAGGGGGAGGACTGGCGGGTCACGTTTTTTTTATCACGAATTTGAGAATTGATAAGTAAGAAAAAAAAACTTTCTGAAAGGTATAGGTGCGAAGCACCATATGCATAGAGTTAGTGCCAGTCTTCTATGAGAGCAAGATCTCCTAGCTGACTGGCACTAAGTCTATGCGCACATTTACGATGTGTTACACCTTTCAAAAAGAGAGATTATTCTTCGAGAACCGAAATCTGCATGGTGATGTCGTCGACGGGACGATCACCAGGCTGGGTTTGGACAAGCTGAATCTTATCGACCACATCGAGACCCTCTTCTACTTCACCAAAGACGGTGTAGTTCTGATCGAGGAAGGGTGTGCCACCAACGGTGGTATAGACCTCACGCTGCTCGGGAGTGTACTTGGGTTCGCCCTTCTCCTTGGCCAGGGCCATAGTCTTTTTCTGCAGTTCGTCCTGCAAGGCCATCAGGCCTGCGTTGTCGAGGTTCTTGCGCAACTGGATGATGCGACTGCGATTCTCGACCACGAGGTCGTTGAAGATGTTCTGCAACTGCTGCTGAGCCATCTGACGCTCGAGCTGGGTGAGTTTGCCGGCACTGTAGATCTCGCCAGTGACGATGTAGAACTGGCTACCACTGGAACGCTTCTCGGGATTGACCTCGTCGCCCTGACGGGCAGCAGCGAGGGCTCCCTTCTTATGTATCAGCGACTTGTTGAACTCGGCAGGGATGGTGTAGTCGGGGCCTCCGGCACCGAGATGTGCAGTGGGAGAAGCTCCACGCGAATCGGGATCGCCACCCTGAACCATAAAGTTCTTGATGACACGGTGGAAGAGAGTGCCGTCGTAATAGCCCTCGTGGGCCAACTTGAGGAAATTATCACGATGAAGGGGGGTCTCGTCATAGAGACGAACGGTGATGTCACCGAGGGAGGTCTTGATCAGGACTTTGGACATGGGTTATTTTTTGGGGGAAAGAGGATGAAGAGCAGCCATACACGGCTGCTGACGGGGACAAAGGAGGGGACAAGGCAGCCAAGGATGGCTGCTGACAAGGACAAAAGGGATGAGGGGGACGGAACGGGGTCAAGAATGGTTGTGCAAACCATTGCATTTGCAACAGTCAGATGACAAACATATGTTTTTCAACATATTTTTGAGGGAAATATGCAGTTTTTTATGGAAATATTTGCTATAAGGGCAAAAATCGCATATCTTTGCATCGTGTTTTTCATGGTATTAGATTTTAAGGTTAATGCAAAGGGTCGTTGTGAAACGCCCCTTTCGCATTTTTAAACCCTTTATTCGTACTCGAAAATACCGTTCTCGGTGTGGAGAGTGACCTTGGCACCTTCGGGACGAGCTTCGACGTGACCGATGACCTGTGCATCGATATTGAAACTGCGCGCGATGTCGATAACCTCCTGGGCAAACTGGGCAGGAAGATAGACTTCGAGGCGATGGCCCATATTGAACACCTTGTACATCTCGGACCAGTCGGTAGCCGACTGCTCGTGGATGGTGCGGAACAATGGAGGAATGGGGAAGAGATTATACTTGATGACATGCAGGTCCTTGATGAAGTGGAGCACCTTGGTCTGTGCGCCACCTGAGCAGTGTACCATGCCGTGGAGGATGGAGTTCAAAGAGTTTGAGGGGTTTGAGAGGTGAGAGCGGAAGGCGTCGAGCATCTTCTTGACGACAGGGGCATAGGTGCGCGTGGGACTGAGGACTAGCTTGCCGGCATCGAGGGGACTGCCCTCAACGGGGTCGGTGAGATGGAGCCCACCGCTGTAAACGAGGTCCTCGGGCACTGCATGATCGTAGGACTCGGGATATTTCTGCGCCAGATACTTGGCGAAAACATCATGACGAGCAGAAGTTAGACCGTTGGAGCCCATACCACCGTTGTATTCCTTCTCGTAGGTGGCTTGACCGAAACTGGCAAGTCCAACGATGACATCGCCTGCTGCGATGTTGGCATTGTTGATGACATCGGAGCGCTTCATACGGCAAGTGACCGTGGAATCGACGATGATGGTGCGTGCCAAATCGCCGATATCGGCCGTCTCGCCACCTGTTCCATAGACACCGATACCCATCTGACGCAGTTCGGCCATCAGTTCGTCGTTGCCATTGATGATGGCACTAATGACTTCGCCCGGGATGAGCATCTTGTTGCGACCGATGGTAGAAGAGACGAGGATATTATCGACAGCACCCACACAGATGAGGTCGTCGATGTTCATGATGAGAGAGTCCTGAGCGATGCCCTTCCAAACAGAGAGGTCGCCGGTCTCCTTCCAATACATGTAAGCCAATGACGTCTTGGTGCCTGCACCATCGGCATGCATGATGTTGCAGTATTCGGGATCGCCTCCGAGGATGTCGGGAATGATTTTGCAGAAAGCCTGAGGATAGAGGCCCTTGTCGATGTTCTTGATGGCGTTGTGCACATCTTCCTTGCTGGCACTTACGCCACGCATCATATATCTTTGGTCAGCCATAGAATTACGTTTTAGCGGGTGCAAAGATAGTGATAAAAAATGAACTCACCAAATTTTGCCCCCTTTTTCTTACTATTTCCACTTAAAAGCACTGGGCGACGAGGGCATCGGCGCAGTGACAGCCATCCATAGCCGACGAAACGATGCCGCCTGCATAACCTGCACCTTCGCCACAGGGATAGAGACCGCGCACGGTGGGATGGCAGAACGAAAGCCTGTCGCGCGGGATGCGGACGGGTGACGAGGTGCGCGTCTCGGTGCCCACAAGCAAAGCTTCGGAAGTGAGGAAACCATGCGCACGACGACCGAAGTAGCGGAGGCCCTCCTGCATACGTGCACTGATGAACCTAGGCAGCCAGAAGTGCAACGGACTAGCCACGACACCCGGAGTGTAGGACGAAGCAGGGAGGTCGGCCGACAAGCGACCATTGACGAAATCGGTCATACGTTGGGCAGGTGCTACCTGTGTGCGTCCACCATTGAGCCAACACTGATGCTCGATGGCCTCCTGAATAGCCATCATCGCCAAGGGACTACCGGGGTCGATGTCGAGATGGAGCTGGCTGGCGAGAAGCGGGATGTCGTCGACACGAATCTCGGTGACCATAGCCGCATTGGCCCAACGACCACCACGAGAACTGGCGCTCATACCATTGACGACAACCTGGTTTGAACTCGTAGCCGAAGGAACGATGACTCCACCGGGACACATACAGAAGCTATAGACACCACGATCGTCGGCCTGCGTGACGAAACTGTATTCGGCAGGAGGCAGGTACTGACCCCTACCCTCCTTGGAATGATACTGGATCTGGTCGATGAGGGTCTGAGGGTGTTCCAAGCGACAACCGATGGCCAGACCCTTGGCTTCGATGAGAATGCCTTCGTCGTGAAGCATCGTGTAGATATCGCGTGCAGAATGACCTGTGGCGAGGATGACGGGGCCCAAGAACTCACGTCCATCGAGGGTGGTGACACCAACCACCTTATCGTCGGAAAGGATCAAACGAGATACAATGGTCTCGAAATGAATTTCGCCGCCACAAGCTAGAATGGTCTCGCGAATATTCGAGATGATGGAGGGAAGCTTGTCGGTGCCTATATGAGGATGAGAAGCATCGAGGATGCCCGTGTCGGCTCCGAACTGGCACAAGCCTTCGAGCACACCCTGCACATTGCCACGCTTTCTGGAACGCGTGAAGAGCTTGCCATCGGAGAATGCCCCTGCCCCACCTTCGCCAAAGCAATAGTTGGAGTTGGGGTCAACGCGTTGCTCGCGGGTGATGAGGGCGACATCGCGACGACGATCGCTAACAGGGCGACCACGCTCGATAAGGATGGGACGAACGCCCAGTTCGATGAGCCGAAGGGCCGCGAACAGTCCACCGGGACCCGAGCCGACAACGATGGCCTGATGGGCATGGGAAGGCAATTCTTTATAAGCGACCTTGTGGAAAGTCTGCTGTGGAGGCTCCTCGTTGATATACAGATCGACGTCGAGCTGCACCATCACCTGACGCTGACGTGCGTCGATGCTGGTGTGCTTCATACGCAGGCCGCGCAATGCCTTTCGACTGATGGCAAACTCGCGGCAGATCTGCGCCTCGAGTTGCTCAGCATCGCGCCATACCTGCGGGAGTACACGTATTTTGATATTCTTGATCATTTGAACAAAAGACGGAAAGCCTCGTCGACACGCGCGACGGGACAAACCTGGATCTTGAGCGTCTTTACATCGATGCTCTTGAGTGCAATATTTGGAATGAGAATACGTTCGAAACCAAGTTTCTCGGCCTCACGGATACGTTGCTCCAGGCGAGCCACAGGGCGTATCTCGCCCGACAGACCCACTTCGCCCGTCATACACGTAAGCGGAGGAAGCGGCATATCCAGGTTGGAAGAAAGGATGGCAGCCATCACCGCCAGGTCCATGGCAGGGTCGGACACACGCAGACCGCCGGCAATGTTGAGGAAGACATCCTTCTGCGCCAATTTGAAGCCTACACGCTTCTCGAGGACGGCGAGCAGCATGTTGAGACGACGCTGGTCGAAGCCCGTGGTGGAACGCATGGCGGTGGCATAGACGCTGGTGCTGACGAGAGCCTGCGTCTCGATGAGGAAGGGACGCATACCCTCGATGGCAGCGGCAATGGCGACGCCTGAGAGGTCCTTGTGATCGGAGTTGAGCAGGAGTTCGGAGGGGTTGGTCACCTGTCGGAGACCCGTGCCGAGCATCTCGTAGATGCCGAGTTCGGAGGTTGATCCGAAACGATTTTTGATGGCACGGAGGATGCGATACATGTAATGCTGGTCGCCTTCGAACTGGAGGACGGTATCGACGATGTGTTCGAGTACCTTCGGGCCTGCCAAGGAGCCTTCTTTGGTGATGTGACCGATGAGGATGACGGGCGTGCCCGACTCCTTGGCAAACTTGAGGATACGGGCGGCACATTCGCGCACCTGACCAACGCTGCCTGCACTCGACTCGAGGTCATCGGTGGCGATGGTCTGGATGGAGTCGATGACGAGGATGTCGGGCTCGACATTGGCGACGTGGGTGAAGATGGCGTCGAGATTGGTTTCGCAGGCGATGTAGACGGAGTCGAGGGAAGGGGCAGCCAAAGACGGCTGCGGTGAAAGGTTCGAAAGGTTCGAGGGGTTCGAAAGGTTCGAGGGAAGTGAGGGGTTTGAAGCAAGGCGGGTGGCTCGGAGCTTGAGCTGGTAGGCGGATTCTTCGCCTGAACAATAGAGGACCTTATGGTCGTGAATGTTCATCACCGTCTGGAGGACGAGGGTGGATTTGCCGATGCCTGGGTCACCACCCAGCAGAACCAAGGAACCGGGTACAAGACCACCGCCCAACACACGGTTGAGTTCGTCGTCGTGCATATCGATGCGTTGCTCTTCGCGCGCCTCGATTTCGGAGAGACGGCGAGGACGCTCGTTCTGCCCAGGAAGTCCTAATGTTCCCCCATGACTCCACTGCACGCCACCCGACTTGCGGGAAGCCTTGCCAATGGCACCCGTTTGGGTATCGACAATCTCTTCGACACAGGTGCCCCATTCGCCACACGACGGACATTTGCCGAACCACTTGGGCTCTTCGCAGCCACAGGAACTGCAGAAATAGGCTGTCTTCTTCTTTGCCATATCGACGGAAAAACTATTTACGGTGCAAATATAACGTTTTTTTCAATAACTTGTATCAAAATATGACCAAATAACCGCAAAAACCTTGGTCACCTCAGGAAAATAACTTATCTTTGCAGCGTACATTTCAACAATTTGAAAGCAAATGGAACAAAAACGAGCAATCATCATGGGAGCCACTTCGGGTATCGGACTTGCCGTGGCCAAGCGACTCAGTGCGGAAGGATGGCAACTGGGCATTGCCGGACGAAGGATGGATCGGCTCATCGAGATGCAACGCAAGGACCTCAACATCGTTGCCATTCAGCAGATCGACGTGACGCGCGAAGAAGCATCGCAGCAACTGCTGACACTCGTCGGCAAGATGGGCGGAGACATCGACCTCTATTTCCACAGTTCAGGCATCGGTTACCAGAATCCCGAACTCGACCTTGACAAGGAACTCAGGACCGTAGAGACCAATGCTCTCGGCTTCACCCGCATGGTAGCAACGATGTTCAATTATTATGCCGAAAGGCCTGAGCAGGCAGCTCAGATTGCCGTCATCAGCAGCATCGCAGGCACGAAAGGACTGGGTGCAGCCCCCTCCTATTCGGCCACCAAGCGCTACGTCAACCACTACCTGGAATGCCTCACCCAACTGAAGCACATCAAAGAGCTCAAGCATCTGACCATCACAGATATTCGCCCTGGCTTTGTCAAAACACCACTGCTGAGTGACGGAGGAAATTATCCCCTGCAACTCGAAGTGGACAAGGTAGCCGCAGAGATTGTGGAGAAAGTCAAGAAGAGGAAACAGATTATCACCGTGGATTGGAAATACAGAATCCTCGTCTTCTTCTGGAAGATGGTGCCTAGGTGGATTTGGGTGAGGATGCCTGTGGTTTCGAAGAAGGGATAGTAGCTATAGTGGCAATTGTAACTATATTTACTATAGTGAATATAAAATAATCCCCTCCATTTCCTCAAAAAATGGAGGGGATTATTTTGTGAAAAGGGTATTAATGCCACTCCTTAGTGACCTTATCGCCACGAATAACGACGTTCAGGCCATGAACGGGTGATTCGGAAAGGCGACCTGAAGCATCGTAATAGCGGGGAGCTACACCATCGGACGAAATAGAGCGAATGCCTTCGTCGCCATTGCCAAACTGAGCAGCCGTGATGGCCATGGCATTGGCAACTTCGCACTTTGTCTTGTCGTTGGGATCGTAGTCGTGAACGAAGGCAATAATGCCGAGATTCTCAAAGACGTAGTTCTGGTTATAGGGGATGACGCACTCATAAGTATAGTCGTCACCCTCCCACTCCAACACATCACCCCAGGTGCTATTGACACGACGACCCACATTGATGTGGATATACTCGCCAGCAGCTCCAGCCTGATTGATGGCAGCGAGATTGGTCTCATAGAGGATGACCGTGATGCGAGCAGGATTGATGGTGAAATCCTCCTTGGCACGTTGACCGGTGACACGCACCTTGAGCTGTAGATTCTCCTCGTCGGTCTCTGCAGTGATCTTGAGGCTGACGAAAGCCGTCTCGTGTAAACGCTCACGGATGAGGGAATACATCTCCTGCTTACTGCCAGGATTGCTGACTGGTGTGATTTCGCCAGGCTGTGCATGACGATTGTACATCACGGCAGGGGCATACTGATTGTCGTAGAACCAACACCAATCGTTATCGAAGCGAGTGGTGAAATTGTCGGTATAGTATCCGGCATGATGCTCGGTAGTAATCAGTCGGCCTGCAAACTCCGGTTCGTTAAGCGCATCATGGATGTAACTGGCCACGCGTGGACAATTGACACACTTCTCGGTGGTGAACTCTTCGAGCAGGACATTGCGGACGAAGCTGTGAAGTGTCACGCCAAAGGTACCTGTCATCGAGTTGTCGCTCATATTCTCGTCCTGACCCTCAACGAGGTTGTCGATGGTAAGCGTGAGCGTACGCTGAGCAGGCTCCATGCTTTGAATGCCAGGGAAATTGGCCGCGAGTTTCACTGTCTTGACTTCACCGTATGCGATGACCGAATCACAGTGAACAGAGTAGGTGTCGGCAATGCCTTCGATAGCACAAAGCACGTCGAAGCCTGTGATTGTCACCGTAGCATTGTTGCGCACCTGCAAAGTGAAGTTGAACGTTCCTTCATCGACCACGAAGTTCTTTTGAAGCGTTGCAGCTTCAAGTGTGAGGTCGTACTTGGGAAGATTGTCACCGTAGAAGACGGCTTCGACACAGGTGGTATAGTTGTCACTGTGGTCGGTCCACTCATCACTGCCAGACTGCACGAAGCACGAGAGACCTGGCACACCTTGTTCCAAGGCACTCATGGCCTTGCTGGTGCTCTTCTGATGATAGGAATAGCCGATATAGAGCGCACCTGTCTCAGCCGTGATGGCAAGAGGCTTATCGAGCGTGACATCGTTCCAATTCTTCGAGACACTCTCGGCAGTACCTTCTGCAAGGTTTTCACCATTGAGGTCACTACGCACCCAAACGCGAAGTTCATCGACATTGAGTTTGGAAGCAAGTGCTGCACTGACTTCACGCAGTTCATTGCCCTCGAACATCTTCACCTTTTCGGCGGAAAGAAGGATAGCTGTACTTGTCCAAGTGTCCTTCTGCGTGGAGACATTGGCGAAATACTCGTCAGCCGTCGAGGGGAAAGGACCCATCTCACCCTGGCAATAACCTACATGGAAGCCCGATGTCTGAGCATTGCCCACCCCGATAAGGGTGAGCAATGAAGTTAGGATTAACGTAATACGTTTCATTACTCAAAGATTACTTCATAACCTTCTGAACGCTGACACTGCCATCAACATTGTTCTTGCGAACGATGTTGATGCCATTGATCATACCGTTCACCTTGCGACCATCAACAGTGTAGATCTGTACGGCCTTAGGAGCCTCGACAGCATCGATGCTGCGGATGGCATCGGGCTGCTGAACGTGAACTATGTTAACGTCGTCAAGACGAATGATATACTGACCGTTGCAGTCATGGTGACGGAACAAGAGCACGATATCCTTACCCATGTAGTCAGCCATGTCGAATTCGCGATACTGCCAGCCGTCCATAGCGCCAGCCTCTTCGGTGAGAGTCTCGCTGCAAACAGGATCGGTGAGAGCCACCTGCTGGATGTCGAGGCCAGCCTCGGCGTCGTACTCGGCAATGTAGAGGCTGTAATGCTCTGCCCAACGGCTTGGGCTAAAGGCAGCTATGTAGTAAGAAAGTGTTGCACTACCGTCAGCGGGCATAGAGATAATTGGTGAAAGGGTCCAGTTGTCGGGCTCGATAGCACCAAGATAGTTGCTGTAAGAAATGGAAGCAAGGCACTGTCCGCCGCTGTGGCAGTACTCGGGACGATCGCCCCAGAGGTTAGAGCCAAGGTTCCAGGTCTCGCCGTCGCCATCAGGATCGGCAGCGGTCCAACCTGTTGCATCGTCCTCGAAGTCACCAAGCAAGATGAAGCCTTCTGCAGCAGGGTCAAGAGCTGTGCCGTGGCAGATAACTTCTACATCACCAGCGCTGGTGGTGATAGTTACCTTGCCATCATAAGTACCAGCCTCCTCGGGATAGAACCAGAGGGTGACATCAACGGTCTTGTTGAACTGAGCAGTATTAGTGGTTTCAATGCCATAGAAGGGAGCTTCACCAGTGATTTCACCTACGCTGAGGACGTTCGAACCCGTATTATGGAGGGTTACGGTGGCTGTCTTATAACGGTTAGGACCTACATAGGTGTCCTCGAAGGTTACTTCAGGATTGAGCACCTCAACACCATACTCGTTGAAGTCCTGGACCTTGATGCGGATGTTGGAAATCTCCACCTTATCACCCTCGGGCACAGTGCCATCACCATTGTGGTACCAGCCCCACTGATAATAGTGGTTGCCTGGGATACATGCGAGGTAGTCGGCCCAGAACGGATCGTTGGCAAAGACATCGGAGCTGGCATCCGCACCATCGGAACCATAAGCCATCTTCGAACCAGAAGTCATGGGGTGAGAGATGTTGTAAGTAGCATAGCTGCTGTACTGGTATTCGTACGAACCCTCGACGATTGTGCGTCCCCACATCTTACCATCCCAAGAAACATAGGCAAGCTTACCCTCGGGGATGGTGAGGTTCATCTGGAAGTAGGCAGTGGAGTAAACACTGTTGTCGCCAGCATTCTTGTTGGTGGCCTTTCCATCGACGATGACGAATGGATCGGATTCGTTCATTGTCCATGAAGTAATATACTCAGCACCCTCAACCACTAGGCTTGCAAAGTCGGGCATATCCATCACACTGGCTGTTACCTGAGCAGTGAACGTACCTGCAGAAGTTACGATGGTGTAAGTAGCAGCCTTTTCGCCAGAAGTCTTTGCCTCCATTGCGATCGGGATGTTGACCTCCTGCATCGTAGCAGCTTCGGTAAGGCCACTGATGTCGGCTGTGAACTCTTCATTGTCGGAAGTGACGCTGGAGATGGTAAGGGCATTAGCGCCGAGGTTCTTGATAGTAATGACGCCATTCTTCGTCACAGTGCCATCCACGGGAAGGATAGCGTTACCAAGAGATACCTCAGGAGTGAGGACTGCAGCAGAGTCGGCATTGAGCGTAGCCTCAGTATATTCAATGTCATAGACATAGAGACGGTTCTCAGCGAGGCCAGAGAAATAATTTCCATCGTACTGGAAACGGATGAAGTGCTCGCCGGGAGCGAACTCCCAATTACCTGACATGTCTTCGTCTGCACCAGTGAAGGAAGCCTTGGCCCCATTGAGGGTATCGATAAAGTAACCGCCGGCGTTATAGTACCAGTAGCTGACATTGTTTGAAACACCCTTCCAGGCTACTGTAGCGAGCTTGCCCTCGGGAACGGAGAAAGCAAGGTTGAGCCATGACGAGCCGTAAGCACCATAGGTGGTAGAAGTGGCGACAGTGGTACCATCCTCGAGGGTCACGATCTCAAACGGATATTCAATGCCTGTAGTAGCGGTGAAGTTGCCGCTCTTGATGACAGCGCTGTAGTCGGGATAATCCTTGGCAGAACCAGCGAGATCAACAACGAGGGTAGATTCGCCTGTACCATTATCATAAGTAATGGTAACAATGCCTTCATAAGAGCCGGCCTTGTTAGCAAGGAAATCGAACGAGAGGTCGAGTGTACCCTGAGCAGGAACTGTGCCTCCAGTCACAGTAGAGGTGAATGCATCGTCCTCAGCCTCGAGTTCAATGACGAAGTCAGCATCCTTACCACCAGTGTTGATGAGCTGGAAGCCCTTGGTAGAAGATGTGCCGACGAAGCACTCGCCAAAGTCAATCGACTCGGTGAAGGTGATGACATTGGCCACCTCAGGATTAGGCAGCACAGCTGCGAACGACTTATAAACGCGGATGTTGCCGTAGTCGTATTTTGCGAGGAAAGAAGTACGGCTGGTAATCGATGAGATGGTGCCGTCCTCGTTGACCGTAAGGTCGAAGACGAGTTCCTCGGCAGGAGTCAATGTGCCAGTTTCGCTCACCGTGCCAGCGAGCAACATAGCGGTGTAGTAGCCGCCCATGTAGTTGCCACAAGCCACACCAGTGGTGCCGGTAGCGATGGTGATGGTCTTTGCATCGGCATCATAAACACCATCGACAGGATAGTCGTACGACTGATAGTAAGAACCGGCCGAAGCAGCCAGCATGTCGAAGAGGTTGGAGAACGTAGCCTTGGTGCCATCGAGCGCAAGGCCGACGTTATAGGTGAAGATGTCTCCACCCTCGTAGTTGAAAGTGTAGCCGTTATGGAAGGACTGTGCTACGGCAAAGTAGGACACAGTATCTACATCGGCGGCTTCGAGACGAGCCAAAGGAGCACGACGGGCGGGACGAGCAGCTGCAGGAGCAGCGCCATCGAACAAGCCATCGACAGTGTTTGGAGTGGCCAGGAAGGTCACATCACTGGGGTTGAGAGTTGCTTTCAACTCTGCAGCATTAACTTTCTGCTGGGGGACGAGCTTCTGCGCATCAGCAGTAGCTGTCAGACAGAGAACGGTTGCCAAAGGGAGTAAGATTCTCTTCATGTTGTGTAAGAATAAAAATGTGAATAAAAAGATGAATTCAATGCTGCAAAAGTAGTCAATTTGGACGATTAATGCAAAAAAAGTGGCTTTTGGATTCGACATTTTCAAGAAATTGAATAAAAAAAGATGGATTTCGGTTGATTTTTGCGTACTTTGCTTACAGAATATGGAAAAAATGTGTAACTTTGCCAAAGATTCAGGGACTAAAACTGCCCCTCGTAAGCTAAATAATGAAGAAAGCGCTCCTTGCACTATTGACTTGCATCTGTCTTTTGCCTCCGTTGTGTGCCATGACGCACAGCGAAGATGCTGACAGTCTCGTCAATGCTGCCCATCATTATTATAGCGAATACCGTTATATGGATGCGCTGGACGCGCTGGCCAAGGCTGTAGAAAGGGCCGATGCCACCAGCAATGAGATTGCCATGGAGAAAGCGCTTCTTTCGATCGGCAACATCCATTCGATGTTCAACGACTACGAGCAGGCTTTGCACTACTATACGCAATGCTACAACAAGGCCCAAAACGCGGGCAATGAATTGATGCGCTCACGTGCGGGTGCCAATATGCTGATGTGCTACTGCATGATGGGCGATGCCAACGAGGCACAAAAGTGCTACGACAAATTAGGATCATTAGATATGGAGGATCCTAATCTGACACGCTTCTACAATTATCTTAATCAAGGATTACTCGCACGTGTGCGCAAAGATCTTCATGCAGCCATCTTTATGCACACACAGGCACTCGACTATGCCCGCAACCATGAGATGGACGGGCATTTTGCAGTTTCACAAATGGGGCAACTGGGCACACTCGAAGAGGAACTTGGCAACGAAAAGCAGGCCATTGACTGGTATCTGCAATGCGAGAAGCTTTCGAAGGAAGGTGGCTATATGAGCCCACTCGTTACCGCCTATGAGAAACTATCAAACCTCTATCGCAAGCAGCACAACGACAGCGCATCGATGCGCTACCAGCGACTATTCGTCAGCCTTTCCGACTCGCTCTTCAACGAACGCGAATTCAATAGCAAGCGAGGGCGCATCGTCGATTATGAGACGCAGCACAATATCCTTGAGATAAGTTCGCTCAATAGCCGCAACCGCACGCTCATAGCCGTCATCGTCCTTTTCGCACTTATGCTGGTAGCGCTCATCGTTTTGATCAGCTATATCTTCCGACAGAATCGAGAACTTGTATCTACACAACGACTGCTCATCGAGAAGCACAACGAACTGAACAAGCAACTTGAGATGCAGAACAGGTTGAGCGATGAATACTTCAAGGCTCCTGCCCCATCAGATTCCCAAGCCAATCCACTAACGGAAGCTGCCAACGACAGAGACAAGAATGAATTGAGTGACAACGCCATGGACGAGGAGAGCTACGAAAGCGCAGCGCCACTGCTTAGCAAGCAACAGTCAGACATGCTGCTCATTGCCATCGCCAAGGTCATGGAGGACAGTCACACCATCAGTGACCCCGACTTCGGGCTGCAGACGCTGGCCAATCTGGTAGGTTCGAATACGAAATATGTGTCATGGGCCATCAATGCGACCTATGGCAAGAACTTCAAGACCTACTTGAACGAATACCGCATTAGAGAAGCCTCACGCCGACTGGCAGACACCGAGAAATATGGCAATCCCACCATGGCTGTGCTTGCCGAACAACTTGGCTACAAATCGCCCACCAGCTTCAACCAGGCGTTCAAGCGCATACTGGGCATGACTCCTGCTGCCTATCAAAAACTCATCCGTCAACAATAAACACACTATTTTTCAATACAGTTAAACGACATGAACAGAACTATCACATCACTTGTGGGCGCCATTGCCTTGACACTTGGCATGACTGCGACCATGCAAGCCCAGGCACCTTCGAAGACCTGGAACCCTAACATCAAGAACGGTATGTACAAGAATCCGGTGATCGATGCCGACTACTCAGACCCCGATGTATGCCGTGTGGGCAATGACTACTACATGACATCGTCGTCGTTTGCCTGCTTCCCTGGCCTGCAAATCCTCCACAGCACCGACCTGGTGAACTGGGAGCTCATCGGACATGCTTTGACCGAAGATTATCCCGTTCTCCCGGAATATGAAGGCACCGACCTCGACTGGCACAAGAAGATCCAGCACGGCAACTATGTGTGGGCTCCCGCCATTCGTTATCACGACGGGTGGTTCTACATCTATTGTGGCGACCCCGACCAAGGTCTTTTCATGACCAAGACACAAGACCCTGCAGGTACATGGGAGCCTATCGTCTGGGTGAAGAAGGGCAAGGGACTGATTGACTGCTGCCCCCTGTGGGACGAAGACGGCAAGGCCTACCTATCGCATGGTTGTGCCGGTTCGCGTGCAGGCGTGAAATCCATCCTGTTTGTAGCGCCTATGTCGCCCGATGGAACCAAGGTAATCGGGCCTTCGCGTGTAGTTTATGACGGACACGAGGACCAGCCCACCATCGAGGGCACGAAATTCTACAAGCGCAACGGTTACTACTACATCTTCAGCCCCGCTGGTGGCGTGAAGTACGGATGGCAAGTGGAACTCCGCAGCCGCAGTCCCTTCGGTCCCTATGAGGAGTATGTGGGCCTGGCTCAAGGCAAGTCGAAGGTCAATGGCCCTCACCAGGGCGCTTGGGTCGACACGCAGAACGGCGAAGACTGGTTCCTCCACTTCCAGGACAAGCATGCCTACGGACGCGTGGTACATCTGCAGCCTGCACGCTGGGTAAACGACTGGCTCGTGATCGGCGAGGACAAGGATGGTGACGGATGCGGCGATGCCGTGGCACAATGGAAGAAACCCAACCTTCCCTCTTCGGGCGAGTTCCAACCTGTTGAGGACGACGAGTTCGACGCTCCCGAACTAGGACTGCAATGGCAATTTGAAGGCCCTTACAGCCACTATTGGTACTTCTGCGATGCCAACAAGAGCAAACTACGCCTCTACGGAGTACAGCGTCCTGACGGCTTCAAGAACCTCTCAGACCTGCAGAACGCCCTACTCCAGAAGTTCCCCACCGAGAACTTCACGGCCACGGCCAAGATGCAGTTCATCCCCAATCCCGAATACAAGGACAAGGGTGAAGAGGGCGGCTTCATCATCAAGGGACAGGACTACGCAGCGCTCAAGATTGTCAGCATCAGCGACGGCTGCGAACTACGCTACGTCACCTGCGCGGATGCGATGAAAGGCAAGGCCGAGAATATCGAGAAACGCGTGGAATTGAAGATGTCGAAGATGAAAGCGCCCTACACGCAGAAGTATGCCGTCGATGACATCCCACAGCCCCGTATGGCTACGCAGGACGTCTATGTACGCGTCACAGTGAAGAGCGAAGGCACCGGCAATGCCATCAAGTCGAAGGCACAATTCTACTACAGCTTCGACGGCAAGAAATACAAGAAAATCGGTGACGAATTCACCGTGAAGGAAGGCCGCTGGATCGGTGCGAAACTCGGTTTCTACAATTCCCGTCCCGGCGTGAAGAACGACGGTGCCTTCCTTGACATTGACTGGATCAGATTCGAAAAGTAAATGAACGCAACACTGGTACTGGGCGTCATCGTCCTTTACTTCCTGATGGTGTTCGGCGTCAGCTGGTGGACTACCCGCCGACGTGACCGCGACACCGAAACCTTCTATCGTGGCGATCGCAAGAGCCCCTGGTGGGTGGTGGCGATTGCCATGATTGGTACATCTATCTCGGGCGTGACCTATGTGAGTGTGCCCGGCATGGTCGAGGCGAAGCAGATGAGCTACATCCAAATGGTGATCGGTTTCGTCTGCGGCTATTTTGCCGTGGCATATATCCTTCTGCCCCTCTACTATCGCCTTGGTCTTTCGAGCATCTACGTCTATCTGGAACAGCGCTACGGGCGCTATGCCCACAAGACGGGTGCTGCCTTCTTCCTCCTGAGCAAATATCTCGGCTGCGCGGTCAGGATGTACCTCACAGCTGTCGTACTGCAACTTGTGCTCTTTGACCAACTGGGCGTACCCTTCGGCCTATCGGTGGCCTGCATCATGCTCATCGTCTGGTTGTACTCGTTCCGTGGCGGTGTGAAAACACTCGTCTGGACCGACCTGCTTCAAACCCTCTGCCTACTGGCAGCTATGATTGGCTTTGTGATTTGCATCAGTTCGGCCATGGGATTGGACTTCAAGGGACTGTGTGGCACTATAGCCGAAAGCCCGATGTCGAGGGTGTGGTTCTTCGACGATGCCAACGACACGCGCTACTTCTGGAAGCAGTTCCTGGGCGGCATGTTCACGACCATCGCCATGACGGGTCTGGACCAGGACATGATGCAGAAGAACCTCTCGTGCAAATCGCTGAAAGAGGCTCAGAAGAACATGGTCTCGTACGGCTTCGGATTCCTACCCGTCAACATCATCTTCCTTTCGCTGGGTATATTATTATATATGTACGCGCGAGAAGTGGGCGTTGACAAGAGCGGAGACGAGCTCTTCCCATATCTTGCGACAGGCATCAATCCAACCACGGGACAGCCCTTCCTACCCCTCATCGTGAGTGTGCTCTTCGTCCTGGGACTGGTTGCCGCCGCCTTCTCGTCGGCAGGATCGGCAGTGACAGCGCTGACGACAGCCATCATGGTGGACTTCCTGCGCAAAGCGCCCAGTGGGGAAGGTTCGAATGGTTTGAGGGGTTCGATAGAAGGCAAACGTTTCTGGGTGCACATCATCAACTCCATCATGATGGGATTCATGATCTACCTTTTCCATCTGCTGGCATCGGGCTCGGTCATCAACGCCGTCTATGTTGTGGCATCCTACACCTATGGTCCGCTCATCGGACTCTTCTTCTTCGGTATGTTCACGAAGTGCAAGGTGAAGGACGGATGGTGGATACCGATGATCTGCATCGCTTCGCCCCTACTCTGCTGGATTCTCGACCAAAACTCCGAAGCGTGGTTCAATGGTTATAAAATCGGCTACGAGATGCTGCTGATCAATGGAGCACTGACAGCGTTAGGACTGCTGGTTGCTTCGATGAGAAAGAACTGAAAAAACATTTCATACAGATAAAATGAACGACCTTACTTTCGCAAGCAAGGTCGTTTTCGTGATTTACCATTAAATCCCTTTTATATTATGGGAGCCGAAGACGGGACTCGAACCCGTGACCCACGCATTACGAATGCGTTGCTCTACCAACTGAGCCACTTCGGCAATATTCGCTCAAAAGCGGGTGCAAAGATAGCGTATTTTTATTATATCTCCAAATTTTTTGAAAAGAATTTGTCTTTTGAAGCGAAAATTCAACGTTTTTGCCTAGAAATAGACATCGAAATCGAGCAAAATAGGCAGGTGATCGCTATATCCTCCCTCATACTGGTACCCATAATAGCTTCGTGCGGGGCGATGTCCCAAATGGCTGGTGTCTTCGGCAAGCATAAACGGGAGGTAGAAGACACGGGCATTGGAGACGGAGAAAGAGGGCGAAGATGTTGTGTTGACGATAAACTGGTCGAGGAATCCCCATTCGCCCTGATACTTGTGACTACCGTAGGACGAAGGATGAGTCTTCAGGGACTTTTGCAACGGTGCCATCAGATTCACATAATCCTTGCCCCACCAAGCCCTGGACTTACGAGCATAGTCGTTCATATCACCCATAATGACGATGGCGGGATGCAGGCGACAGTGACGTATGCTGTCGGCAAGATGCATCACCGTATGATGTGCAGCATCGCGAGCGGACTGCGACTGCTTGGACCCACCCAGGCGACTTGGCAGATGACAGACGATGACATCGAGGGTATCACCATTCACTATACGCCCAGCGGCATGAAGCACATCGCGCGTAGGACGGACACCATCGGGCAACAGGACACGATGGAAGTCGGCATGGAGCAGCTTGAAATCGGTAGGCTGATAGAGCAAAGCCGTCTGGATGCCTCGAACATCTGGACCGTTGCTGACGATGTAGTTGTAATGCAAATCCCAAAGGGGCGTGGAGTGTGTCCAATAGTGCATCACACTATCACCCTCTATTTCGGCCAGCCCTACAATCATGGGCGCCTTGCCATCGCCAGCAGCAAGGATGACACGCGACAACTGCAATAACTTCTGACGCAGACGTGAGCGCGTCCAACGACGGATTCCCTCAGGCGTGAACTCGTCGTCCTGATGGAGTGAATCATCGGAAGGCCAGAAGGCATTCTCAACATTCCAGAACATGATGCGCTGTTGCTGCACATTCTGCCTGTCCTGAGCCACGGAAGAGGCAAAGGATGCAAAGAGAAAGAATAACGAGAAAAAGATTGCAGAACGCATGTGGAAAAGAAAAGATGCTAAAAAAACCGGACCATCGGGACGATGATCCGGTGTGCCTTTATCGAAACTCGATTAAGCTTCGGCAGAGGTTTCAGCGGCAGCAGCCTCAGCAGCAGCGGCAGCCTCAGCAGCAGCGGCAGCAGCCTTAGCAGCAGCCTCAGCCTTCTTGGCAGCCAGAGCCTCAGCCTTGGCGTTCTTCACTGCAACCTCAGCATTGGCAGCCTCCTTCACCTTCTTGGCAGCTTCGGCAGCAAGGCCAGAGATCTTAGAAGTGATCTTAGCCTCCTTGGCTTTCATCCAAGCGTCGAACTTAGCCTGAGCCTGCTCGGCGGTGAGGGCACCCTTCTTCACACCTCCGTTGAGGTGCTTCATCATGAGAACACCCTTGTAGGAGAGAATACGACCAGCGGTGAGAGTGGGCTGTGCACCAGTCTCAACCCAGTAGAGGGCGCGATTGAAATCGAGTTGAATAGTAGCAGGGTTGGTGTTGGGATTGTAAGTACCGATCTTCTCAATATACTTACCATCACGTGGCGCTCTGCTATCTGCGACTACGATGCTGTATACAGCGTAGTCCTTGTGACCATGTCGTGCAAGACGGATCTTTGTAGCCATTTCGCAAATTGATTTAAAGATGTTAATACTTGTGCAATCCTAGGCGGGAGTGGTGACACGTCACGTTCCTCGGTTTTGCGGACGCAAAGATAAACATTTTATTCTAACAAACAAAATATTTGTGCTGAAAAATTCGCGATTCGTCGAAATTTACGTTCCCTACCAATAAACTTTTCAGATTTTGCAAGGTCAAAAAGGCAAAGTTGGTAATTATCAATAAATAAAATCTATTAACAAAACAAACAAACTACAAAATGAAAAAGATTCTTTTGGCAGCCATTTGCTGCATGACAATGGTGACAAGCAGTGTATTGGCACAAGACCAGCCCCAGAGACGAGGCATGCGTGACGGCTTCCGTCAGCAGATGTTCCAGTTGGCCGACACAGCCATCACCAACCAGCTCAACCTCACCACAGCCCAGCAAGTCGAGATAGCCAAACTCAATGAGAGTTACCTCGAACAGATGAAGGCAGACGGTGAAAAGGGAAAGAAAGTCGACAAGGAAACACGTGAGGCACGACGCGCACAGATGGAAGCAAAGCGCGCTGAAGGTCGCAAGCAACTACGCGCCATCCTTGGCACCGAGCTCTACATCGAATATCTTGAGAAGGCCCTTGATCGCCGCCCGATGATGGGTGGCCAGCGTGGACCTCGCCCCGACGGACAGAATATGCAGCGTGGACGTGGTCAGCGCCCCAACGAATTTGGCGGCCGAGCCTTCAGAGGTGACGGCTTCGACGAAGGTGGATTCTAGCAACTCCATCTATAACGCAAGATTGTCGCGAAATGGAATAAGCGGGATACAAGATTCCCTTTCTATAATCGAGGCATAGCCATTTTGCGCCAAGGTTGGGTATTCTACTATAGAAGCATACCCTTTCTTGGCCAAAATTGGTTATGCCTCTTTCGAATAAAGCACTCTGACGGCCGACAGAGTGCTTTATCCAGTCGAAGTATACCCTTTCTTAGCCGAAATTGGTTATGCTACTATCTGCGAAAGCACTCTGACAGCCGCCAGAGTGCTTTATCCAACCGAGGTATACCCTTTCTTGGCCGAAATTGGTTATGCTACTATCGCCGCATACCCTTTCTTGGCCAACTTTGGTTATGCTCCAATCGGCGAAAGCACTCTCACGGCCGACAGGATACTTGCTTCCATCGGAGAATGACCATTCTTAGCCAAAAAAGGTTATGCCTCATTCGAAAAAAGCACTCTGACGGCCGACAGAGTGCTTTATTCGTTCGCGGCATAACCAATCTTGGCGCAGATTGGTTATACGCAAGTTGAGATTAAAGATTCTTCTTGAAGTAAGAGCAGACCTTCTTGTAGATATGGACATTGCTATTGCCACCCTGGATGAAGTGATTGCGGTTGGTATAGACCATCATATCGAAATCGAGGTCGTTCTGCACAAAGGCCTCAGCCACTTCGTAGGTGTTCTGCGGATGCACGTTGTCGTCGGCAGTACCTGTGACGATGAGGAGCTGGCCCTTGAGGTTCTTGGCACGGCTCAAGACAGAACTTTTTCTGTAACCCTCGGCATTCTGCTGCGGTGTGCGCATGAAGCGTTCGGTGTAGATGGTGTCGTAGAACTTGAAGTCGGTGACAGGGGCCACAGCCACACCAGCCTTGAATACATCGTTACCGCCACACATCGTCATCAGCGTGTTGTATCCGCCGAAACTCCAACCCCAGATACCGATACGATCGGCATCGACATAGGGCAGCGAGGCTGCATAGCGACCAGCCGACAACTGGTCCTCGGCCTCACGAACACCCAATTCGCAATAAATCTGTCGCTCCCACTGGGCACCACGGCATGCTGTGCCACGACCATCGACCGTCAAGGCTACGAAGCCCTCCTGTGCAAGATACATGGGGAAACCGAATTCCCAACGGTCGAGCACCTCCTGGGAGCCAGGACCTCCATACTGCTCGAGCACGCAAGGAGCCTTACCGCTGACGTTGTTGGGACGGATAACGTAACCATTGAGCTTGTCACCACGTTCGGTGGTCATCTGGAAGAACTCACGCTTGGGTTGACCCGCCACCTCCTGACGTAGCGCAGCATTGTCCTCGAGGGTCTTGATGACCTTGAGGCCCTGTACGCTTTCGAGGGTGACGCGTGTGGGCGTCTCGGCATCGCTGTAATAGTGCTGCATGTAGATGAAACCACGGCTGAAAGCAGCGCTATGCGTACCACGGCAGCCAGCGCCATCGCGTCCTCCATTGAAGAGAGGTATCATTGCCCCCTTGGCATCAATCTTATAGATACCACGAGTCAGTTCGGAAGGAACGGCCGAATTCTTACCGACGTAAGCCACCTGGACGTAGGCACAACGCGAAACAGGATCGTAGCCATAGACATTGGTCAAATCGAAGTTACCCTTGGTGAGTTGGCGTTGCTGCTGACCCAACATATTATAATAATATAGGTGTCGCCAGCCCGAACGCTCACTTGCGAAGGTAAAGCCATTCTCGTCGAACTGGATGGCGTCGAGATTTGCCTCGGCTATATACTGGTCGTTGGTATCCTCGAGAATCAGTTTGGCCACGCCACTGCGAGGATTGACGAAGTAGAGCGACAACTTGTTCTGCAGACGATTCATCGTCAGCACAGCGAGCTTATCCTCGGCCTTGGTGAACTGGATGCGCGGGATATAGCCATCGGCATCGACGGGAACCTTGAGCTGATTGAGTTTCTTGGTATAAACATCGTACGACCAGGCAGAGATCTTTGAATTCACTTCGCCAGCCACAGGATATTTATAGACATATTGCCCAGGATAGAGCTCATATTCGGGATATTCGGGGAACTGTCCCTTATAGGTGGGCAACCAATATTCCTTCACGTCGCTCTCGTCCCACTTGAGGAAGCAGAAGGTCTTGGAGTCGGGGCTCCATGCTATGGCACGGTCCATCGAGAACTCCTCCTCATAGACCCAGTCGGGCACACCGTTGATGATCTTATTGCGGGCGCCATCGTCGGTCACCTGACGCTCCGCAAGGTCGATACCTGCCGACATCACACGCACATAGAAAAGATTGTTGTCGCGCATAAAGACAAGCTGACGACCATCGGGAGCCATGGTCACGGCCTGCACCTTGCCTTCGGTGAGACGCTTGAAGGCCTGACGACGCACGCCACCGGCTTCGATGACATAGTAGAAATAGTCGGCCTTGTAACTACGACGATAGATCGACTCGCGGTTGCTCCACACGAGGAGACGTTCCTCGTCCTGCGAGAGTTCATAACCCGAAAGCCTGAGCTGGCTAACATCGAGACCCTCTTCGGGCTTCACCTTGTTGAGGTTGAGCAACGTATCCACTGCGTGACCATTGCTGTATTGATACTTGACGATGGCACGACCATCGGTGGTGATGGCCGTATAATGCTTGCCATCGGCTGTGCTTCGGAAAGCAGGCACACTCTTGCCGCGATAATGACCACCACGGACAGCTTCCACCGTGATAGGTTCGGCAGCATCGAGTGCGACCGAAATGGTCATGACTGCCAGGCAGATGAGTAAAGAAAAATGCTTATTCATATTAATCCATTCGATTTTTATAATCCTCGTAAGCGTATTCACGCAAAATATCTATTGAACCATCCTCACGGAAGAAAGCGATGGCAGGATGGGCAACGCCATTGAACGTATGCGTCTTGACCGTTGTATAGTGAATCATATCCTCGAAGAGAATATATTCACCCACCTGCAACTGGTGGTCGAAACGCCAGGAACCCAGGAAATCGCCGCTCAGGCAACTGTTGCCACCCAAACGATAGATGTATCCACGTCCATCGGCATCGTCAACCACACCATGAGCGGCTGCTGCATCGTCAGCAGCAGACAAAGGCAGGGATTGAGCACCACGCACAGCCGGCTGATAGGGCATCTCGAGGCAGTCGGGCATATGGCAGGCGAAAGAGACGTTGAGAATGGCCGTACGCATGCCATGATTCTCGACAACATCGACCACCTGGCTCAGCAATGGACCGGTTTGCCAAGCAAAGGCACTACCAGGTTCGAGGATAACCTTGAGCCAAGGATAGCGCTGACGCAAGGCACGGAGCAGACCGATGAGATGACGAGTATCGTAATCACGGCGCGTCATCAGATGCCCTCCACCAAGATTGAGCCATTTGATCTGCGTGAACCACTTGGAGAACTTGTCTTCAAGATGTGCCAAGGTTCTTTCCAACGTATAGGAATCATCCTCGCAATGGCAATGGCAATGGAAGCCCTCTATGCCTTCGGGAAGTTTGGCAGGGAGGTCGTCGGCCAAGACACCGAACCTTGACCCAGGGGCACAAGGATTATAGATTGCAGTCTCAATCTCGCTGTATTCCGGATTGACCCTTATACCACACGAAGCCTTTCCTTTGGCCATCGGGTAGAAACGTTCAAATTGGCAAAGGGAATTGAAGGTGATGTGGCCTGAGCAACGGAGTATCTCGGGGAAGTTCTCATCCGTATAGGCGGGGCTGTAAGTGTGAGCAGGCGATCCGAACTCCTCGAAGGCAAGACGTGCCTCCCACACGGACGAGGCCGTGGTATGACGGATATATTCGCGGAAGATGGGGAACGTCTTCCAAAGCGCATAGGCCTTGAAGGCAAGGATAATCTCCACTCCCGCTTCGGTAGCGACATCCCGTATCAGCGAAAGGTTGCGACGCAGCAACTTCTCTTCAAGGATATAGCAAGGCGAAGGAAAGCGACAATAGTCTGTCTCCTGAATATATGATTCGATGGAATTATACATCATCTTGGGTCATATAGATTGTATTTCGGCCGCAAAGTTAAGAATTTATTCCCACATTTTAAAATATTTGTCCAAATATTTCGCCATCTTGCAAAAAAAACCTATCTTTGCACCCGCAAAATTCTTTGATATTTGCATCTCCCTGCTAAAGGTTGCAGGGTTTATGTTGAACGGTTAATTGTAAAATTGTAAAATCAGATGAAGAAATGGCATATTGAGGACTCTGCGGAGCTCTACAATATTCATGGATGGGGTGTCAGTTATTTTGACATCAACGAGAAGGGCCATGTAGTGGTTACCCCCAAGAAGGATGGTGTGCAGGTTGACCTGCGCGAAGTGATGGACGAACTGGCGCTGCGTGACATCCAGGCTCCCGTACTATTGCGTTTCCCCGACATTCTCGACAATCGTATCGAGCGCATGTCGCAATGTTTCCAGAAAGCAGCCGAAGAATACGGCTACAAAGGAGAGTGTTACACTGTCTATCCCATCAAGGTGAATCAGATGCAGCCTGTCGTCACCGAAATGGTGAGCCACGGCAAGAAGTTCAACCTGGGATTGGAAGCTGGTTCGAAACCAGAACTGCATGCCGTCATTGCCGCCTGCACTGACTACGACTCCATCATCATCTGTAACGGGTACAAGGACGAATCGTTTGTCGAACTTGCCCTGCTCGCCCAAAAGATGGGCAAACGAATCTATATTGTTGCCGAGAAGCTCAACGAACTAGAAATCATCGACCACATTGCCAAGCGCCTGAATGTGCGTCCCAACATCGGAATCCGCATCAAACTGGCCTCATCGGGCTCGGGCAAATGGGAGGAATCGGGCGGTGACGCCTCGAAATTCGGTCTCACCAGTTCCGAACTGCTCGAAGCCGTGGAATACCTTGAGTCGCATGACCTAAAAGACTGCCTTAAGCTCATTCACTTCCACATCGGTTCACAAGTCACCAATATCCGCTACGTCAAAACTGCCATACGCGAAGCTTCACAATTCTACGTACAGCTCCGCAAGATGGGCTATGGCGTAGAGTTTGTAGATGCCGGTGGCGGCCTGGGTGTGGACTACGACGGCACACGTAGCGCCTCGAACTGTTCATCGGTCAACTATTCCATCCAAGAGTACATCAACGACATCATGTACCAAATCATGGATGCTGCCGACAAGAACGAACTACCCCACCCCAACATCATCACCGAGTCGGGACGTTCACTTTCGGCCCACCACTCACTACTTGTCATGGAGGTGCTCGAGACCGCTACGCTTCCCGAGATGCCTGAGGAATGGGAAGTCGGTCCTGACGATCACGACCTGGTGAAGGAGCTCTATGAGATATGGGATACCCTGACACAGCGTTCTGCCCTCGAGTCATGGCACGATGCACAGCAGATACGTGACGAAGTGCTCCAACTCTTCAGCCACGGCATCATCGACCTAAAGACACGTGCTCAGATAGAGAAACTGTTCTGGAGCGTCACCCGAGAAATCAACAATCTCATCTCGAGCATGAAGCGTGTTCCAGAGGAATTGCATAACATTCCGAAGCTTCTTGCCGACAAGTACTATTGCAACTTCTCGCTTTTCCAATCGCTGCCCGACATGTGGTCGATTGACCAGATCTTCCCCATCATGCCTCTCCAGCGCCTCAACGAACGGCCTGACCGCAAAGCGACACTGCAAGATATGACCTGCGACTCGGATGGAAAGGTGCAAAGCTACATTGCCGAAAACCAGATTGTCAATGCCATGCCGATCCATTCGCTCAAGAAGAACGAGAAGTATTACCTCGGCGTTTTCCTGGTGGGTGCATACCAGGAAATCCTGGGAGACCTCCACAACCTCTTCGGCGACACCAATGCCGTGCATATCACGGTCAACAAGAATGGCTACGAGATTGACCAGACTATCGATGGCGAGACCGTTCAAGACGTGCTGAGATGGGTGGAATATGACACCAAGAAAATGGTTCGCACCCTTGAAACATGGGTAACTAAATCGGTCAAGACGGGACGCATCTCGCTCGAAGAAGGAAAGGAGTTCCTCAACAACTACCGCAACGGACTCTACGGATACACCTATCTCGAAAGGGATTGAACTGGCAATAACAACCTATAAAAAATTTGAAAGGCAACCGTCATCACGACGACTGCCTTTCCTTTTGCCTTAATAATTAATTACACATACAATTTGCTATTCACTAATTAAGAGTAATAACCTTTATAAAGATTTATAAAGAATTGCTTCGAAATCTCGCTGCAAAGATAGGGGAATTTTCAAAAGTTACCAAACGATTTTGTAACAACAATCTTTTGTAATGTTCCATCACCCCAAAAAAACCATTTTTTGGGCATTTTCCCCTGAAAAATCCTCTATTTTGAACAAAATTAGACCTAAAAAAGCATGTTGACAAATCATTTTTCGATGTCGAAAGTCATGACATCAGGTAGTCCATTTGTACAAGCACGCCATTCTGGAAGCCCCGATCCATTGGGATTTCCAGCCTTCATAAAGTTCGTCCAGTAGTCAACCATTCGTTCACTAAGCCTCTCGTCAGCCTCGCCAAGGGGACGCCAACAACGCTTGACTGTATTGAAAACATACCATAGCTCGGAGGAATGGAAGGCTCCTGAACCATTGCCGGGAAGACGACGACGGAACTCATAGACGTAAGGAGCCTTGCCTTTTTCGGCCAGTCGGGAGGCAAGATATGCATAAGGTTCGCCCATACGCGTGAACATCATGTCGTCGAGCGTGCATCCCATCATGATGGGGATATGCGGAACGAAGTCATTTTCGATGCAATCGGCAAGACCTCCTGCGAGCACCTTGCCATCGACATTGGGCTGGAGCATGAGGAACGGCATATTGTGAGCGGTAGTAAAGCGACTGATGACCTCCTGCAACTGCTGGTAGTTCATACGACGCATCTCGTCGAGGCTCAAGTCTCCCATGAGCGTCTTGCCCAACTGTTCGTAATCGCTGAGGGAAGCCGCACCCATACCATCGTTGCCATCGGGACTTATGGCGCCACCACTCTGGATGATAGCCTTGGCAATCTTTCCCTTGGTCAGCGGTGAGCAAAGAAGATTGCGGACACTCATGGCACCAGCACTCTGTCCGAAGACAGTGATGTTGTCGGGGTCTCCTCCAAAGTTTGCAATGTTGTCGCGTGTCCAGTCGAGAGCCTTGATCTGGTCGAGCATGCCGTAATTGCCGGAGATATGGTCGGGATTTTCGGCTGAAAGTTCAGGATGAGCCAAGAAGCCAAAAGCACCCAAACGGTAATTGATGGTAACAAGTATGACACCACGCTTGGCATAGGCATCGCCATCAAACTCCTTTTCATAACCAAAGCCTGCGATGAAGGCACCACCATGGATCCAAAGTGCGACAGGCAATTTGTCGCCTTTCTTTGCTTCAGCAGGCTTCCAAATATTCAGATAAAGACAATCCTCGCTCATCTCGGGGTCGCCTTCCGAGAAGAATTCCTTCACGTAATCGACATCGCCATAATTGTTGATGACAACGGAATCGGGGCCTGCAACATGAGGTGGCTGGAACGAGATAGGGCCAAAATGATCGGCAATCAGTACAGTATCCCATGGGATAACTGGCTGTGGTGCCTTCCAACGCAATTCGCCCACAGGAGGAGCGGCATAAGGGATGCCCTTGAAGACGACAACATTGGGATTCTCAGAAGGCATACCTTGTACTTTGCCTCCTGTCACTTCTTTAACCAAAGGATTCTCTGGTGCGGTGGTGCATGCAGTCAGGCAAAACACCATCATCGTCATTGCAATAAAGTTTTTCATATTATATTATATAATAAGTAATGTGAGATTGTTTGCAGCAGCAAATATCGTAATAATTCAGATATTATCCAAATAATTCATAGTATTTCTTCCCCAAAAGGCAAAAATATGAAAAAAAGCCCAGACTTTCGCAAGCCCGGGCTTATGATATACACACACTAAATAAGAACTAACCAATAATCTTAAATTTCCAATGTTCTGTCCATATTACTTTTTTTCGACTGCAAAGTTACTACATATTTTATAAATAAACAAGTGCAGGTAAATAACAAGGAGCTAAGGCGCGGGAAAACCATATTGATTTTCAATTGTTTGTACAATTTTCCTCCTACATAAATGTAGATTTATGAGGAAACCTGATTATCTCGACTCCACTCGTCAGATAAAGAATTCAGGAGTCAAACGTCACATGATAAACGTTCGATACACACCTCTGGCGAGGCGAAGGAATAGTGGCATAGAATAAAAAAACCGTAGGCTGTCTCACGACAGCCCACGATCACAAAATCATTCACTTATTGTTACCATTTATTGCCTTATGGTGCAAAGATATAGTATTATACAATATACTCCAAATCCTATCGGCAGTTTTTTTCCTATTTCATAACGAATCGCCCATTTTTCCCCACTAAAATTTTCAGCAGAGGGCGAATATCTTTGCAAAAATACATTTTGATGCCATCCACAGTCCTTATTTACGTATAAGACTACCAATCAGCGGGAACGCCTAATAAAAAACACCTCTCCGGTTCTCCTTTTGATGTATAGATTGGATACTATGCATGACAAACTTGGCAAATAAGACAATTGTTTACTAGAAAATCGGACAAATAAGACCATCATTTGAAAAAAACACACTATATTTGTAAACTTTTAATAAATAAAAGTTTTATCCGAAAACAATTATCCGGTTACATACGCTATGATTTTTTTAGATCGCAACGAATTCAATTTCAAACCTTCGCAGAAGGTGATTGATGCTGTAAAAAACTTCAACCCCGAGGATCTCTGCTTCTACACCCGCATCTACGACCAAGGCAAGAAGAGCGTTGTGTCTGTTCGCCTCAGCGAGATATATGGTGTGCCTGAGTCTCAGGTACTGTTGGGTTATGGTGGCGAGGACATTCTCAAGAATGCCGTCCACTACTATCTCACCAAGGGTGACAACCGTTCCATACTGATTCCCGAATTCTCGTGGTGGTACTATAACCGCATTGCTAGCGAATGTGGCGGCGAGACACACATGTACCCCCTTCACGAACTGGAAGACACCTTTGCCTACGATATAGATGAAGTCATTCGATATACATGCGACGTACATCCACGCATGCTCCTCATCGCTTCTCCCAACAATCCTACCGGCAACAGCCTTACTCCCGATGAGGTCACACGCATCATGGAAAATATTCCCTCCGACACCATGGTG
Organism: Bacteroidales bacterium; assembly: GCA_045545875.1. Lineage (GTDB taxonomy): Bacteria > Bacteroidota > Bacteroidia > Bacteroidales > UBA3663 > Liminaster. Next base: position 54,968 of record JAZQBS010000153.1, read on the forward strand.
CTCATCGACGAGGCATATGCTTCGTTCATTTCGGCTGACACGCATTATATTGCTCCTTTGGTCGAAAAGCACAGCAACCTCATCATCTCACGCACCCTCTCAAAGTTCTATGGACTTCCCGGACTGCGCATGGGCTTCGGATTCATGGGCAAGGGACACGACGGGTTCCTCAATTATGCCAATAAATATCTTGGATACAACCGCTTCTCGGAGGCAGTAGCCCTTGCAGCGCTTGAAAGTGACGAACATTATCGCAACGTGGCCAATCAGATGCAGTGGGACCGCGACCTCTTCAAGAAGGAGTTGGGCAATCTCCCAGGATTCAAGGTTTATAAGTCGGTGGCCAACTTCATCCTAATCAAGTATCCCATCGAGATCAAGGAAGCCCTTCAAGAAGCCCTTCGCGTACAGGAGTACAAGATCAAGTTCATGTCGGACAAAGGTCTTGAATCCTGCCTACGCATCACCCTGGGCCGTCCTGAACAGATTCAGGTGGTTGTCGATACGATCAAAAAAGTATATCTTTCACGATGAAAGCGCTCATCCTTGCTGCCGGTACGGCTTCACGTCTGCGTCCACTGACCAACGACACCCCCAAGTGCCTGCTTCATGTGGGAAAACGAACCTTGCTCCAACGCTCGATGGATGCATTGATACAGAATGGCATCCGCCAGTTTGTCATTGTCACCGGCTACCTGCATAAGAAGATTGAGCAATTCGTGAGTCAGCAATATGGCGACAGCATACAAGTAACCTTCATCCACAACGACATTTACGCTTCGACCAACAATATCTACTCCCTTTGGCTGGCACGTCCCGCAGTCGAAGGTACAGAGTTTCTACTGCTCGACAGCGACTTGCTCTACGATCCACAAATCATCACCTGCGTGCTTGCCAACGACGCGCCCAATGTGTTGACGCTAATTCGTCACACGCTGGGCGAAGAAGAGATGAAAGTGGTCACTGTCTCCAGTCGCAACCATACCGGAGATACCGACGGAACCATCGTTGAAATCAGCAAGACCTGTCGGCCAGAAGATGCAGCAGGCGAAAGCCTTGGCATTGAGAAGATGGATTCAGCCTACAGTCGTGCCCTCTACGGCGAACTTGACAAGATGATGAATCAAGAACATCTCGAAAACAAGTTCTACGAACTCGCCTTCATGCGCCTCATTCCACAAGGTCAAACATTCAGTGTTCTCGATGTCACAGACCTTTTCAGTTGCGAACTCGACACTGTCGAGGACTTCGAGAATGCCAAGCAGAAGATTCCCGCATCGCTCTATTGATATGGCCACCTACGACATACGTCCTCTTCAACTGCGTATTCTGCGCATTCTCCTCGCCGTCCAAAAGGTCTGCGAAGAACATAACCTGCGTTATTTCATCATTGCAGGCACACTCCTCGGTGCAGTGCGCCACAAGGGCTTTATCCCTTGGGATGACGATCTTGACATCGCCATGCCACGCCGCGACTATGACCTGCTGTGTCAACATGCCAGCGAGTGGCTTCCTGCACCCTATGAGATGGTGAGTTTCGAAACTGATCCCGAGAACTATCCCCTCCCCTTCGCGAAGATACAGGATGCCAGCACTACGCTCATCGAACGCATGCACCTCAAATACCTTGGCGGAATCTACATTGATCTATTTCCGCTCGATGGTATACCCAAGAGCACGATATTACGCCGCCTGCATTTCATGCGCTACGAATGGTACAAGCGCGCCCTCTACCTTGTTCATCGTGACCCCTACAAGCACGGACACGGTCCATCGAGCTGGATACCTCTGCTCTGCCGAAAGCTCTATACGATGCAGGAGATACAGGAGAAGATGCGATGCCTGCAGCGGCGCTGGGACTACGATGCCAGCGACTACGTGGTTGATCATGACGACGGGTTGAAAGGTGTGATGGCCAAGTCAATCCTGGGCAAGCCCACACCGATTGCCTTCGAGGATGCAGTGGTCTGGGGTGCTGAACACCCACACGAATATCTTTCGCAGAAATACGGTGAATATATGGTGATACCCGATGGCGACCACCAGCGCCAGCACAACTTCCACCTTCTCGACCTTGAACGTCCTTATCGGGACTACTCAGAAAAGGCATAGCCTTATCGAGTTAACAAATCGCTAACCCTAATTGATTAACATTTAATACCGAAACATCATGAGCAACGTAAATGAAATCTACAAGTGCAAGGAATGCGGCTTGATGGTGGAAGTTGTCATTGCCGGCGACTGCACTCCAGAATGCTGCGGCAAACCCATGCAGCTACTAAAAGAGAACACCACCGATGGCGCCAAGGAAAAGCATGTCCCTGTGGTCGAAAAGACTGCTGATGGCTATCGTGTCAGGGTAGGTTCTGTAGATCACCCGATGACCGAGGCCCACTACATCCAGTGGATCGAACTCGTCACCGAAAATGGTGTGCTTCGCCAGCATCTCACCCCACAAGATCAACCCTGTGCAGAATTCAAAACCGATGCCAAGGAAGTCTATGCTCGTGAGTTCTGCAATCTTCATGGACTTTGGAAATCCTGATTCCCTTGTATTTTTCTCTATCACTTCGACAAAGAATATTCGGGCAGTTGCCTGAATAAAAACCTAAACAGATGAAGCCCAGACGTTGTTGGTCTGGGCTTCATCATTATGAGGGATGTTGCATTTATCGTATTCCGTAGAGGTAAGCGAGGAGCATCATCTTGCCACGCATCGTCTCTCGTGGTGTGAACTCGCCATTTACCCACATGTAACGCTGATTGAAATAGGATTCCTGACGTGGCCAATTTTCTGTCCATGAGGGATAGCATCGATTGAGCAGAATACGTGCATCGCCGCCATTATCGGGCGACCACACTTCGGTGCCGTTGAAAGGAGTTTGGCCAGGATGACTCTCGGGAGTTCCATCGTTTCGTCCGGTAGTATAAACGTCGGTAAGGTGACGCTGGCCCAAGCCGGTCATTTCAACGATATTTCCTGGATTACGTCCCAATGCCCAACCAGCCTCGAGATATAGAGCACGTTCAAGTTGCTGGCGACGTGCCTTGGTATCGGCGATGTAATGTGCCAGGACCACAAGATGCAGATTCTGTGACGTCTGCCACCGCGCATCGTTGGCGGCGCGACGCGAAGGACGCTGATCGACAAAGTTGACGTTGTAGGCATCGGCATGCTTATTGACGCTCGACTTTATATTGACATAGAGTTCGGGATAATGGCGTTCGCGTGGGCAGCAGAGATAAGCAGCAGTTGCATAGAACTGGAAGTAACCTACCTCGCCCGCCTGGAAGACATTGGTGACATTGGCGGTAAAGAATCCCTGGCGTCCCTTATTGAAGAGCGGTGTATCGCCGGTCGTGATCATGCTTTCGGCTGCAAGGATATCTTCCCATTCCCTTTCGCCCGTGACATTATATAGGAAGGCAGCAGCCATCTGACGGAAGTCACGGCCTCGCATACTGATGCTTCCGATATCCTGCTTGTCGTCAAGTTGAGAGTTTTCCTGCCGCGAAGCATATCGAAATGCACGTATTGCCTCTTGCGTGTAATAGTTGCATAGCGAGTCATTGCCCTGGATGCGAAGTGCCTCAGCCGTGATGGCGCAGTTGGCGGCATTGGCCCAAGCGGCCATCGTAGTGCAACCCGCCTGAAACATAATGGTCCATTCGGACGAAGGATTGGTGACACCCTGCGAGTAACCTTCGCCATCGCGTATGCTCAAGAAGAAATCCACCTCATTGCGAGCCTCGTCGATGAGGTCGGGCAAACCATTCCCACTCTCACGAATGCCAAGGTTATCCTCTGCCAAACGTCCACCCGTAAGAATATAGGGCAGCAACTGATCGTAGATGTTGGAGACATGGGCAAGGTGACGGTCCCAGTCAAAGGCATCGGAATGCCCACCCTTTACATCGACAGCCACAGGGTTGCCAGACAGACGATGTTGCCAGAAGATAGACGTGAGAGCCGGCTTGAAGTGAGGTTCATCCCAAACGTCGGTACGCAATGCCCTCCATTCGGGATCCCATGGCTGGAAATCGGTCTTGTAGATGGTAAAGCCCTTCGGATCGACCTCGGGGATAAACTGAGGCTGACGTGGCACGGGAGTGACGTGCTCCGGGTCGATGGGTTCACCTAAACGCATGTAATAATAGCCGCGAAGTGAATAACGGTAAGGTTGATAATATATTTCGGAGTTGACATCGAAGTCCATACTGCAACCTACATCCTCAACAACAAGACGATAACGACCAGGTGCAGATACCTTGAAATCGACATTCCACACATCACTACCGACAAGATTCTTCTGACCTGCCTCATTGGCTGAAGCCGAAGCTGGTAACCAGAAGCGCACAGTTCCCACAGCCTGTTTACGACGTGTATTCACATTATAGAGCCATACCTTTTTGCCTTCATAAACCTTGTAGTCACGTTGCCCACCATCACCAAGCCACATATAAAGATCGGCAGCCTTCACTGTTTCGGCAGGACTATATCCCAAGATATTGACATGCACGGCCTCGGACTGCGAGGTCCAGATATCGTACTTCACAGAAGCGGTGCTATGGTCACTGCCAAGACCTTCTGGAATATTGACCTTATAGGTGCAACCCTGTCGCATGGATTGAGGCAACTGCAGGAAGAGCCAATGGTCGAGTTCGGAGGCAAGAGTGTGATCCGTGTTCATAGGTTTGCTCTTCCGATGGATGGCCTTTGGTGAAGACAAAGCGAAAGACTTATCATCGGGAGAAGAGACTTGCCATAATGCCGCTTGGGAAGCTAATGCAGCATCGAGACGAGGTCCAAAGACGAGGAGAGTGTCATCGCCATCAGCAAAACTATGTCCCAAATATGCACTGGGGCCAGTGGCATCATCGCGATAACGAACTTCGCCATCGCGGAAATGAAGCATCAGATAATCCTTGTCAACCACCTGAATGCCAATGAGCCGATTGGCAAAAGTACTGGAAGATACAAGGAAAGAAAGGAATGTAATTAGGATTAATGAACGTCTCATGATGATTTTAAGTGGAATAATTAACAGTAACATTATCTTCTAGAGTATCTAGATGATCTAGAGCTTCTAGAGTATCTAGATTTTCTAGATTTTCTAGAGCTTCCAGAGAGCATCTAGACCTCATGATCTATTAGCCATCAGAAGGGATCAGAGATAACGACGAGCTTATCGCCACTCAAATCAACTTCGAAAAGATGAGGAACGCGGATATAACGACCATTCTGATTGTAGTGACTGTGACAGCTCAAAAGCAGACGTCCCTCAAAGTCGCGGAACAACATACCATGTCCGAAATTTGGAGGTGTGATGGGCTTCTCTTCCTGAATCCACGGCCCAGCAAGTGTCCCTGACTCGGAATAAGCGACACCCTGCGTATAAACATCATAGACCCACGACGTCCAGATCATGCCCAGGCGTCCCGTACCTGTTCGGAAGAGATATGGGCCATCGGTAACCTTGTTGGGATGTTCTCCATCCATATCCTTCTCCTTGCTCCAAGGACTTTCCTTCGCACGGAAGAGGATTCGTGGCTCACCTATTGTTCCACTGAGGTCATCCTTCAGTCGAATGGCTTCCATCGTACCATTCCAGTTCTGCAGCCATTCGCCACAATAGATCATATAGGGATAGCTATCGGTATCAACCCAAAACGTGCCATCAAGCGTGGGTTGATCGGCTCTTAAATAAGCAGGATCGCCAAAGAGTCGATAGGGACCATCGGGATAATCGCTGACAAGAACCTGAGAAGCTCGACGTGGAATAACGTTACCACGCACAGAATCAATGCGAACAGCATTGTTGGTGAAGGTGGCAAAGTAATAGTATTTGCCCTGATACGGATGGAGTTCGGCAGCCCAAATCATTGGACGTGGGCCCATCCACGACGTCGAGTCAATATCTACCACATTGTAGGGGCCAGTCCACATTTCCAGGTCACGACTTTTCCAAAGCATACCACCTGTGCCCGTCATATAATAAATATGAGAGGCCGTATCAGGCAAGATGCAAGGGTCGCTTAGTATAATGGAGTCACGAGGCACGGTACGCACCTGGAAGGGACGACGCTGACGCTGTGCCACAGCAGTAAACGTCAGTAACGAAAGGAGCAGAATAATAAAGTGTTTCATGAAGGTAATGAGTTATGATTAATAGAAGGAAACATCGGTAGTTCCACGATTCGAATTCCGCAAAGTCCTATTGATAAAGCAAAGCCATCTGGGCCGTAAGATCGCGCATCTGTTCTCGCAGTGACATTGGAGCAAGGACCTCGATGCTCGAGCCATACTCAAGGAACTTATTGGTCAAGTCGGGAGTGATAGCAAGTTCATATTCGAAGACACTATAGTCGGAATGAGTCTCAATTTCATGCTGGGAAGGATGAAGTGGAAGAGTACGGAAATAACTGCGCCAAAAGAGATTAACCTTGATCTGGATGGTCTCGATAACCGGACTGATAGTGGTATAAACGCCGAAATAATGGGCAAAATAGTCCTTCGATGAGAAATACTCGGGAACCTGGAAATCCACATTCTCAAGGATACGCAACTGCTGCATCCTATCAAGGGCAAACAACTGCAAGTGCGAACTGTGGTTCTTGCGTGCCAGCAGATACCATCGCTGCTGGGATAATTTCACACAGTAGGGTTCGATAAAGCAAGTATAGGGTTCACTATCGGAAAACTTCTTGTAGTCGAGTTCCATTGCCTTGCCCTTTGACATTGCTTCGATGATAGTAGGTAGAAAAAACTGGCCGGAAGGAATCTCTTCGAGCAAGATTCTTTCACGCAGGTTCCCACCTTCGGTCATCAGCTGGTTGATGGAGAAAGACGACAACATCAATTCCGTCGCCTTCAGGCTATTGTCACCCGAAATATAATAACGATAACGATCCTTCACATCGCATTCTATCGAGACGCCTAGGACATCAAGGGCCGAGCTGATGGCTCGGTTCAGCTGATTGCGAGTCAACTCTTCACCTCCACTCAAATCCACATTATTCACCCATAGCTTGTTCAACTCTTCCCGATTGAGTTTTTTGTAGTTCAAAAGAGTATTCACAAGCCACATTCCATGCCGAAAACGCAGATTTTCCATAAAAATTCGTCGAATTAACTAAATTTAACAGAGGTGTATCAATGTAGGCAACACCCTGCCCCGATCTTTGCGGTGTGAAAAACAAGAATAATCACACTTAAAAGAATAAGACAATGAAAAAGGCTGCAATCATTATCGTCATCGCCGGCATAGTAGTTCTGGACCTTATCCTTTCAGGAATGAACGTTATCCTTGGCCTACTGCTCATCATCGGAGCAGGACTGTTCGCTTATCTGATGGACTCGATGAACCACGAGCCACGACGCACCACGAGCATCACACGGGCTGCTCGTCAGAACCGCGAGTTGCAGGAGGCCGCGACAAAGGCCGAACTCAGCATTGCCGTCTGATCACTTGATGACGCGAATCTTCATGCGCACGTCGGTCTTTGGGCGATTCACAGCATTGCTTTCGAGGGCTGCGATCTTTGAAATGACATCAAGGCCCTCGACGACCTCACCGTAGCATGTGTATTCGCCATAGATGTGATAGGCTCCACCTATCGTACTGTATGCTTCACGCTCAGCAGGAGTGAAGAAACGTGTGCCGGGCATAGTGCGGGCAATGCTGTCGATGTCGTGGTTGATGCGACGTGCCAACTGATTGTATTCGGCAATACTTGTGGTCTTAAGCATAGCCAGTGAATCTTTCACAGCCTGGGTCATTACCTTACGTTGGGCTGCCTTGCGAGCTGTAGCATTGTGCGTCTTTTCCCAATTGTTGAGCGTGGCTTCGCTCATCACGTAACCATCGACGATGAAGAACATCGACATATCGGAGTTGACCACACCTTCACGATGGGGAGCACAGAGCGCACCCTTTTTCGGAACGTGATTCTTGCGAATCTCCGCCGGTATCTCTTCGCTGAGGTCTCCCCAGCCGATACTTTGTCCAGGCAATGCAGTCTTCGAATCAGGAGCACCACCTTGAATCATAAACGTGGGCATGACACGCCCGAAGAGCGAGTCGTCGTAGTATCCTGAACGAACCTTACTCAAGAAATTAGCTACCGTACGGGGACAGTCGTCGTAAAGCATCACTCGCATGTTGCCCATATTGGTGGTGATGAGCACCTCGTGAGTTTGGGCCTTGACAGTTTGACCTGTCACATTGGGCAAAAGAACCAAAGCGAGCAGCGAAAGAAGAACTGATAGTTTTTTCATGAACAAAAATTGAAAGGTAAAAGCCCTTCCCTCCATATAGAGAGAAGGGCGTATTGTTAGAATTATAGACCTTAGAGGTCGAACGTCATTTTCGACAATTATTCACCACGGCTATAGTTGGGAGCCTCCTTGGTGATGGTCACATCGTGAGGATGCGACTCAAGAATACCGGCGTTGGTGATTCGTGTGAACTTCGAGGTTGCATGCAGTGTCGGGATATCCTTGGCGCCACAATAGCCCATACCGGCACGCAGACCGCCCACCATCTGATAGATCACCTCATTGACATTTCCCTTGTAAGGAACGCGGCTGACAATGCCTTCGGGAACGAGCTTCTTCACGTCAGCCTCACCCGACTGGAAGTAGCGATCCTTCGAACCAGCCTGCATGGCATCGAGCGAACCCATGCCACGATAGCCCTTGAACTTACGTCCGTTGAAGAGGATGGTCTCGCCAGGAGATTCCTCGACACCAGCCAGCAGTCCACCGAGCATTACACAGTAACCACCGGCAGCAATAGCCTTGACGATATCGCCAGAGTAACGGATGCCGCCATCGGCAATCAGCGGGATATTGGTGCCACGGAGTGCCTTGGCCACGTCATAGACGGCTGAAAGCTGAGGAACACCAATACCTGCCACGATACGTGTGGTGCAAATGGAACCTGGGCCAATACCAACCTTCACAGAGTCGGCACCTGCATCGGCAAGATACTTGGCAGCCTCGCCTGTTGCAATATTACCTACCACAACATCGATGCAGTCGTAGGTCGCCTTGATCTTTTCAAGCACTGTAACGACGCCCTTTGAATGACCATGGGCCGTATCTACCACCACAGCATCGACACCTGCATCAACGAGAGCAGCCACACGCTCCATCACGTCACCAGTTACACCGACACCTGCTGCTACGCGCAAGCGGCCACGGTCATCCTTGCATGCCAATGGCTTGTCCTTGGCTTTAGTGATATCCTTATAGGTAATCAGACCGACCAGACGGCCTTCGACATCGACTACAGGGAGTTTCTCAATCTTGTGCTCCTGAAGGATGTCCTCAGCCTGAGCGAGAGTAGTACCAACAGTGGTCGTAACAAGGTTCTCAGTGGTCATCACCTCGGAAATCTGGCGATTCAGGTCCTTCTGGAAACGCAGGTCACGATTGGTGACAATACCAACGAGGCGACGATCGGCTCCCACCACTACGGGAATGCCACCAATATGATATTCAGACATCAGGGAAAGGACATCGCGCACGGTAGCGTTTGGCGTAGTACAAATGGGAGCGTATATCATGCCGTTCTCGGCACGCTTCACCTGGCTGACCTGATGCGCCTGAGCCTCAATGCTCATGTTCTTATGGATAACGCCGATACCGCCTTCACGAGCCATGGCAATAGCCATCTTGGCCTCGGTCACCGTATCCATAGCAGCCGAGACAATAGGAACATTTAGCGAAATATTGCGTGAGAACTTGGTGCTCAAATCCACTAGGCGTGGCAGCACCTCACTGTACTGTGGGACGAGGAGGACATCATCGAAGGTCAATCCGTCCATAACGACCTTGTCGGCAAGAAAACTCATAACTTAATCCTTTTAAAATTACAATCAGTGAATCGTAACGTTTGAATTTTATTGCCTGCAAAGATAGTTGTATTTTTCGAAATAAACAAATTATTAGTGGGAAATTTTCGTTTTCAGGCGAAATTTCCCACTTTATGCGAACGATTGAAATCTGTGATATGAGATTAAGAGGGGGTTCGAAGGGTTCGAAAGGTTCAAAGGGTTCGAAAGGTTCGAGGGGATGAAGGGTTCAATCTCTCTTCTTCACCTGCGGGAGGAATTCAGCCTCAAGCTTGGCATAGTTCTCGACAAACCACTTGTGCCAATAGCGTGTCATCTCACCATGGGTCTGGCCCATGATACCTTCGTCGTACGACACACGCTTGCCAATCTCGATGCACTCTGGTCCTGGATTCAGGCAGAAATCCTTCTTGGGCAGCAGATAGCCGGTGCCGAAGATAGTGACGGGAACAATGTCGCACTTCAGCTGTTCGGCCAGATGAAAAGCGCCACGACGGAACTTATGTACCTGGCAATCTTCCGAGCGGGTGCCTTCGGGGAAGATGAGCACCGAATATCCACGTTTCATACACTTGCTGATGTGTGCCAGCATCTCTTCCATCGACATCGTGGCCGGGAAGAAATCGGCAAACCTTACCACATGGCCGTAGATCTTGCTATCCCACACCCATTGTCCCGTCATCACAATAAGACGATTGGTGAGCATCAGCGTTGCAGGAAGGTCGAGCAGCGACTGATGGTTGGCAATGATAAGTGCAGGCTTCTTGAAGGTCTCTTCATGCGGGTTGCGCAAGATCGGGTTCACCTTGGTCACGCAGTGATAGGAGAAGAAGCGGCAGAACCTGCGTATATGTCGATGCAGACGATAACGCACACGTTCATTATCGCCAAACCAGGCATAGATCCTGGCCAGGGGGGCAATGATGAAGAAAATGTATCCGAGCAGGATGCCAAATTCAAGATATGTTATTATAAGTCTGAACCAACGTGGCATAGTGGACTGAGGATTATGAGGGGTTTTTAGAATCTGACGCCGAAGAAGAAACGCGATGACCAGTCGAAGGTGTAAAGCGAAAACTTATTCTCACCGGGAAAAGAATCAAGATTAGCCATGGCCATTACTCCTGTGACATAACGACTGAAGTTATATACAAAACTGGAATGTACCGTCCCATTGAACGTCAGTCTTTGACTGATGGCAGAAGCATATAACTCGTTGTGCTGCAGTTGGCCATTGCTATCCCAAAGGCGCACGTCGTCGTAACGGCGATCGCGATGCCATACTGAAATCATCGGCATAGCCGAAAAGTGAAGCAGGCAATGAGCATCGCCAAAGATGAAGTTGTAGGCATATCCGCCACCCACACTAATCTGTGATTGTGACAGCTTGCGAAACTTGGCAATGCCCGTCATCCCTTCAACAAGCAGGTCTTTGACGATGGGAAAACTCAACATCTCGTCATTAATCATTGAAGCCGAATGCCAATAATTCAGAATTGCCAGCCACGAGCCGCTGCTTCGCTTCTGGATGATGGTATGCGACATGGCTGCAGGCAACGAGAACCGCTTTCGGCCAAAGACATAATAGAAGTTAGCCAGTATCATACGCTGATGAAAGTCATTCGTCTCCATGTCGAGCTCCTTTTCGACACTCCCTTCATCGACTTCCATCACACCGCTGAGCGAATAGGAATTGTGCAGACGCAACTCCAAGCCGTATCCTTGCCCATAGGAGCAGAACGACCACTCCGAATCGCCATGACTGGAGAAGTCCTTCGAATAACTTAAGCCCCATCCACGATACGAGATGCCTGCCGACAGGAGCGTTGCCACACGTGTGGTAAGGTGACTCTTGACATTTACCGTACCGAGCTGCGTAAAAGCCTGGTCATAATCCAGATAGGCCTTCGTACCAGCCAGATAGACATTGCCGTATCCTATAAACCCTTCCTTGGGCAAACGCAGATAGGTCGTATCGCATCCCTTGATGTCGGCACTGTCGACCCAGTTCTTGAGTGCATGCCAAAAACCCCTGGCCTCCACCTGACCAGTGGCGGCCGACAGCGCGACAATGAGGAATAGACGGGTGATTGTGGAATACGACATTGTCTTCTTTGGTGCTAAATGAATCAGGCTCTCGCTACGGGAACTACCGCGAACTGATATCCTCAAGTATTGAACGAAGTTCCGAATCGCTTGTGACCAGCACGGCACGGGCTTTCGAACCACTGTAGGGACCCACAATACCTGCAGCCTCCAGCTGGTCCATAATGCGGCCTGCCCTGTTGTAGCCGATCTGGAACTTACGCTGTATCATCGACGTGGAACCCTGGCCAGTAGCCACGACGAGCTCTGCACATTCGTTGAACAGCGGGTCGAGCTGATGCAGGTCAACGGCTTCGCCATTGCCATCGGCGGCCTCACCCTCCTGGATCTTCGGCTCAGGCAGGATGAGGGCAGTAGGATAACCTTGCTGATCGGCAATGAAACGATTGATGCGATCCACCTCGGGCGTATCGACGAAGGCACACTGCACACGCGTGGGCACACTGCCCGTCGAGAACAGCAGGTCGCCACGACCAATGAGGTTCTGGGCACCTGGCTGGTCGAGGATGATGCCCGAATCGATGCCCGATGCCACACGGAACGCCATCCTGGCAGGGAAGTTGGCCTTGATGATACCGGTCACGATCTTTGCCGAAGGACGCTGCGTAGCGATGATCATATGGATACCCACGGCACGAGCCTTCTGGGCGATACGCGCGATGGGAAGCTCCACTTCCTTACCTGCTGTCATGATGAGGTCACCATACTCGTCGATGATGGCAACGATGTAGGGCAGGTAGCGGTGGTTGGTGCCCTCGCGACTGCCGATGGGTGCCGAGATGTGCTTGCGGGGATTCAGCTGGCGATGGATGAACTTCTCGTTGTACTCCTTGATGTTGCGCACACCTGCATCCTCCACCAATGCGTAGCGGTCCTCCATCTCTGCACAGAGCGACTTGAGGATATCCACCGTCTTGGTGACATCGGTGATGATGGGGTTCTCCTGGTCGGGCAGCTTTGCCAGATAGTGCTTCTCGATGCGCTTGTAGATGCTGAACTCCACCATCTTGGGATCGACGAGCACGATCTTGAGCTGTGAAGGATGCTTCTTGTAGAGCAGCGAGGTGATGATGGCATTCAAGCCTACCGACTTGCCCTGGCCGGTAGCACCAGCCACGAGGAGGTGGGGTGCCTTGGTAAGGTCGAAGGTGAACACTTCGTTCATGATCGTCTTGCCAAGCGCAATAGGCAGTTCGTACTTCGACTCCTGGAAGGCGCGCGAAGAGATGCAGTCGCGCATCGACACGGTCTGCGGGTCATTGTTGGGCACCTCGATACCGATGGCCGACTTGCCGGGAATCGGGGCAATGATGCGGATACCCGACTTCGAGGCAATCGACATGGCAATCTCGTCGCTCAGGTTCTTCACGCGGCTGATCTTGGTGCCGCTCTCCAATACTATCTCGAAAAGCGTGATCGTAGGACCCACGGTGGCCGAGATTGACTGTATCTCGATGCCGTAGTCCGACAAGGTCTGACGTATCTTCTCCTTGTTGGCAGTCTGTTCGTCCATGTCGATGGGCGAATGGTTCGGATAGGATTTCAGCAGGTCAAAAGTCGGGAACTTGTAGTGACTGAGATCTGCCGTGGGATCGTAATCGGTCTTAGGGAGGTCATTGGTTGATTCTGCGACGGGAGCCTTCACAACGTCAGTCTTGCCCGTCTTGACCACAAAAACCGGGTCGTCGGCGGCATTGTCCTTTTTAGTCTCTACAGGTTTATTAGCATCCTTTGTCTCAGCGCCAAAAGCGATGGCAACCTGTCCCGTTTCGTCCTTGGTGGTCGGAACAGGCTCGTCGGGAACGACGGGTTCGGGTGCGGAGATATCCCCGGTATCGATGGTGCCGATGGTTTCATCGTCAGACGTTTCCTCATTCAAATGTGCCAGGCGTTCGGCCTCCAGTTGTGCCTGACGTTCGGCTTCACGTTCAGCCTTCTCCTCCCTGCGCTTGTCCAGTCGAGCCTGGAGCCAGGGTATCAGGCCGAACAGCGTACGCGTCTTTTCGATGGTGCTGTCAAACATGAAGGTGGCCAGTATCAGTCCCGAAGCAATCAGGAACAGCACAAGGCCAGGCACATGGAGGTTGGCAACGAGCAGCTGGGTTAGTTCATAGCCATGCTTGCCGCCCAGATAGATGAAGTTTGACTGCAATTCAGTGCCGAACATCGTGTCGAGGATGTAGCTCATCGCACTGAAGAACAGCGACAGCCAGATCACCATGAACGATGTGCGCACGAACGAGCCCAGCAGACGAGGGACAGGTCCCGAGGTCATCAACCCTTGTCCGAATCGGAACAACAGGACGACGAAGAGCAGCACCGGCAGGCCGAGCCAGCGGTTGACGCACCATTCCGACGTGAAGGCGCCAAATGTTCCGACCCAGTTGTGCACGTCGTTGTTCGGAAGGAATATCTGGTACCAGCTCAGGTTCTCCAGGATGGCCTGGTCATCTTTGCCGGTGACGACGAACGACAGGAATCCGATGCCCAGCAGTGCAGCGAGCAACATGACAAGTAATCCTGCGGTGAACCTTGCCTGTTCACCGCGCAGGAAGGCCAGCAGGCGCGATGGCTGCTTCGGCCCCTTTCCCTTTGCATTTTTCTCCTTGGGAGCAGTAGTGTTCTTTTCTTTGCCCATTCTAAACTAGTTTTTCCAAAACATTGGTGTAAATATAACCATAACAGTGAATATCTCAAGACGTCCCACCAGCATCAAGAAGCTGAGGTACCATTTGGCAGCGGCAGGCAGCCATGCCCAGGTGAAGGCCGGACCCGTGTCTCCAAGTGCCGGTCCGGTGTTGCCCAAGGCAGAGATGGCTGTGCCGATGGATGTTTCAAAATTGAGGCCGAAACATTGCAGGATGAAGATCGACACGACCAGCAGCATCAGGTAGATCGACAGCATGGCCAGGATCTTGAAGACTGCATTGTCGGACAATGCCTGTCCATTGAGTCGCACGTTGCTGTACGAACGCGGCATCAGGGCGTGCAGAAACTGGTTGCGTCCGTTCTTGATCAGAACCACGAAACGGACCACCTTCAGTCCACCTGCCGTACTCGACGAGCAACCGCCCATCACCATCATCAGCAATGTCGGCAGCCAGAAGATCGAGCCCCACAGGTTGTAATCGAAGTACTCGGCCTGGTATCCAGCACTCGAAATGATGGTCAGCGTGTGGAACATCGAAGCTCTTAACGTGCACTCCAGCGTGCCGTCACCCAGCGTAGCCATATCTTCGGCCGGTATCAGCCCGTTCAGGCGCGTCAGATAATTGAGCAGCATGAACAGCACCGTGAATCCTGCTACCGCACCGGCGAACCATCGCAGCTCCTCGTTCTTCCACATCAGACCGACATGTCCCCTCGACAGCATGTAGAACAGATTGAAGTTGATCGACGTAAGGAAGAGGAACACAATGCAGACGTATTCTATATAGGCCGAATGGAAATGGCCGATGGAGTCGGAATGTGTCGAGAATCCTCCCGACGCCATAGTCGAGAACGAATGGCAGACAGCATCAAACCATCCCATGTCGCCCAGTCCGTAGAGCACGGCACAAGCCACTGTCAGCAGCATATAGATGCCCCAGAGGCGACGTGCCGTCTCGTCAATCTTGGGTCGAAGCTTATCGACCGACAGGCCATTGGTCTCGGCGCCAAACACCTGCGTGGCACCTGCACCGATCAGCGGCAGCAGAGCCAGGCTGAAGACCACAATGCCCAGACCGCCCATCCACTGCATCAGATGGCGCCAGAACAGGATGCCGTGAGGCTGCATCTCCAGATCGGTGATTGTCGTGCAACCCGTCGTCGTGAATCCCGACATAGCCTCAAGAAATGCGCTCGAGATGTCGTCGCACGCCCCCGAAAGCCTGAGCGGTATCATGCTGAGCAGACAGAAGACGAACCACGACATCGAGACCACCAGGAATCCCTCGCGCGTGGTGATCTTCGTCGAATGTTCGCGGCTGCCGTACCACGTGGCAAAACCTACCGTTGCAGTGATGGCCGTTCCCAACAGCAGCGTCCACCAGTCGCTCTCGCCCAACGTATAGTGGTAATAGAGCGCCACTACGGTACTCAGGCCCATGAAGCCAGCCTCCATGAGCAACAGGACACCGAAGATGTAGCGAATCAGCCGCCAGTTGATTTTCATTGTTCCGTCATTTGGTGAAAAGTTCCTGCACCGCAGCAATGCTCTCATTCGGACAGATTACCACCACCTGGTCACCAGGCTGGATGTGCGTTTGGCCTGTAACAGTCTGTCCCACGCCATTGCGCACCAGGCCACCCAAGGTTATACCCTTGGGCAAACGCAGCTCCATCACAGGTTTCAGCGTGATGGAAGCATTGTTCTGGGCAGTCAGATCCACCACTTCGGCATCAATCAGACTAAAGCACTTCGCATTGGTCTTGTCCGAATCGAGCAGAATCTGATAGATCGATGCCGCAGTAAGCGACTTCTTGTTGACCGTCGATCCGATGTTGAGGTTTTGTGCCATGGTGACCTGCTCGACATCGCCTACTTCGACGATGCTCTTGCCTACCCCCATCTTCTTGGCGGTCAGACAAGCCAGAATGTTCGAGTCGGAATCGGGTCCGACGGCTACAAAGGCATCATGTTCGTTGATGTTGAGGTCATTCAACGTCTCGATATAGTTCTTCATGCCCTTGATGACCTTGGCCTGCGGCACACTGTCCATCACATGGTTGGCATTGAGCTCGTCATCTTCGATGAAGACGATGTCATACTTCCTGTTCAGGTAGTAGCAGAGCTGTATGCCCAGGCGGTTACCGCCCAGCACAATGATGCGTCTCAGGTCGCGGTTCTTCTTACCGCAGGCAAAGCGCACGACATCGGCCTTGTGGGGAAGGGTGACGAAATAGACCAGGTCTTCGTTCTGCACCACATCGTTGCCTCGAGGGATGATCAGGTCTTCGTCTCGCCTGATGGCTGCCACGTGAAATGCTTCGTGATGCATTCGTCCGATGTCCATGAGCTTTTGTCCGACGATAGGTGCACCATCGCGCACTTTCACGGCCAGGAGCAACAGGTTGCCATCGCACAACGACACGCTCTGTCGTGCCCAGGGGCGAGCGATGGCGGCAGCGATGAACTGTCCTCCCAGCATCTCCGAGTAAACCAGGTCGCTGATGCCGATACGCCTGTAGAATTCTGCCGAGTCGGCCTTCTGCGTCTCGTAGTTGTCCACACGTGCCATTGTCCTTCTTGCGCCCAGATTGGCGGCAAGGATGCATGCGTGGATGTTGGTACTCTCGTCGGGCGTGACGGCAATGAAGAGGTTGCACTCAGGCACACCAGCCTCTTTCAGCGAATGGATGCTGGTGGGTTTGCCGACCATGGTCATCAGATTCATGAACGTCAGCTGGCTGATGAGTTTGATGTCCGAATCCATCAGCACGACGTCATGGTTCTCCTTGGCCAGCAACTTGGCAAGATGTGTGCCCACTTCCTGGGCGCCTGCGATAACGATTTTCATTGTCTACTCTCTATTTTCTCGGAATACTCGGAGTACTCCGAATACTCCGATCACTCCGATATAGCCTTCGCGATGCTCGCACCGTCGATTCCGCAGATCTGCTGCAGCTCGCTCACGCTACCCTGGGTGATGAACTCGTCCGGAATGCCCAGACAACGGATCTTGCCCTCGTAGCCCTGACGATTGGCCTCTTCGAGCACGGCACTGCTGAAACCTCCTGCCAATGCGCCATCCTCGACGGTCACTATGCGCGTGTACCTTTTAAATATACGCGCGAGGAGTTCCACGTCGAGCGGTTTGCAGAACACCATGTCGTAGTGG
>JAZQBS010000154.1:0-10572 GCA_045545875.1 Bacteroidales bacterium
GCTACGATCCGACTTCACTCTTCCTGCAGCAGTATGCCGAAGACATCCTCGGCTACCGGATTCCCGTCAAGCCTGGCATTGCCATCAAACCCAGTTCGACCAACAACGGCATCCTGCTGAGGCTCGAAAAGGGTGACACCCGGTCTGAAGCCTACGACCTGCTCGTCTCCACCGACCAGGTTTGGATCACTTCCACCGGCACAGCCGGCATCTTCTACGGCATCCAGACACTGCGCAAGGCCTTGGCTTCTACCTCAGGACTCAAGACTCAAGACTCAAGACCTCAAACCTACCGCGTCAGCCTCCCTACCGTGCACATCACCGACGCGCCGCGCTTTGCCTATCGTGGCATGCACCTCGACGTATGCCGCCACTTCTTCCCCATCGACAGCGTCAAGACCTACATCGACATGCTTGCTCTCCACAATATGAACACCTTCCACTGGCATCTTACCGACGACCAGGGCTGGCGCATCGAGATCAAGCAATATCCCGAACTCACCACTATCGGTTCCGTGCGCAAAGGCACGATGATAGCTCGTGACTTCAGTTCGAACGACTCCATCCCCTACTCAGGATTCTACACCCAGGACGAAGCCCGCGAAATCGTCCGCTATGCTGCTGAACGCCACATCGAGGTGATTCCCGAAATCGAAATGCCCGGTCACATGCAGGGTGCCCTGGCTGCCTATCCGCAGTTGGGTTGTACGGGTGGCCCCTACGACGTGATCGGCTGGTGGGGCATCAGCGACGATGTGCTCTGCATGGGCAATCCCGAAGTGGTGAAGTTTTGCACGAACATCCTCGACGAGGTCATGGACATCTTCCCCTCGAAGTACATCCACATCGGTGGTGACGAATGTCCCAAGGTACGCTGGGAGAAATGTCCCAAGTGCCAGGCCAAGGTGCGCGAACTGGGCTTGAAGAAGGACAAGCAGTTCACTGCCGAACAGCGTCTGCAGAGCTGGTTCACCCGTCAGATCGATGATTATCTCACCGCCCACGGCCACACCGCCATCGGTTGGGACGAGATCCTCGAAGGCGGCATCTCCGACAACGCCATCGTCATGTCGTGGCGCGGAACCGAAGGCGCCATCGAAGCCGCCCGTCAGCATCACCACTCCATCATGGTGCCCACCGGATATTTCTATTTCGACTATTATCAGCGCAAGGACCGCAGTCACGAGCCGCTCGCCATTGGTGGTTATGTCCCCATCGAGAAGGTCTATAGCTTCAATCCTCTCCCCGAGGTGCTCACCGACGAAGAGAAATCCTACATCTGGGGCGTACAGGCCAACATCTGGACCGAATATATCCACACGTTCAACCACGTGCAGTACATGGCCCTGCCCCGCATGGCAGCCCTCGCCGAAGTGCAGTGGTGCCAGCCCGAACAGAAGGACTATGCCCGTTTCTTCGGCCAGCTCGGTCATCTCACCAGCCTCTACGACCTCTACGGTTGGCGCTGGTCACGTCAGGCCTACGAGGAGCCGATGACTGAGGAATAATTATCAGCTGATGCTTCACGGGGAAGCCCTAAGGAGAACTTCCCTATTAGCATATTCCTTTTTTACATCTTGCACCCGGTGCCCGTGCTCTTTTGAGTTCGGGCACTTTTATTTAAAACGAAAAAAGGGGCGCACCCCCTTTTACGAATTATAGAATTTCTCCCTGTCATGAATGATGACCGAGAGGTTGTCGGTTGCCCACTCGACAAGATTGTTGAGCAACGGGGTCAATGTCCTTGCCCGCTCTGTCAGTTCATATTCAACACGCGGGGGTACTTCGGCGTAAGCGTAACGCTTGACCAGGCCATCGGCCTCAAGGCTGCGCAGAGTTCGCGTCAGCATCTTCTGCGAAATGTCAGGGATTTCCTGCTGTATCTCCTTGAAGCGCATCGGATGAAGGGCAGGCTCCAGCGTAAGCAGGACCAGGATGCTCCAACGGTCGCCGATACGGGCGATGACATTGCGGATAGGACACTCGGGGAAGTGTATATCGCTGACTTTGTTCTTAATCTCCATTATTCAGATATTTTTAAGATGATTTTACCTCCGGCTCCACCTCGCTCCAGAAGGGCATGTGCCTCGACAATCTGGTCGAGCGTGAACACTCGGCTATACAAGGGCCTGATGCCAGACTCACGAATCAACGAGAAGAGACCGTCGATGGCTTCTCGGGTGGGATAGTTTGAGAAGAATCCCGTCAGGAACACGCCATTGGGGATGAACTTGATAGGGTCGAAATGCTCTACGGTAAAGACATTGCCCAGAATGCCCGTGTTGCAGACATACCCCGGATGTGCGACGGTAAGCAAGGAGTCGCGAAGGGTCTTGGGGCCGACCAGTTCGAGCACCTTGTTCGGTCTCTCCGGCAAATGCTGCCTGCTGATTGCCTCATCGTCGATGACACAATGGTCGGCACCAATTCGCTCCAACATCGGGAACGAAGATGCACGGCGTGCAGCGGCGATAACTTTCGCCCCCATGGCTTTGGCAATTTGGATGGCGGCTTGCCCCACAGTGCTGGTGGCGCCACGCACAAGCAACGTGTCATCGCGTCTGAGCATCAGGCATTCGGTCAAGGAGCCGTAAGCGGTGAAATAGGTTTCAGGGATAGCTGCAAGCGAAATCCAGTCAAGGTCGGTTTCCACCCGAAAGACATTCCTTGTCGGCAACAACGCATACTCCTCATAGCTGCCATTGAACGAACGCCCCATGCCGCCCATCAGGGCAACTACCTTGTCTCCCTTGCGGAACGAGGAATCCGACGCATCCGCAATTTCGCCCACGCATTCAATACCTGGCACGATGGGCGTGTTGATGTAGTCATTGTCGGCCTCGAACATGCGAAGCAGCGCCTCGCTGTGGTTCAGTCCCGCAGCATGCACTCTCACCAGAACCCATCCGGGACGAACCTCCGGAACAGGTATCTCACCGACCTGCAGGTCCTCGGCCTTGCAACATCCGTCAATTACAATCGCTTTCATTTCTCAGTCTATTTGCTTCCAGCACTGTGGGTCGGGCGCATAGAAACACCTGGTGTATCCATAGGCCACGGCAGGACAACCACGGCAGAAACGGAGCAGTTCACACTTCCTGCACTTCTCGAAGCGTTCGTGCTGGCGAAACTGTTCCATGCGCGGGCCGTGGAACACATCGTACATTTCTTCGCTGACGGTGCCCACATAACTTTCAAAACGTCGGCAAGCCATCAGCCTGCCGTCGGCGGCAATGGTGAAATGGCAATTGCCGCAGTTACAGCCATCGTAGATAGTATCCTCGGCCAAACCTTCCGGAATCTGGAAAAGACCTCGCTCGTAGAGGTAGAGCGTCCAAAGATGATCCTTCAAATTGAACGTTGTTTGGCTATTCTTGTATTGTTCAAACTTCTGCCAGCATCTGTCCAGAAAGTCCCGATAGCGCTCCGGCTCGATATGCCATGTCTCCTGGTGCGACTTGTCTTCGCTTGTGGGACAGTAACGGCCAAAGGCAAAGATGTCGGCTTGATGCTCCACGATGACATCTATCAACGCTGGAATCTCGTCAATATTGGTGGCCGAGATGGTGGACATGATGGCACAATGCAGTCCTGCCCGCCTTATCGTGCCAATGGCGTCGAGGGTGGCATCGAACGAACCGGGCTTCCGAAAGCGGTCATGGGTGGCACGCAGTCCGTCAAGACTGAGTTGATACTTGCGGCACCCCAATTCCTTCAGCCTCCGACAAACCTCATCCGTCAGGTGGAAGGGATTGCCCATGATGGTAAATGGAATGGCCCGTTTATGTACCAATTCCAGCAAATCCCAGAAACGCGGATGCAGGATAGGATCCCCGCCTGTAATATATAAATAAGGTAAGCAGGACATCCTTGCAGACATCCGCTCGATGTTGGCAAGCACCGCCACCATCTTTTCCCAAGGCATCTCCACCAATAGCGGATGTCCCTCGGAAAAGATGTAGCAATGCTTGCAACGCTGATCGCACTTGTCGGTGATATGCCACTGAAAGGCGAAATAGTCCATTGATGATAAGAGAAGAGCGGTTATTTACTTCTCTCCTGCTCCACAGGCGCTGCCACAAGCAGCGGGTTTCTCTGCAGGCTTGTCACCAGCTCCGCAGGCGCTTCCGCATGCAGCGGGCTTCTCCTCAGCGGGCTTGTCGCTGGCTCCACAGGCAGCTCCACAAGCAGCAGGTTTCTCACTTTGTCTCAAAATTCCCTGGGCGCTATGCGCAAAGTTCAGACTTGTTCTTTTCATTGGGTCTAAGAATTAAAACTAAAGTTTCCCACACCCGTGTAAAGCGAGTGTAGTGAAGAAACAGCCCAAGCCCTCCCTTACAGGAGGCTGGCATATGATCTTTGAAAAACTTGAAAAAAATCTGAGGAAAAATAACAGATTGTCAAAGATAATCCGTATATTTGTGGTGCAAAAAAACAATATACTATCTAAAACAATCTGTTATGGATGCAAAAATAGATCATTTTTCGGAATTATCCAAGTTTCTTGGCGACAAATCGTCAGTTTGCGCTGATTTTCTTTCTTTACTTGGCCGATTTAAACTCGGACATTCACTTTCTCGGCTCAAAATGGAGAAGGAAAAGGGAGCAAGTTCAATCCAATTGCTACAATATCTGCTGATATTCCGTCTATGCGGACAAAGCATCCACCAGTCGCTTCAACAGCAGTTCGGAAAGCTTATAGAAGGAGGAAAGAACCAGTTCTACCGCTTCCTGACACGTCCGCGCATGGACTGGCGCCGTCTGCTCCTCGCCACGGCGAAGTCCTTCTTCCGCATTGTGAGGGAGGAGTCTTCCGATCCGGAGCAGGAGCGCTACCTCATCCTGGACGATACCACATTGGAGAAGACCGGCATCTGCATGGAAGGCATCAGCCGGGTGTTTGACCATGTGGCACAGAAGAGCGTACTGGGCTACAAGCTGCTGATGCTGGCCGTCACCGACAGGAAGAGTACCATTCCATTGGATTTCTCGCTTCACGCCGAGCCGGGCAGCAAAAAGAACTTCGGTCTGAGCCGGAAGCAGCTGGCCGGCCGCTTCCACAAGACGAGGGAAGCTGGAGACTGCTCCCGAAAAAGGGAGGATGAGCTCCTCAAGGAAAAGCCCAAGACCGCCATTGAGATGATCCGAAGGGCAATCAAGAACGGGATCATCGCCAAGTATCTTCTGATGGACAAGTGGTTCTTCGGCAAGGACTTCATCCGAGAAGTGAGAAGGATAAGGAAAGGGCTGATCCATGTCGTGACCCTCCTCAAGAACAAGGATACCGGCTTCACGGTCAACGGAAGGAAGATATCCGCCAAGGTCCTGATTGCAATGCATGAGAGGAAGGGAGACTTCATCACGTGCAGACGCTACAAGAGCAAGTATGTGCGCATACGTGCCGAATATGACGGCATCCCGGTGCAGCTGTTCGTCATCCGGTACGGGAGAAGCTCCAGGTACGAGGTGATGGTGACTACGGACATGAAGCTGAATTTCGTCTCCGCATTTGAGCTTTACCAGATCCGCTGGAATATCGAGGTGCTGTTCTACGAGACCAAGCAGCATCTGGAGCTCGGCAGATGCCAGAGCCTGGACCTGGATGCGCAAATCGCGGATTGCACGCTTGCCTTCATCGCCTACTCTGTCATATCCTTGAGAAAGAGGTTCTCCGACTACGAAACGTTTGGTGACCTCTTCCGAGACATCAGGGACGGGCTATTGGAGCTCACATTCATCGAGCGCCTGCTTCCTATGATAGCAGAACTGCTGGAAAGAATAGCAAGGCTGTTCGACTCCACGTTGGACGACTTGCTGGAGAGAGCCATTGCTGATCCCGAGACCAGAATGGACCTCGAATGCATCCTCAGATATAGTCAAGATTTCAAAGATCGTGCCTAGGTTTACACTTTTTAAGCAGAAAAAGCATAAATGCCTATGGACTTAGGTTTAACATTCTAAATTCCGAAGTTATAACCCCGCCTCAGCTGCTTCTGAGGGTGTGGGAAACTTCAGTTAAAATTTACTACTTATAGTCACTTTTTGATTGTAACCGCCGCAAAGATACGGCTTTTTCCTGAGAAAACAAAGGAGAGACACGAAAGTTCCTTACTTTCCATCGGAAACCATTGCTGAAAATCAGTTGGTTTTATGCAGTTCGATTAATTATAATTAACAACAACGGAAGTCAAGGGCGAAATCTAAACAAATGTTAAAGTTTCGCAGTTTATAAAAGATTTTTACAAAATAATTTGGTTTATAAAATAAACTTATTTATCTTTGCAGCGCAAACCGGTAATGCAACGCCGAATCGGACCTTTCTGCAGGAGGAAGGAGGAGGCAAGAGAGAAACAAACTTCAAACATCAACTATCGAAAAGAGAAATCTATGGAAGAAAACTACAATATGACTGCCGAGCGCAGTCTTGCGATCATTACCGAACAGATCGAACGCAGCCGCCGGGCTGTCTCCAAAAGTACAGGGCAGTCGCTCTACATCTCCGGCCTCTGCACGATGGCCATGGCGGTCATAGTGCCCATTGTCAATCTGCTGATCCTGCCCGATGGCTATGCCACCTTGGGGCATCTGCTCTGGTTTACGCTTCCGTTCATCATCTTGTTCATCATACGTAACCTATATAAGAATCGCGAGCACGCACCCGTGAGCCTTGTGGGAACCCTGGTGGGCAAGACATGGAAGACATTTGGTGTCTTCGGCCTCGGTTTCTTCATTTTGGCAAACGGATGGAACTACATCCTGAGCAACTCGACGAACGACACGATGGCGATTGTTGCACATCACGCCAACCTCACCCCTGTCATCTATCTGCTGATGGGAATGGCAGTTGCCATCACCGGACACATCCTGAATAGCAGGTGGCTGGTGTGGTTCGGCATCATTGCGAGTCTCGTCATTGCCGTGTGCGACTTTGCCTGCGTAGGCACGATGCTCCTTGCCCGATTTGGTGCGCCGCTGTCGATCGTTGCGCATTCCAACAGCATCTTGCCTTGTGTATCCGTCTTCGTACTTGCCCTCTTCGGCCTGATGCTCCCAGGCCTGCTGCTCAAAAATCAGAAATAGCCTATGTTCCAGCCATTAGACCCACTGCTGCACTCCGAGTTGCGACTGGCCATCATGTCGCTGCTCATCAGCGACCTCGAAGCCGAGTTCCCCTACATCAAGGAGCAGACGGGAGCTACGGCAGGCAACCTCAGTGTGCAGGTCGACAAACTGGCGGCAGCCGGTTACATCGAAGTCGTAAAGACGTTCAAGGGCAAGCGCCCCTGCACCCTCTGCCGCATCACGCTCAAAGGTCATCAGGCATTCGAAGCATACGTGGAAGCCCTGAAGAGCTATCTGGTGAAATAGCTTGGATAGAATCCGTAGCGCTGCTGATACAAATCTACAACAAATGCGATAAAAGCATAAGTGATCGCATACATATAACAACAACGAAAAGCTCAAGAACAGTTTCGTGCAATTCAAGCTTTTTCGTTGTTGTTATATATTTATATTGGTAGTCAAACGTTCAGATTTGTTGCAATTTGTGCCTATTACAACAAAATTTGTCTCATTCATGAAATTTCAGAACTAAAAATTTGTATCGTTTCAAGATATTAGATAATTTTGCAGTGTCTCAAGACGATAAGAGGCACTGCAGACCATCGGGCATTGAAGAACCAGGATGACATTACCGGACATCGATACATATTCTACAATCAAGAGCCATAAAAACGAAGACGATGAAGAAAACATTACAAGTGCTGCTATCACTTTACACATTGTTATTTATACTGTCTCCCTGCCAGGCAGCATCAGACGATGACGGCCACTGGGTGGGCACATGGGCCACCGCACCCCAACTGGTCGAATCGCACAACAATCCTCCATCGCCCGGGCTGAAGAACAACCAGCTGCGACAGATCTTCCAGATATCGATAGGCGGCGACTCGGCAAGGCTGAAGCTCACGAACGAATTCAGCACATCGGCCACCGAAATCGTGGGCGTCGAGCTGGCAATAGCCGCCACGGCCGGCAACCGCCCCGACATCGACGAGGGGAGCACCGTGAGCCTCACCTTCGGCGGCAGCCCATCGGTGACCATGGCCGCAGGCCAGAAGGTGACAAGCGACCCCGTAGCTGTCCACCTCGAGCCACGGCAGAACGTAGCCGTCACCATACGCTACGGCAACGCCTCATCGACCAGCGTGACGGGGCATCCCGGATCGCGCACCACCTCCTATCTGAAGACAGCATCGGCCACAAGCTTTACTTCGGCCACGAAGACCGAGCATTGGTATTCGCTGCTTGCCCTCGAAGTGAAGGCACCGGCCGTCAGCGGCTGCGTGAGCATACTGGGCAACTCCATCACTGACGGGCGCGGCTCGACCACCAACGGGCAGAACCGCTGGCCTGACGTGCTGTCGCGCCGTCTGCTGGACAACCCGGCCACAAGCCACGTGGGGGTGCTCAACATGGGCATTGGCGGCAACTGCATGCTCAGCGGCGGTCTGGGCCCCACGGGCAGCAGCCGCTGGCAACGCGACCTGCTGGAGCAGGAGGGCGTCAGGTGGATCATCCTGTTCGAAGCCGTCAATGACCTCGGCTCGGCCTCCAACGGCACGCAGACTGCACAGCGCATCATCGACGTCTATAAGGAAATCATACGCGCCGCACACGAGCGAGGAATCTACGTCTTCGGCGCCACCATCACCCCATTCAAGGGCAACAACTATTACTCCACCGACCACGAAAAGGGCCGCAAGACCCTCAACACCTGGATACGCACCACGCAAATGCTCGATGGGGTGATTGACTTCGACAAAGCTGTACGCAACCCATCGGACACCCTTTCGCTACAAAGTCAGTACCTCTTCGAAAACGACCACCTGCACCTCAATGCCGCAGGCTACGAGGCCATGGCAAACGCCATCGACCTCAGTCTCTTCACAAAGACCGGCCCAGTGGCCGCCAATGACGATGCGCCGACGCCGGGCGACACGTTCTCGTCGAACCTGCCTCTCATCTATATCCGCACCAGCTCGACCATCAATGCCGACAGCAAGGTGGCTGGCACCATGCGCATCATCGACAATGCCGAAGGCCGGCGCAACTGCGAGAGCGACACCACCTACGACTACAACGGCCCCATCGGCATCAAGCTGCGCGGCAACAGCTCGCTCAACTTTGCCCAGAAGAAATACACGCTGGAGACCTGGGACGACGAGGGCAACGACGTGAAGGTCTCCCTGATGGGTCTGCCCGCCGAAAGTGACTGGGTGCTGCTAGCGCCCTACAACGACCTCTCGCTCGTGCGCGATGTCTTTGCCTACAACCTATGGACCGAGATGGGCCACTGGGGACCACGCACCCGCATGTGCGAGGTGTTCGTCAATGACGAATATATGGGCGTCTATGTCTTCTGCGAGAAAATCAAGCGTGACAAGAACCGTGTCGATATCGCCAAGATGAAGAACGAAGACGTGGCCGACCGTGAGCTGACGGGCGGATACATCGTGCGCGTCGATGCCTACGACCAAGACGATGTCACCTTCAGGTCGAAGGTGGCAGGCATACAGTCGAGCTACTGGGGCGGATCAGGCACAGGCACCGTCACCTGGACCATCTTCTATCCCAAGAAGGAGGATCTGCAGGCCGAACAGAAAGCGTACATCCAAAACTTCGTGGACCAGATGGAGCAATCGTTCCAGCAGTCGAACTTCAAGGACTCGGTCGAAGGCTATGCCCGCTGGATCGACGTGCCTTCGTTCGTCGATTACTTCATCCACACCGAACTCTCGCTCAATGCCGACGGCTACAAGCGCAGCAGCTACTTCTTCAAGGACAAGGACAAGGCTGACGGCACCCTCTCACGCATGGAGGCAGGCCCCGTGTGGGACTACAACCTGGCCTACGGCGACTGCAACTTCTGCAACGCCAACAACGTCAAGGCATGGGTCTATAACGGCTGCGAAACCAATCCCACGCCCGCACTTTGGAAGAAACTGACCCAGGATCCCGCCTTCATGCAGAAGGTGCGTGAGCGCTATGCCCAGTTACGACGCACCGTCATCAGCCGCCAGTGCATCAACACCTTCTTCGACGACTACGCCGCGCTGCTCGACGAGGCCAAGGACCGCCATTATGCCAAGTACGACAACCTCTTCCAGAGCGGCAATCAGGGCGGCTGGCCCTGGTGGGGCGGCTCGTCGAGCCCCATCTCCTATTTTGCTGCCTATTACGTCGCTTCGTACGACGAAGAGATACAGACCGTCAAGGAATGGTTCGGCAAGCGGCTGGACTTCCTCGACAGCCAATGGAAGTTCGACGAATCGCTCCCCGTACCCGCCCTCACCGACGACAGCCACTTCAGCATCGACGTGGAGCGCGGCAACGAGCGTCTGGACATCCTTGCCAACCGCCCGCTGCGCAGCGTCGCAGTGTATTCGCTGGCAGGGCATCTGCTCATTTCGGGTCTCCCTCAGGATGACGACGGCTGCCGCGTGTCGCTGTCCCTGCCTCGCTGGCAGCATAGCCAGCCCGTCATTGTCGTGTGCGAAGCCGCCGACGATG
>JAZQBS010000155.1:0-43752 GCA_045545875.1 Bacteroidales bacterium
GGTGATTTATATGTATTGTAACCACAAATTATAATTCTTTCACATTTTTGACTGAATGCGCAGAATGTATAAAGTAATAATAAGAATATAATCAGGCTTTTTTTCATAATTGTTTATTTATTGAAAAACCTAACAATGGAATACCGCACAAGGCTGTCCGTCGCAAATATGGTGAATTTCTAAATACCTTCCAAATTTTTTTTCAATTTATTTTTGCGTTTTCGACGAAATGCACATTTTCACCGACGAAATACCTGGAGAGTTTTTTGAAGGCAGCAAAATTGACAAGTTTTTTCAGGAAACTACTGCTCTGTCCGTAAGGATGGTGCCTTATTTGTCGTGGCATACAGATTTGGCAGATGAAATCATTATGCTTCGACCGGGGCATACAGATTTGGTGGATGAAATCATTATGCTCCGACCGGGGCATACAGATTTGAAAGATGAAATCATTATGCTCCCGTCGAGGCATACAGATTTGGCAAATGAAATCATTATGCTCCGACCGCGGCATACAGATTTGAAAGATGAAATCGTTATGCTCCGACCGTGGCATACAGATTTGGCTGATGAAATCGTTATGCTCCGACCGCGTCATACAGATTTGGTAGATGAAATCGTTATGCTCCGACCGCGTCAAACAGATTTGGTAGATGAAATCGTTATGCTCCGACCGTGGCATACAGATTTGGTAGATGAAATCATTATACTCCGACCGCAGCATACAGATTTGGTAAATAGAATCTTTATGCCTCGACAGAAAATGGATTATTGTCCTAACCAGACAAGCTTTTCACATCTTTAATATTATCTTGCAATAAGAGCACCTCGTTCGGCCCATCAAAATCACATTCTTCATCCCAAGAGATTTGGAAAATCTCAAACAACCGAATAAATTCATCACAAATAACCGAACAAAATCGTCACAAATAACCGAAAAACGATAAATGTTAGATTAATTTTCCTGCATTTTCAAGGAATTCTTACGAGCCCTTCCGCGAAATACCATATAGATTCCCAGACCAATTGCCATGAGAACAATGGCCAGTGAAAGGTTGAGCGCCCAATTGTTCTTTCCGCTCGATGTGGCTTTAATAGTATAACAAGGTGCCAAGAGTCTCATACCATTCAGTCGATAATGTAATTCTCCGTCACGAAAGACTCCTTCGCCACACTTTAATATTTCAATGATGCCACCAGGCATAGTCAACTGATAATCCACGTCGAGCATCAGCAGCGACACATAGACATTCTGGCGCTGCTCCCATGCTTCGGATATCACAGGGTCATCTTTCAGCGCATGATTGTATGCTTCCGTTTTGAACGTCTCTGCAAGAAGTTTCTCGGGTTCAAAATTCAAGACATCGGTTGACATCTTATCTGCTCGTTCTATCAATTCCGACTTGCACGCAAGGAACTCCTCCTTGCTGACCGGCGCCTTGGTGATGCCGTCATAATGCTCGGCCAGCACATCCATAAGATCATTGAGAATGTTGGCATTGACAAAATGCAAGTAGGCGTCCTCCATCGAGTCCAAGTAATCCTTCATCTCCAAACCGCTGTATCCCTTCATGACATCGGGTGTTCCTGTCAACCAAAAGTCAGCCATGTCTTTCTCCATATAATTGGTCAAGGGGATAACGAATGTAGGAGCGATGCTTTCAAATGTTTCAGTATAAATGTAATCGGTATAGAACCAACGGAATTGCTTTTCGAGTTTTGCTTTCGATTTCACCTGTTGTCCTGCCACCTGCAGTGGCATAGCCTCGGCCATCTCATCGGGTGACGAAAAGTCACGGTACGCCTTGACCCACAACGTATCCTGCACTTCGTATGTCCAATCATTGTCGTTCAGAATATCCAAGACATTAGAATGAGCATTGATGGAACCGTTGGCCAAGGCAGCGGAGTCGGCCTTGAAACAAATCTCACGCCGACAGGTGCCATCAGCATGGATGATGGTATTCATATCGATATGTCCGTTCTCGCAAGCTGTCAGTGCTGTGAGCAGTATGGTGGATAGAAGAAAATATTTTCTCATAATGTGATAATTTAGTATGCAAAATGTCTTTTAATGTCAGAAATGGAGGTTCTTGAACGTTTCATTTCAACGAAGTGGCGAAACGCTTCACGAGGAGGAAGTTTGTCGAGGCTTTGGGAATAATCCGGCTGAAACTGCTGCAGGCTTTGACCGTAGTCAACATCATTTGGGCGCTGAACGAAGTCGCGGCTTTGGCTATAGAACAGAATCAAGAGGCAGACTGCTGCAACCGAAGATATCCATCGCATTGCACGCAAATACCGTGGACCCGAAGGTCTCTTTTGCGGAGGAAGATTGGCCATGATGCTCTCGGTCAATGCTTCGGCATCTTTCAACACTGGCTGTTGCATAGCCAGTCGTCGGGTGATTTCATCCATCTTTTCCATATCCTAACAGTTTTAATTGTTCACGTATAGTTTTACGAGCCACGTAAAGGTTGCTTTTGATCTTTGCGGCATCCAATCCCGTAATCTGTTCTACTTCTTCCGTGTCAAGGTTTTCCAGATGAACCAGCGTAAAGACGATACGTTGCTTGGGGCTCAGTCGGCTTACCAGCGTCTTGATGACCGAGAGAAGTTCGTGGTTCTCCAGCTCCTTTTCCGTGTCGCTATCCGAAACGTATTGGGAGAAATAATCTTCGTCTTCGGGCAACGGTTCGATAGGTGCCTTACTCTTCAATCGGTCAAAACAAAGCCGGATGGCAATTGTGTAAATCCAATTTCTCAGATTTTGTCTGGGGTTGTAGGATGCGAAGTTGACCCACACCTTGATCATCGTCTCCTGCACCACATCCTTAGCCTCCTCTTCGTCGCATAACGAGCGAAAAGCCAAGGTGAAGACCATCTGCTGATAGGTCTGCACCACTTTCCGAAAGGCGGCTTGGTCGCCGCATCGGCATCGCTCGATTATGTCATTAGTAATGATGTCCATGCTGAATCTTACATCTTGCTCTCATCCAATATACGACGGACAAGCGCAAAAGTCGAAAAAACTATTTCATCTTTTCAAGATTTCAGGGCAAAGATAGGATGTTTTCTTCAAACTACCAACTTTATTTCGACCTTTGCGTGCTATTTTTGCTTACTTATCGTTAAATTTCATAATAAATACTTGCAAATGTCAAGAATTCTTACGAACTTTGCCGCGATATCGTACGGAAAAACATCGCAATCACTATGCTATCACGACTGACTCCTCTCCTCACCTACTTCTGCAAGATGTTCTGCCTGAGCATCCTGCTTTGGACGGTATGCGGTTGCACGAGGCAGAAAAGCGAGATACCCAACCCTCAGAATGCGATGTATTACTGGCGACAAGAACTGAAACTCAACGATGCTGAACGCTCTTTCATCAATCGTCAGAAGGTAGGAAAGGTATATCTGCACCTTTTTGATGTAGTGAGAAGAAACGGAGAACTTATCCCTTCCACCACCTTGACGTTTACGGATACTTTGCCTGCCCAGATAGAGGTGATTCCCACTGTCTTCCTGGCAGTCAATGTGATGAACGATACCACGGGCCTGTCGGTGCTGCCCGGACTCATAGCACAACGTGTTCGGCAGATGATGGAGCAAAACGGCCTGGCAAAGCCTACCGAACTGCAAATTGACTTCGACTGGACACGGCGTAATCAGGAACGCTATTTCAACTTCCTGAGCGAACTGCGCAACGCCTTCGAGGCAGAAGGTGGCGCAAGACTCTCAGCCACCATCCGTCTGCACCAGCTCGGCATGGAGGCACCGCCCGTCGATTACGGGGCATTGATGGTTTATAATGTAGGCAAACTGACTGACTTCGACGAGGAGTGCAGCATCCTCACCAAACGAGGCATCCAGCCCTATCTACGTTACTTGCCGCGCTACAGTCTGCCTCTATGTGCGGCGTTGCCAGTCTATAGTTGGAATCTGCTATTCCACGATAAGAAGTTCAACTGTATCCTGCGCGGTGTAGATATCGGCGATACAGCCCGATTCAAGCCCATCGACGAAAGCCACTTCCTGTCGGTCGATTACCAACCCATCCCACCCTCTGGGGTGGCTATGCGGGGCGAAGGACGTATCTTCCCGGGTGACATTGTGCGCCATGAGTTTGTGTCTGCCGATGTCCTGATGGACGTGCGTCGCACGCTTGCTGACCTTCGTCCCGAAATATGTGACCAGGTTATTCTCTATCACCTCGATGAAAACCAGTTAAAACAATACAGCAATGAAACTCTTCAAAAGTTATTTTCTGGCCATTAGCCTCGGCCTGCTGACCTCCTCGGCCAGTCTAGCTTGCGGATGGGACGGCGACGATCCTTCGTATTACAACCTGTTCCATTGCACGCAGGAATTGCCCAACCTTGCCGATCAGCACACCAACGAATCCGCCCAATTCTGGGCAAGATATGCAGGTCTGCCTGCCGATGATGCTCTCCTCAGCGCCGTACGCTATCTCCGTATGGACGATTTCGAGGATTCCGAAGAACCGACTACCAATCTACTGATCACCACCTTGCGCGAACAGGGGAAGACCGATGCCATCTCCCTGCTGCAGATCAACACCGAGCTCAACGAGCTGGTGGAATCCACCCAGTTCTGGGAGTACAGGAAGGTGACGCCCGAGGAATACCAGCAAGTCCTCGACAAGGCGAACGCACTCAAGGTTGGCAAGGATCTGAACAAACGCCTGACATTCCTCAAAATGCGTATCCTTGCCCGACTCAATGCCGATGATGCGATGATGCGTCTGTGGACCGATGAGGCTTCCCGTTGGGAGCCCAGCGAAATACGCGACCGTATGGAGGGCTATGTTGCAGGTATCTATTTCCGAAAAGGCGATTACGACAAGGCTTTGCCCATCTACTTCCGTCTGCGCGATGGCGGAAGCATTAGCCTCTGTGTGAATCGCCTGCTCGACTCGACGAGCATCGAGGAAGTCTATCGCAAGGATCCCAATGCCTTGATACTGGGCTATATCCTCGAGGATTATGCCAACTACTTCTACCACGCTTCGCAACACGACTATTGGGAGATGGATGACGAAGACTACAAGATCTGGACCAAGGTGACCCGCCATCGTGAGGCTGTGGTTAATCTTGCAGAAAAAGTAGTGGCCGAAGGAAAGGCCAAGGACCTGCGAATGTGGCAGACGTTCGTCGGCTTCATACAACTCATCACAGGTCAGGAAAACGCGGCTTATCAGTCATTTGTGAAAGCCGAGGATTTACCGGGGGAAAATAGTATGAAGAGTCTGTTGCGTCACTACAAGTTCGCCGCATCGCTGTCGTTGGACAATAAACCTGCCCAATACGACGAATATGTGGCCGAGGAAATACGTAATTACAAGGAGTTCGCATATTATCTCAGCGATCCCGAGCGCAGCGTGGTGCAAGGTCTTTGGGGCAACGAAATCGACAAGCGACTGCAGGCCTACGTCAATCAGCGCCAGGATCCTTCGCTTTCCTTCCTCACCCGCAATCTGATCAACGGCAATTATTGGGAACTGGACCACGATATGCCAACCCAGCAGGTGAAGGAATTACAGCATTATATCAAGCACGGAGGCGACGGTCCCTTGGGCCAATGTTTAGTCAAATATTGTGCCCTTGGCCAGAACTTTTTCAATGAACTCATAGGCACCAAACTCATCCGCGAAGGCAACTTCGAAGAGGCCCGGGACTACCTCGAAAAGGTGCCCGAGGATTACCTTTGCAATCTAGGCATTACGCCCTACCTGATGCATCGCCATCGTCCCGATACGCCATTCCAGCGCAAGGATCGCTCTGAGAACTGGGATTCCAATACGACCGAGGTTGACAACATCAAATACCAGTTCTGCCTACAAGTGATTTCGATGAAGGAATGGCTCAACAAAGCCAAGGGAGAGGAGAAAGCAGAGGTGGCGTTCAACCTGGCGGACATGCTTTTCCAAGCCTCCTATGCCGGCGATCTTTGGGCTATTTCAGAATATTCCTGGTCGGGTGCCGACTATCATTACAACGAGCTGAACGACCAGGCGGAACACTACCTGCAGCTCGCCCTCGACTGCACCAACGACTTCGACATGAAGGTCAAATGCCACTTCGGCCTGGCGGCCAATCCGACCTCCGGCCAGGAGACGTATATCCAATACGACAAAGACAAGAAGCGCTACAACCTCCTCGCGCCCGATGGGCCGCAGCGCGAAGCCTATATGTGGCTCCGCTACCAAACCAAGCGCGACAACCCGCTCTACGCATCGTGCGACTGGCTGAAGCTGTACGTCGCCGACAACTATGAACCCTATTCCTATTATTAACCCTTTGAACTTTTCAGAACCACTCAAACCCTTTTTTCAATGAAAAAGATCCTTTCGACACTGCTTGTTGCCTGCACAATGCTCTCACAAGTGCAGGCACAGGACTACGAAGAAGTGTGGATTTATCCCGATGGCAACTTCCCGGAACTGAACGGACACGAGAACGACAATCCTCGCACCACCGAAAGATGGACGGCACAACCCTATATGCACATCTATCGCGCCGACAAGACCAAGGCGGCGGCGCGCACCGTGGTCTGCCTGCCCGGAGGAGGCTACAGCCATCTGTCGCTTGTCAACGAAGGTTCGAGCTGGGCGCCCTATTTCAACGAACTGGGCATCAACCTGGTGGTGCTCGCCTATCGCATGCCTTACGGCCATGACAAGATTCCACAGAACGATGTCTATGACGGTATCCGTTATCTCAAAGCGCATGCCACCGAACTTGGCATCGATCCTAACGACGTCGGTATTATGGGCTTCTCGGCAGGCGGTCACCTGGCTTCGACAGTTGCCACCCGTGCGCCCAAGGACGTTCGTCCGAACTTCCAGATCCTGTTCTATCCCGTCATCTCGATGGACACGCTCGTCACCCACCGCGGTTCTCACGACAATCTAATAGGAAGATATGCTGGTCAAGACCTCGTTGACCTCTACAGCAACGAGAAACAAATTGACGCACAGACACCACGCGCCATCATCCTCCTTGCCGACGACGATCGCGCCGTACCTTCACCCAATGGTGTGAACTATTACCTTGCGATGAAGAAGAAAGGCATCCCTGCCACCCTGCATGTCTATCCCAAGGGAGGACATGGTTTCGGATTCAAGGACACCTTCACGTATCACGATGCTATGCTCAAGAATTTGACCGACTGGCTAAAGAGTTTTTAGAAAAACTAATTTATGAAATGAAACTCCCCCATCTTCTTTTTCGGAAAGATGGGGGAGTTTTCTTATTACCATACATCACAAGTCTGGCGTTCGGCACTCTCGGCAGGGTGTTCGGGTACGGGTTCGCCATTCACCGTACAATCTACAAACGAGCAATCTTCGGTACGGTAGAGATACCAGGGATGAAGAGCCTTTGTGACATGGAAATCGGTCACCTTGATATTGCGGATAGGCTTCTCATCGTTGCCATCGTAAAAGATGGCATGACTTTCGGCCTCTCCCGCCGTAATATGACTGATGTCGAAATCCTCGTATTGAGCCTGATAGTTGCCTCCGTGGTAACCGAAGTAATTGGTTTCGAAGCGAAGGATGGCACCGAATGCCTTTTCGATGGTGACGTTGCTGACATGCACATCGCGTATGAAGCCGCCACGGTCCTTGTTCGACTTGAAATAGAGCGCATTCTTCACAGTGCCTATACGAATGCTGTCCATCCAAACTCCTTGCACTCCTCCGCTCATCTCCGAACCGATACAAAGTCCGTTGCATTCGCTTTGGAAATCGCATCGACGGATGACAATACGCTCCGAGGGACGACCCACCCTGCGCCCGTCCGCATCGCGTCCCGACTTGATGGCCACGGCATCGTCTCCGCAACGGAAGAGACAGTCCTCAATCAGCACGTTGCTCGACGACTCGGGGTCGCAACCGTCGTTGTTGGGGAAATGCGAGTCGATAGTGACGCCGCGCACGATGACGTTGTCGCAATAGAGCGGATGGATGGTCCAGAAAGGAGAATCCTTGATGGTGATGCCTTCGATGAGGACGCGCGAGCATCCATACGTCTCGACACAAGTGGGACGCAGCTTTGTGCCCTCGGCAAAGACACGCTCGCTGACGGGAGTAAGGTCTTCGCCCATCTGGCGCAGACGAGCAACGAAAGGCTTTTCAGGCAATTCACCAGGCGTGCCATGCAATGCTGTCCCTGTCTCGTGTGCAGCAGGGTCCCAGCCCCACCAGCCCATCTCAACGCCAGCCTGACCATCAATGACGCCACTTCCTGTGATGGCGATGTTTTGCTGATGATAGGCATAAACCATCGGCGAACGGCCATATAGTTCTGTTCCTTCGAAACGAGTCAAAACCACGGGTAGGAAGTCATCGGCCTTGCCACTGAATCGCAGAGTTGCACCCTCTTGAAGGTGAAGGTTCACGTTGCTCTTAAGGTGCAACGAACCGCAGAGCAGATATTCGCCCGCTGCTACATCAACCTTGCCACCACCCAAGAGAGAACACGAGTCGATAGCATACTGCAGCATCGGTAAGGCATCTGTATCAGAAGCTGGATTCACCGTGATAGTTCGATCGGGAAAAGATGTACGTGCAATACCAGCCACAATCTGCTCCATGGGACTTGGCTCCGGGTTCTGCGAACACGAATGAAAGAGGATAAAGAAAGCTGAAAAGGAAATAGAAGCAAGGAGTCTGCGTTTCATGGGAAGAATTAATGTGTTAAGGATAATAGTGTTAAAGCGGGAGCCAAGCTTGGCTCCCACCTACTAATTAGATACCAAATGCCTCTCGAACCCGGTCCTTGTAGTCGAGCTTCTCCCAAGTGAAGAGCTCCACTTCGAGGGTCTTGGTTTGGCCAAGGCGATTGGTGAACGTTTTAGTTACCTTTTCGCAAGGACGACCAAAGTGACCGTAGGCTGCCGTCTCCTCGTAGATGGGATTAAGCAGGCCGAGACGCTGTACGATGGCATGAGGTGTCATGTCGAAGATTTTGCCGACCTTGTCAGATATCTCTGCATCGCTCAAAGCAACTTTGGCAGTGCCGTAGGTGTTGACATAGAGGCTCACAGGCTTGGCAATGCCGATGGCATATGCCACCTGAACCAAAGCACGATCGCAGACACCAGCTGCCACGAGGTTGTTGGCAATATGGCGGGCAGCGTAGGCTGCCGAACGATCGACCTTCGATGGATCCTTGCCCGAAAATGCTCCTCCTCCATGGGCTCCATGTCCGCCATAGGTATCGACGATAATCTTACGTCCCGTGAGACCAGTGTCGCCATGAGGACCGCCAATCACAAACTTACCTGTCGGATTGACATAGAGATTGAACTTGTCGTCGAAGAGCGATGCTTCGAACTCGTTGAGACGAGCCTTGAGACGCGGGATAAGGATATCGCGCACATCCTTGCGGATTTGTGCCAGCATGGCCTCATCGTCATCGAGCCATTCGTCATGCTGTGTACTGATGACGATGGTGTGGACGCGAACGGGACGATTGGTTTTACCATCATACTCCACGGTAACCTGGCTCTTGGCGTCAGGGCGCAGATAAGGCATGGGCGAATTGGCTTCGCGACGGATTTTTGCCAATTCGATAAGAAGCAGATGACTGAGTTCAAGTGTGAGTGGCATGCGGTTGTGAGTCTCGTTGGTTGCATAGCCGAACATCATACCCTGGTCTCCTGCACCCTGCTCTTCAGGCTTCTGACGTTCCACGCCACGGTTGATGTCGGGACTTTGTGCATGAATGGCAGAGAAGATGCCACACGAACTTCCATCAAACATATACTCAGCTTTGGTATAACCAATACGTTTGATGGTTTCGCGCACAGCCTCGCGAAGTTCCACGTCAGCTTGGGTCTTGATTTCGCCAGCCAGTACGACTTGGCCGGTGGTAACTAATGTTTCGCAGGCAACCTTGCTGGATGGATCCCAGGCAAGAAGGTTGTCAAGCACAGTGTCGCTGATCTGGTCGGCGACTTTGTCAGGGTGTCCTTCAGACACCGATTCGGAAGTGAATAAGTAGTTCAACTTTTTAGATGGTTGAGCAATCATCGGCAACTTTTTCAATGGTTACCAATCATTGTGAGTTATTTTGCAATATTGCGGCGCAAAGGTACACAACAAAGCCCGGAACTCCAAATTTTCCGGGCTATTTTTGTTCGATGGCCAACAAAATGAGGAACACCAGGCTTGCAGTGGAATGCCCGCGTGACGTTTTTGCTCAATGCTTGTCACTCCTCCGCTGATAAGGTCTAATTCCGAATTCCTTGGAACGTGCAAGCATATATTCCAACATACGAGCTTGAATCTCCTCGAAGTCTTCCCACTTCTTGGTGAAAGTGAAGGCATAGATCTGGATGGGGATACCTTCGGCTGTCTGCGGCAGGTGACGAACCATCAATGTCATCTCGTTGTTGATTTCCGGTTTTTCTGAAAGGTATTTGAAAATGGCGCCTCGATAAACCTCCAGATTGGTAGCTTCGTTAGCTTGGGCTGTCGAGGGCAGATAACCCAACCGCTGGTATTCGGCAACTTGTGAGGCATCCAGAAACTTCACCGAATCTACATCGACATTGATGCCGCGGGTGAAGCAGCGACCATCGCTATCCTTCATTCCACGCCAGTTCTGAAACGTCTCTGAGAGCAGTGTGTAGGGTTGAACTGTCAAAATGGTCTTGTCGAAATTCTGAATCTTGACGGTACTGAGCGTCATCTCTGTGACTATTCCATTCACACCTCGAGCAGGAATGGTGATCCAGTCATCTACTCGCACCATATCGTTGATAGCAAGCTGAACACCTGCAACAAGACCCTTGATAGTATCCTGGAATATCAGCATCATCACCACCGAAGCAGATAGCAAACCAGTAATGAGATATAGTGGAGAGCGTCCCATCAGCGTGCTCACCATTAGGATGATGCCCACAAACCAGACAATGATTTGGAACGTCTGAAGTATGCCTTTCAGCGAACCAGCCTTGTGCTCCTTCACATGCACGAAAATGTCGAAGATGCCACGCATAAATGCTGCAATGAAATAGCAGACGGCGAAGATGATATAGACTTGTAGCAGACGCACCACAATTACCTCGAAGGATCCTTTGAGGGCATAGGGCAAGGCTATCAGCATGATGACGGGAGGCACGATGTGAGAAAAAGAACGACATACACGCTCTGAGAGCAGGATATCATCCCATTGCGTCTCGGTCTGCTTGACAATCTTTTGTATGATGGGGATAACCGCATATTTGACAACAAAATAAGCGATGAATGAGACGACGATGATAATTAGCACAATCAGCAGTCTAATACCTCCAGAAAGGTGGGATCCATCAGAACCGAGATTTTCAACAAGCCATTGTTCCATAAGGTCAATGAACAATTAACAAATAACAATTAATAATTAACAATTTGAGCTGGCCCAAGCCAACATTAGAGCAAGCCCAAACCGCTCAAGAAGATGAGCAGGATACAAATAGGCGCGAAATAACGGACAGCAAACAAGAACAGAGGGATATAGCCTCCACGATCGCGACCAAAATTGGTGAGCGTGTCGTGCAACAACCGACGATCCATTCTCCAACCAAGAAAGACAGCCATCAATAGTCCACCAAGCGGCAAGATGAAGTTGGCAGTCACCTTGTCGAAGATATCGAACAACGACAGGCCCCAGAAGGTCAGGCTATCAGCAAACTCTGGGCAGAACGACAAGCAACAGCAGGTGCCAAGTACCCATGCTATCAACGTGACAATGACGACCGAACGGCGACGACTTACCTTCAACTGTTCCTGCAGAATGGCAATGGGACACTCCATCATCGAGATGCTCGAAGTAAGTGCAGCAATAGCCAACAGAACAAAGAAGATGATGCTCCAAACGTAGCCACCCGGCATCTGCACGAAGACACTGGGCAAAGTGATGAAGGCAAGACCTGGTCCTGCATCGGGTTGAATACCGTAAGCAAAGCAAGCAGGGAAGATGATGATGCCAGCCAAGATTGCAATGAGCGTATCGACGAGGCAGATGAAAAGCGAAGTCTTACCCATCTTCGTGCTATTGGGCAGATAGGAGCCGTAAATGAGCAGGGTGCCGACACCCATAGAGATGCTGAAGAACGATTGTCCCATAGCCGAAAGAATGACTTTACCCGTGATGCGGCTGAAGTCGGGATGAAACAGGAACTTAAGGCCATCGACAGCACCTGGAAGCAACAACGAATTGATGCAAAGCACCAACATCAGTGCGCCCATGATGGGCATAAGGATGTTGGACCAGCGCTCAATGCCCTTCTGCACTCCTCCCATGAGAATCAGCATATTGAGCGACACAAAGCCTGTCATATAAAGGAAAGGCAACCACGCTCCTTGAGAATAGGCCCCGAAATCCTGCACCGTAAGCCGGTCGAGCACCGACACCACCGTATAATGCAGCGTCCAACCTGCCACCACGGAATAGAAACCCACAATCATGAGCACACCCACAGCTCCGATGACCCCCGTCACCCACCAATAGGTACCAGGCGCCAGTCGGCGAAATGCGCCCACGGCATTGCTGTGCGAGGCACGACCCAATGTGAGCTCTGCCAGCATAAGCGGTGTGCCCAGCATAAGCACACACAGCACATAAATCAAGAGGAAGGCAGCCCCTCCATTCTGGCCTGTCTCGTAGGGAAAACGCCAGATGTTGCCGAGTCCGACAGCCGAACCGACAGCAGCCAGGATTCCACCCAACTTGGTTACAAATAACGCTCGTTCGTTACTCAACTATAAAATACTACTAAAAATGAATAATAAAGAATCAAAGCAGGCCCAAACCGCTCAGGAAAATAAGCAGGATGCAAACAGGCACAACAGTGCGCAGCAGGATAATCAAGGGACGCAGGTACCAGCCCGAATCGTTGCGCCAGTTGGTGATGGCATTGCGTATGATTTCCCTTTCGAGCCACCAGCCCACAAAGAGTGACGTCAGGAATGCACAGACGGGCATCATGTAACGCGCTGTGATATGATCGAGGAAGTCAAATAACACGTCACCATTTATCGTGAAGCCGCTCCACATGCCCATCGACAGCGAACAACCGATGCCAAGCACCAGCGACCAGATGGCGCTGATAATCACTGCACTTCGGCGCGACACGTGGCATTCCTCCTGTAGGAACGAGATGGGCACCTCGAAGATGCTCATACACGAGGTAAGGCCTGCCAAGGTTACCAACAGGAAGAACAGCAAACCCATCACCCAGCCGAAAGGCATGGAGTTGAAGACCTGAGGAAGTGTGACGAAGACAAGGCCAGAACCTTCACCAGGAGCCACACCGAACGAGAAACAGGCAGGAAAGATGACAATGCCTGCAAGGATTGCGATAAGCGTATCAAGACCTGCCACTTGAAGCGCCGTCTTGCCAATCTTTGTATTGTCGGAAAGATAGGAACCGTAGGCCACCATAATACCCATGGCCACTGAAAGGCTGAAGAAGGCCTGACCCATCGCATCAATCCACGTGCGTCCACTCACCTTATCCCAATCGGGCACGAAAAGGAACTCCATACCCTTGCGGAATTCAGGAAGGAAGAAACTGTTACCGACAAGGATAAGAAGCAGCACGGCAAGGATAGGCATCATAATGTTCGAAGCACGTTCGATGCCCTTCTGCACACCTCCAAGGAGAATAGCCACATTGATAACGATAGCCAAAACTGTCCACAAAAGTGGTTCGACAGGACTGCTGACAAAACTATGGAAGTCATCGCCATTCATCGTATTGGTCAGGGCCTGCCAAGTGGCATGCAGGGTCCAACCCGAGAGTACGACATAGAACCCAAGGATGAGACAAGCGACAAGCAACCCCAGGATGCCCACCAGATACCAATGCGTACCAGGAGCGACCTTTCGGAAAGCTCCTACCACATTGCGATGGGCAGACCTACCGATGCAGAACTCAGCAATCAGCAACGGCACACCCAATATCAGTACACTGACGACATAGATGACCAGAAAGGCTGCACCGCCATTCTGACCAGTCATATAAGGAAATCTCCAGATATTACCGAAACCCACGGCAGAGCCCACAGCGGCAGCCAAGGCACCTAGTCGAGTGCCAAATGTTGCGCGAGAGTTTCCGAGGTTGACTGTTGTTTTATTACTCATTTCAATAAGCTTTCCGACAAGAGATGAAAACACATAATAATGGCTGCAAAATTACCAAAAAATTTCGTTCCAAACAACAAAATGCATGAGAATATTGAAAAAAAGTGCGTTTTTTGATTGTTTTTTCGTGAATTATTTGCTTTAGTAGAAAAAAAAGTGTAATTTAGCGCCTCGAAAATCGCGTATTCGCGCGTATGTGAAGGAAAAATGAATATAGAAGGATATCACGTACCCGTAATGCTGAATGAATGTCTGGAAGGTCTCCAAATCCGCCCGGATGGCATTTATGTCGATGTCACATTCGGCGGAGGAGGACACAGCCGCGCCATCCTCTCAAAACTTGGCCCCAAAGGACATCTTTTCAGTTTCGACCAGGATCCTGATGCCGAACAAAACATCGGAGGTACGTCGGCAAACTTCACTTTCGTACGCTCCAACTTCCGCTATCTGAAGAACTGGATGCGATACTACGGCGTGGATCACATTGACGGACTGCTGGCCGACCTCGGTGTCTCAAGCCACCACCTCGATGATGCCGAAAGAGGCTTCGCTTTCCGTTTCGATGCTCCACTCGACATGCGAATGAATACGCGAGCCGGACGCACAGCAGCCGACCTGCTGGCCGAGGCCGATGATAAGGAATTGACGAGAATATTCACCCTTTACGGAGAATTGAAGCAGTCTCGACGCTTGGCACAAGCCATCGTCAAACGTCGTGCGCAGCAACCGATCCTCACCACGGGTGACCTGATGACGACCATCAAACCCCTGATCAGTCCGAAAGCCGAGAAAAAAGAATTCGCCCAGACATTTCAGGCCCTACGCATCGAAGTGAACCACGAGATGCAGGCCCTCGAAGAGATGCTGACGGCAGCTATCGGCCTTCTCAGACCGGCCACCGAAAAGCGTCCAGGTGGACGACTCGTCGTGATGACCTACCACAGCCTCGAAGACCGCATTGTCAAGAATGTGATACGTTCAGGGAAGGCAGATGGCGAGATTGAGAAGGACTTCTACGGAAAGATCATCGCTCCCCTCAAGGCCATCAACAACAAGGTGATCGAAGCATCGGAAGAGGAGGTGGAACGCAATCCACGTGCACGTTCCGCAAAACTCCGCATCGCGGAGAGATTGGCAAACAATTAACTACACAAAGACTTTGGCAAAGAAATTCAACATCATCGACGAAGCAGGAAAGGTCATCAGCGATGACCAGAACCCGCTCTTCAGCAAGAAGTTCTACGAACAGCATTTCCAAAAGATTATTGTCGTGATTATTCTGCTGATAAGCTATATCCAACTTCGCTATGAATACGAGGACCACATCATCGCCATCGCCCGTCTGAAGAACGAGCGCAATGACGTGCGTTACACCAGCATCGAGAAATGGGGCGACCTGACACTTCGCAATCGCCCCGAAGTCATCAAACAAAAGGTGGCCGACAGTGATGTGAACCTAATCGAAAGTGACGAACCTGCAGTAATCATCAAATAAGCCATGGGGTTCCTAAAGAAACTTATCAACAAATATCTCTTAGGTTGGACGCCATCCTTCAGCACAAGGTTCGGCATCGTGCTGGGCGTACTGCTGCTTTACGTCCTGGCCATCATTGCATGTGCCACTAAAACCTTTATGGTAGACCGTCCTCACTACGAGCGTCTTGTCAGCAACCTGAAGCGAGACAGCGTCAGCATCCCACAGATACGCGGCGTGATCTACAGCGAAACGGGCGATATGATTGCCGCCTCGGCTCCCGAATACGACATCTTCTTCGACTTCCGCAACAAGGACCAGGAGTGGTACAAGACAATCTACGATTCGGTGAAGCATAAGAAGATTAGAATAACGGCCAAACTGCTGCCCAAGGACACGATGGAGTATTATTTCGGTTCCAACGGTCCTGCGGCACAATGGATGCACAAACTCAACCCGAGGAAGACTGCTGCCGAACACGCCC
Source organism: Bacteroidales bacterium (assembly GCA_045545875.1). GTDB lineage: Bacteria > Bacteroidota > Bacteroidia > Bacteroidales > UBA3663 > Liminaster. The sequence goes on from JAZQBS010000155.1 coordinate 16,118, forward strand.
TAGGCATGATGAAGGCTTATCGCGAAGGCAACCGTCGCTACCTCGCCCTACGTAGAATCTCCTACCTCGAATACAAGGAACTCCGCAACAAGGCTCCGTTCTTTTCGAAGAACCGCAATCACATCGGCATGTTCAGCGAAGACCGCCCCAACCGAAAGCGTCCTTATGGCGAGCGTCGTATGGCAGCTTCGACCATCGGCGGTGTGTTCCCTACCGACACCTTCCGTATCGTGAACGGTGTTCGTCGCAACATGAAAGGTCACGGGCGCAATGGTCTGGAGCAAACCTTCGACAGCTTGCTCAATGGCGAACCTGGCATCGGTTTCACTCAAAAGGTGAAACTCTATCGACAGACCATCGTCCAACGGGAGCCTGTCGATGGCGCCGATGTCTATACCACCCTCGACATGGAGATGCAGCGCATCCTCGACTTCGAGCTCAACAAGCGCATCCTCGAATTGAATGCCGCAGGAGGCTGGGCTGCTGTGATGGAGACCAAGACCGGCAAAATCAAGGCCATCTCAAACCTGCAGCGTCGAGGCGACTACTGCGTCGAGGACTACAATCACTTTGTCATGGACCTTTATGACCCAGGCTCTACATTCAAGACCGTCAGTTATATGGTCCTCCTCGATGATGGAAAGATTACACCCGACACAGAAGTGGACACTGGCAACACCCATGAGCGCCCCAACTCATGGAATTATCATGGAAAGGAGATACGCGACGACCATCCTGTAGGCAAAGTGACAGCCGACGAAGCCATGGTGCAGTCGTCCAACATCTCGCTAGCCAAACTTACGACAGGGGCCTACGACCGCTCTCCTCAGCGCTATCTCGACCTTATCGACAAGATGAAGATCTTCGAAGATCTGCACCTCAACGTAGAGTTCCAAGGTGCCCAGCGTCCGCGTAACCGCAAGGTCGGCGATGCCACTTGGAGCAAGGTTTCTCTCGGACAAATCAGCTATGGCTACGAGACGCGCATCCCAGGCATGTATATGCTCAACTTCTACAACGCCATTGCCAACAATGGCACACTGATGCGCCCATATATCGTAGACCGTGTTGTGAAAGACGGACAAGTGCTCTATCATCGCGAACCCGAAGTCATCAATCCGAGCATCTGCAAGGATTCTACGCTGAGGGCCGTACGCCATGCCCTCGAAGGTGTCGTCGAACGAGGCACTGCCCATGGCAATTTATGGTTGCCGGGTGCTTATTCGAAGAAGGTGAAGATTGCCGGCAAGACAGGCACTGCTCAGCGCTATGCCAACGGAACCTACGTGGGTAATGGCCATTATGTCTCCTTCGCGGGATATTTCCCTGCCGACAATCCCCAATATACCGGCATCGTCGTCATCGATGCACGTCCAGGCGGCAATTTCGGCCGTCCAGGCGGTGGTTACATGGCTGGACCCGTCTTCCGCAATTTTGCCGAGCAGGTTTATGCCAACAGCATCTACCTCACCGTGAACGACATTAAGCCCGATTCGGCCAATATCGCCAATTACGGTATGTTTCCCAAGGCAAAACGCGGTCCTGAGCTGCCCACCCGGGAAGTAACCAACGAATTAGGTTTCGACAACGTGTTCGAAAAGTTGGACGCTCGCTATGTGAATCTTAACAACGTGACGCCAGGTATCGTGCCCGATGTTCAAGGCATGGGTGCCGCCGACGCACTCTATATGCTTGAGAATGCAGGTCTACGCGTCAACGTCTCGGGGCTCGGTAAGGTCACAAGCCAATCGCTCGTTGCCGGGTCTTCATTTACAAAGGGACAAACCATCAGCATAACATTGAAATAACAAGTCTATATTATTGCAAAAATGAAACTCAGTCAACTTCTGGAGCGCCTCTCCTACCAGTTTGAAGGCGCCAGAACAAAAGATATCGAGATCAGCGCCGTCGTGACCGACAACCGCATAGTCACCCCAGGCGCACTCTTCATTGCCGTACATGGTGCTACCGTCGATGGGCACTCGTTCATTCCCCAGGCCATCGAGAGCGGGGCTGTAGCCATAGTGTGCGACAAATCATGGTGGGACGAACAAGGTCGCCAACTGGCGGCTTCGCTCGAAAATGCACCTGCTTTCATCATTGTCGAAGATTGTAATCTGGCGCGTGCTCTTCTTGCCGCTGCCTGGTACGGCTATCCGTCGGAACAACTGACCCTCGTCGGTGTGACCGGCACCAACGGCAAGACCACCATCGCCACCCTTCTCTACAAGCTCTTCTCCAAGCTCGGATATCCCTGCGGACTGATTTCGACCGTATGCAACTACGTGATCGACCGCCCTGTCCACGCTTCCTTCACCACTCCCTATCCCGAGGAACTCAACAACCTGCTCCAGCAGATGGTCGATGCCGGTTGCGCCTTCGTCTTTATGGAGGTGTCTAGCCACTCCGTCGATCAGCAACGCATCGGCGGCCTGGACTTCGATGGCGGCATCTTCACCAATCTGACGCGCGACCACCTCGACTACCATAAGACGTTCGAGAATTATCTGCATGCCAAGAAGAAGTTCTTCGATGGCTTGAAGAAAGAGGCTTTTGCTATCACCAACCTCGACGACCGTAACGGCGAAGTGATGCTGCAGAACACCAAGGCTCGTCATCGCAGCTACAGTGTGCGCACCATGGCTGACTATACCACCCGGATTATCGAAGAATCGTTCGAAGGCATGTCGCTCCTAATCGACGGACAGGAGGTGCAGACCAATTTCGTGGGACGATTCAATGCCTCCAACCTCATCGCCGTCTATGGAGCAGCCTGCGAGATTCTTCAGAACGAGAATGCTAGGAAACTTACGGCAGGCATCACCCGTCATGACCTGCTCGTCAAGATGTCGGAACTCATTCCTGTCAACGGTCGATTCGAGTCCATCCGTTCCCCCAAAGGCTTCTCGGCCATCATCGACTATGCTCACACCCCCGACGCCTTGGTCAACGTACTCGGCACCATCCGCGAGATCCTCGATACAAAAGCCAAAGGCAAGATCATCACCGTGGTGGGCTGTGGCGGCAATCGCGATAAGGGCAAACGTCCCATCATGGCTCATGAGTCGGCCGTCCATTCCGATCGCCTCATCCTTACCAGCGACAACCCGCGCTTCGAAGAGCCAATGGACATTCTCAACGACATGCAGGCAGGTCTCGATAGCGAGGAACTCCGTCAGAAGACCATCACCATCTGCGATCGACGAGAGGCCATCCGCACGGCTGTCATGATGGCCCAGCCCGACGATGTCATCCTTGTGGCCGGCAAGGGACATGAAGATTACCAGATCATCAAAGGCGTAAAACACCACTTCGATGACCACGAGGTGGTACGCGAAGCCATGGGTTTGAATCCCACTGGCGAAAAATGAAATAATTAACGAAACTACTAAACCCATCCTCTACTCAAGTGTTATACTACATCTTTCGATATCTCAACAACACCTTCGACCTGCCGGGAGCCGGCATGTGGAGTTATGTGTCGACACGTGCCATCACGGCACTCATCCTGGCACTCATCATCTCCATGTCGTTCGGCGAATGGTTTATCCGCTATATGCGTCGCAAGAACAGAACCGAAGCGCAGCGCAATCGTGAAATCGACCCTTATGGAGTCGAAAAGGTCGGTGTCCCCACCATGGGCGGCATCATCATCATCGTTGCCACCGTCGTTCCCTGCCTGCTGATGGGGCGTCTGCGCAACATCTACATGCTCCTGATGCTGTTCACCACCCTTTGGCTCGGCATGCTCGGATTCCTCGACGATTATCTCAAGGGCCACAGCAAACAGTATGACCGCATGCCATTTTTCCTCAAGAGAATTAGCGAATTCAGCGGTGCCTCGCCTGCCTATCGCGAAAAGAACAAGAATGGTATGCGCCCCATCGTCAAACTGCTCGGGCAGGCGCTGCTCGGACTCGGGGTCGGTCTCACCCTTTGGCTTGCTCCCGATGCTGTGATGCGCGAAGGCGGTCATCTCATCAAGTCCACGCTCACCACACTTCCTTTTGTCAAGGACCATAACCTCGACTATGCCGGATTCTTCGAGTTCCTTGGCAGTTGGCAACAGGCAGCAGGTTGGATCTTCTTCGTCTGCGTTACCACCTTCATCATCATGGCAGTGAGCAACGGCTCCAACCTCGATGACGGCATGGACGGCCTTTGCGCCGGCAACTCGGCCATCATGAGCGTAGCGCTCGTCATCCTGGCATATTTCTCCAGCCATGCTGGCTTTGCCGACTATTTCAACATCATGAACATCCCCGGTTGTCAGGAGCTGGTAGTCTTCGGCGCCGCGTTTGTCGGTGCATTGATCGGCTTCCTTTGGTACAATGCCTTCCCTGCCCAGGTCTTCATGGGCGATACGGGCTCGCTGCCCATCGGCGGCATCATTGCCGTCATGGCCATCATCATCCGCAAGGAACTGCTCCTGCCCATCATCTGCTTCATCTTCCTCATCGAAAGCATTTCGGTTATGGGACAGAACTTCGTCGCACGCCGGGGCAATGCCATCGGCAAGAAGTACCGTTTCGTCAACCGTGCTCCCATCCATGATGCATTCCGTCTGAAGACCGAGCAATTGACACAATTACACTCCATGGACAAGATTCTATTGAAGTGGCCCAAGAGTTCGTTCCACGAGAACAAGGTGACCGCCCGCTTCTGGATTGTAACAATCATCCTGGCATCGTTTGCCATCATGACACTCAAGGTAAGATAATATAAAGCAATGAAAAGAATAGCCATCATAGGCGCCGGAGAAAGCGGCACAGGTGCCGCCGTTCTGGCAAAAGTAAAGGGATTCGACGTGTTCCTCAGCGACATGTCGCCCATCAAGGACAAATACAAGGCGCTGCTCGAGCAGTACCAGATTCCCTACGAGGATGGACATCCTCACACCGAGGAACTCATCCTCAATGCCGACGAGGTGATCAAGAGCCCGGGCGTGCCTCTCACTGCCCCGCTCATCGTCAAACTCATGCAGCAAGGCACACCCATCATCTCCGAAATCGAGTTTGCGGGTCGATACACTGATGCGAAAATGATCTGTATCACCGGCTCCAACGGCAAGACCACGACCACGATGATGACCTACCACATCCTCAAGTCCAGCGGTCTCAATGTCGGACTGGCCGGCAATGTGGGCAAGTCGCTTGCCTTGCAGGTGGCCACCGAACACTTCGACTACTATGTCATCGAGTTGTCGAGTTTCCAGTTGGACAATATGTACAAGTTCCGCGCCAACATCGCAGTGATCATGAACATCACTCCCGACCATATGGATCGCTACGACCACGAGATGCAGAACTACATCAACTCTAAGTTCCGCATCGTCCAGAACCTCACCCCCTCCGATCATGTCATCTACTGGAATGGCGACAAGACAGTAATGCGAGAACTCGAACGCCGTCTGCATGCTCCATTAGGAGGCGAAGATTATACGGGCACCAACAACGAGCGCCCCGACTTGCTGGCTGCCGATGGCTCCCGGTTGTATCCCTTCAGTGGACACATCGAACCGCTCAAGGCACAACTTGTCCCGTTCACAGGTTTGAGTTTGAAGCAGATGGGCAACCGTCCTCTTGTCCCTGGTGCTTACGTCAAGGACGGCAACCTCGTCATCAATGTCCTCGATGCTGCCCTTTCGGCCGACACCACCGAGATTCCGCTCGACGAACTGCCTCTGCCCGGCCCGCACAACCTCTACAACACGATGGCAGCAACGCTCTCGGCACGCCTCAGCGGTATCCGCAAGGATGCTATACGTCGAGCCCTCGCCACCTTCAAGGGTGTAGAACATCGTCTCGAAAATCTTGGTTACGTCGATGGCGTGGAATACGTCAACGATTCAAAGGCCACCAATGTGGACTCCTGCTGGTACGCCCTCGAGTCAATGAAGAAACCTACCGTACTCATTCTGGGCGGCAAGGACAAGGGCAACGACTACACACAAATCGAGCAACTGGTGCGCGACAAGTGCACAGCCCTTGTCTATATGGGACTGCACAACGAGAAGCTCCACTCCTTCTTCGACGGCATGGGCAAACCCGTAGCCGATGCCCTGTCGATGCGTGAAGCTCTCGAAAAATGCCGAGCCTTCGCCCGTCCCGGCGATGTCGTACTGCTTTCGCCATGTTGTGCCTCATTCGACCTGTTCAAGTCGTACGAAGACCGAGGCGACCAGATGAAGGCCATCGTCAAGGAATGGCAACAACAATAACGATCATCTTATTTAATAACTATATTGTCGAATGCAAGAACAAGACACTGCCAACGTCGAAACAAGTAGCCAATATGACTTCTTGGGCAGCATCATGAGAGGCGATTACTGGATATGGGGTATCTACATATTCCTGTTTTGCATCTCTGTGGTCGAAATTTTCAGTGCCACCAGCCAGCTCACCTTCCGGGGTGGCTATGCCAGTGACCCTGCGGTTCGCCATGTCACCTTCCTGCTGGCCGGCGCTGTCTTCCTGCTTATTTCGCAGAGCATGAGCCTTTCCGCCATCCGTGCTTGGGACAAACTCATCTATTTCTTCGGATTCTGTCTCTGCATCACCACCATCTTCGTGGGTACAGAGCAGAAGGGTGCTGCTCGTTCCATCGCCGGACTCCAGCCTGTCGAACTTTGCAAACTCGGTGTCACGATGGTGCTCTGTGCCCTCGTCACTGCTCGCGATGCCACGTTCCATATCATCCCGTTTTTCCGCACCCGTACACCAATACGCCGATTCTGGACCTATCTGCTCATCATCGGTCTGGTGGCTCTTCCCATCGCCACGCAGAACCTTTCGAGTGCCCTCATCATCTGTATGGCATCGTTCGGCATCATGTTCCTAGGAGGTGTCAATGGTCGCTATCTTTGGGGGACCATCATTGTTGCCGTCATCGTTGCCGTCATCGGCTTGGCTGCCCTGCGTGTTGTCTATGAAACCCATGGTGGCGAACGCAATGCCCGAACTGCCGAGATGGAACAGGCCGAAAGCGGCATTGCCAACAGCAAGGTTCTGGGCCGTGTCATCACATGGTCCAACCGCATCTACGACCATTCCGGCAAGCCTCTTTGGGAAGAGGATATCAATGGCAAGAAGAGCCAGGAGATCTATTCCCACATGGCCATTGCCAACAGTTATCCGTTCGGACGCTTCATCGGCAACAGCAAGATGCGTGACTTCCTCCCCGAAGCCTTCTCCGACTATATCTTTGCCATCATCTTCGAAGAGGGTGGCCCGGTCATGGCAACCCTTGTGCTCCTGCTCTATCTCACCCTCTTCATCCGATGTTATGTGCTGTCTCGGCGCACCGAGAGTCCTTACATTCGGCTAATGATGTTAGGCCTGCCGCTCATCATCGTCATCCAGGCTCTCATCCATATAGGTGTCTGCACCGGGGCGATGTTTGTCACAGGTCAGCCACTGCCACTCATCAGTCGTGGTGGTTCGAGCATCATCGGTACGAGCATCTCCTTCGGCATCCTCCTTGCCTTGAGCCGCCTCATCCGTCAGGAGCAGCAGGAGCGTGCCGAACTGGAAGCCGAAACAGCCTCCCTCTCTGAGAATGCATTATCCGTTAACACAAATACCGAAACAGAATGAAATACCTCATTAGCGGTGGTGGCACGGGTGGCCACATCTTTCCCGCTGTCTCAATAGCCAATGCCATCCGCAAGGCGCAACCCGATGCCGAGATACTCTTCATCGGAGCCTTGGGCCGTATGGAAATGGAAAAGGTGCCTGCCGAAGGCTACAAGATTATCGGACTACCGGTGCGCGGCTTCATCCGTCCACTCTTCCATCCCGGCAACCTTATGGTGCTGTTCGACCTGTGGAAGAGCATCCGTCAGGCCAAGCAGATCATCCGCGACTTCAAACCTGATGCCGCTGTCGGCGTGGGCGGTTATGCCAGTGCAGCAGCCTTGAAGGCCGCTGCTGCGCTTCACGTGCCCTATATTCTGCATGAACAGAACGGATTTGCGGGTGTCACCAACCAGAAACTGGCCAACGGTGCGCGTCGCATCTGCGTAGCTTATCCCGGCATGGAGCGTTTCTTCCCCGCTGATAAGATTGTCGTCACCGGTAATCCTGTGCGCCAGGCCCTCCTCGAGTGCACGTCCACTGTCGAAGAGGCACGCCGTGCCTTTGGGCTCGACCCCAATCGGCCCACCATCTTCGTCACTGGCGGCAGTCTAGGCGCCCGCAGCATCAACAATGCCATCTGCGCCGGACTCGACCAATTCCAGAAGGCCGGTGTGCAGGTGCTCTGGCAGACGGGCAAGGCCGATGGCGACAAGTGGGAACGTGCCGTAGCTGCCATGCACCCAGTGGGTGCCGATGGTTCTCCCGAACCTGTCCTTATCCATCCCACTGTCTTCGTGAAGGACATGGCGCAAGCCTATCGTGCTGCCAACATCGTCATCTCACGCTCGGGTGCAGGTGCCGTCAACGAGGTCAGCCTTATCGGCAAGGCCGCAATCTTCGTTCCGCTACCCACAGCTGCCGAAGACCATCAGACTGCCAACGCACGCTCCCTCGCCGACCGCGATGCCACCATACTCATCCCCGACAAGGAGGCTCCAGTCCGACTTGTCAGCGAAGCCATCCAACTGGTCGGCGACAAGCAGCGCATCGCCACGATGGAGCAGAACGCCCATGCCATGGCACACTTCGGAGCTGCCGATGCTGTGGCAGCGATTGTAATCCAAGAAGCCAAGAACAAATGAAATCCATATACTTCGTAGGCGCCGGCGGTATTGGCATGTCCGCCCTTGAGCGCTATTTCAATGCCAACGGATACAAGGTGGGAGGCTACGACAAGACGCCCTCACCACTCACCGAAGCCCTCATCAGCGAAGGCATCGACATTCATTTCGAAGACAATATCGATGCCGTCGATCCTGCCTTCAAGGATCCTGCCACGTGCATTATTTGCTATACGCCCGCTATCCCTAAGAACCATAGCGAGCTCTGTTGGTTCCAGCAGAACGGCTTCCAGGTGATGAAGCGCAGCCAGTTGCTCGGCATCGTCACGCGTCAGAAGCGCGGACTCTGTGTAGCTGGCACTCACGGCAAGACTACCACCAGTTCGATGATAGCCCATCTGCTCAAGCAGAGCCACGTCGATTGCAACGCCTTCCTCGGCGGCATCCTCAAGCCTTACGACAGCAACCTCATGCTTAGCGACAAGAGCGACTTGGTTGCCATAGAGGCCGACGAGTTCGACCGTTCGTTCCACACGCTTTCGCCCTACATGGCCGTCATCACTTCGTGCGATCCCGACCACCTCGACATCTACGGCACCGAGGAGGCTTATCGCGAGTCGTTCGCCCACTTCACCGAACTCATCCGTCCTGGTGGCCTGTTGCTCAAACATCGTGGCATCAAGGTCGATTGCCGACCGAATGCCGAAGTGCGCTATGCCGAATATGACGTCGTGCCTGATACTTCGGGGCTCGATGATAGCGAACTCCCCGACTTCTATGCCACCAATGTCCGCATCGGCAACGGAACCATCCTCTTCGACTTTGTCATCAAGGAGGGACAACACATCTTCCGCGACCTCGAACCCGGTGTCCCCGCACCCATCAATGTGGACAATGCCACGGCAGCCCTCGCCATCTGTTGGCTCAATGGCTGCACCGAAGATGAACTGCGCAAGGGATTGAAGAGCTTCGGCGGAGCCAAGCGTCGCTTCGACTTCTACATCAAGCGCCCCGACCTCGTCGTCATGGACGACTACGCCCATCATCCCGACGAGATCCGTGCATCGCTCCATTCCGTACGACAGCTCTTTGCAGGGCGTCACCTGACCCTCTGCTTCCAGCCTCATCTCTACAGTCGCACCCACGACCTGGTCGATGGCTTTGCCTCGGCGCTCGCCATCCCCGACCGCACCATCCTCCTGCCCATCTATCCGGCACGCGAGCAACCCATGCCAGGTGTCACCTCGCAGTGGCTCCTCGACAAGATTGACAGTCGTGACAAGTCGTTGGTCGAAATATCCGCCCTTGTCCCCCATCTCGTCGCGCTCCGTAAGGCCCACCAGCTCGATGTCCTCGTCATGATGGGCGCCGGTGTCGACATCGAGCGCCTCGTTGCTCCCGCCACCGAAGCCCTCCGTTCTCTTTGAAACCAGACCCCGACAGGCAAGTTCTCCCCCTAAGCAGGGGGACCGAGAGGGTCTTCTCTTTTCTGTCAATGCCGCAGCCATCCATGGCTGCCACATAATAATAATATATATGGTCAAAACCATTTTCAAGGCAATAGGTGTCACCCTCCTTTTAGGCTACCTGCTGGGAGCCGGCTACCTCTATGGCTTCTGGCGCAACGAACCCCGCTATCGTGGCATGCTCATCACCATCAACTATCCGAGCGACGATGCCCACTTCGTCACCGAGGCCAGTATCCGCCAGCTCGTCGAAAGCAAGCCGGGATTCCGCTGTAAGGGCAAGCCATACTCCGAGGTTAATACTCTTGAACTTGCCAAGTACATCGAGGAAAAGAACCGTCTGGTGCGCCATGCTTCGTGCTATCACACGCCCGATAGCCTTCTGCGCATCGACATCGAACAGCGCAATCCCATCATGCGTGTCAAGAGCTCGACACTTGTCAATACCGGCGACGGACACTCCATGTCCGATTTCTACATCGATCGCGATGGCGCTATGATGCCTGCCCAGTTTGGCACTGCCATCCAGTTGCCCCTCGTCACGGGCTTTGTCAAGACACGTCACATCCAACCCCTCCACGACTTCGCCCTCTTCCTCAAAGGCGACGACTTCTGGTCGGCCGAAATCACGCAGATCTATATTCGCGAAAACGGTGATGCCGAACTCATCCCGCGAATCGGTGACCACACCATCCTCATCGGTTCGTTCGACGACACCCAGCAAAAACTCGATAACGTACGTACATTCTACGACAAGGTCCTCACCCGCAAGGGCTGGAACTTCTACAAAACCATCAACGTCAAGTTCCATGGCCAGGTCGTAGGAGAAAAATAATAAATCAAGGGATTCTAAGGGAATCTAAGGGATTTTAAGGGATAATAAGGGACAAATGTCTCTTGGGTCCCATTCTCTACAAGCAAATGTCTCTTGGGTCTCATTCTCTACCAGCAAAGGTATCGTCCCTAAACATCCCTTAATATCCCCAAACATCCCCAAATATCCACCCCCATGTCCACCCTTACCTGTGCCATCCAGTTAGGCTCTTCACGCATCTTGGCCATTGCAGCCGAGAAGGATCTGTCGAACGGAACCCTCACCAATATACAGATCGAGAGCGAGGTTTCGTCCGACTGCATCAGCCATGGCCGTATTGTCAATATCGAAAAGACGGCCATGCACATCCGCGCTCTCATACAGAAACTCGGCAATCGCATGCGCACCCCCATCGCCGCAGCTTATGTCGGCGTGGGCGGTATGTCACTCCATTCACTTGTACAGCAGCCATCGGTCAAGATTCCCGACTACGACGTGCTCAACTCCCAACCAATCGGGCAGAACCAGCACCAGCTCATCGTCGGCGAGAAACGCATCCGTGAGTCCATCCGTGCCGCCATGGACCGCGCCGGCATCCGCATCGTCGATATCATCGTCCTACCCATCGCCACAGCCAACATTCTCACAAGATCCGAACGCCAAAAGGGTTGTGTACTTGTCGATATGGGTGCCGGCACCACCACCGTCTCCATCTACAAGGACGGCGAACTCAAGCACCTTGCCGTCATCCCGTTGGGTGGCGAAAGTGTTACAATCGACATCCAATCGGCAGGCTGTACCTACGACGATGCCGAGCGTATCAAGCGCGACTGGAGTGACGTCTCGCAAGAGGTGACACCCGAGTCTCCCGCTGGAAACGCTCCCAGCGCCATGTTTGCCGAAAGGGCGCTCCCCATCCCGCAGAGCAAGCTCAACAACATCGCCCTCTGCCGCTATGAGGAGATTGCCGCCAACATCGAACATCAGATCGAAGCATCAGGCTTCAAGGACCAGCTCAAAGCAGGCTGTATCCTCACTGGTGGTGCTGCCTATCAGAATGGCATCACCACTCTCCTGTTGCGTCGCCTTTCCATCCCGCAGGTCGAAATGCGTGCCTCTCACGTGCCCGCCCTGTTGGGCAGCGACCGCAAACCCCATCTCACCAACCTCCTGGCCCTCCTCTCGTCCTGCACCGAGGACTGCCAGGCACCCAAGGTTACCCCTGTGGTCGAGACGCCACGTCCGACACCTGTCACTCGTCCCGTTACTCCTCCACAACCTGCTCCTGCCGACGACAACGAGCCAACGCTCGAAATCCCCGATCGCGAGCCAGAACCCGAATCGGATGAGCAACCCGAAACCACATCCCAGCCGAAGCAGCAACCCCAGCGCGAGAAGGAAACCGAAGAGGAGGTACGCCCCTCCACCACCTTCGGCGAATTCGTTGGACGCTTCGTCAAGGATCTTTTCACTGGTCAGAAATAATTTAACATTCAGCATATATGGAAAATCAGAACGATATCAACAATGCAGTTCTCGAGTTCGATTTCAAGCCTACCCAAGAGAACCACTCCATCATCAAGGTGGTCGGTGTAGGTGGCGGCGGCTCCAATGCCGTCGAGCATATGTATGAAACCGGCATCGAGGATGTCTCATTCCTCATTATTAATACAGACAAGCAGGCACTCGAAGGCTCCAACATCCCCAACAAGCTCCTCATCGGCGAAAAAGGACTCGGTGCAGGTGCCAAGCCTGAAATCGCTCGCAACTTCGCCGAGCAGTATGCCGAAACCATCCGCCAGGCTTTGTCCGATGGCACCGAGATGGTCTTCATTACCGCAGGTATGGGTGGCGGAACAGGTACCGGTGCTGCACCCATTGTGGCACAGATCTCCCACGAACTCGGCATCCTCACCGTCGGCATTGTCACAATCCCGTTCAAGTTCGAAGGCAAGAAGAAGATCCTCATGGCGCTCGAAGGTGTAAAGTCCATCGAAAAGTGGTGCGATGCCCTTCTCGTGGTCAACAACAATCGCCTCATCGACATTTACCCCGACCTCAACTTCGGCAACGCTTTCAGCAAGGCCGACGATACGCTCACCACTGCCGCCAAGTCCATCTCCGACATCATTAACAAGCGCGGATACATCAACCTCGACTTTGCCGATGTCTCCACCACCCTCCGCAACGGTGGCGTGGCACTCATCTCCACCGGTAGCGCCAACGGCGAAAACCGCCTCAGCAAGGCCATCGAGGCTGCCAAGACGTCCCCACTGCTTCAGGACAACAAGATCACCGATGCCAAGCACCTGCTCTTCGAACTCTGTTTCAGCCACCAGAACCCCATCTCTATGGCTGAGATTGCCGAGATGAACCATTTCGTCGATGGCCTCAACAGCGACATCGAGGTTATCTGGGGTGCTATGTACGATGACGAGCTTGGTGAGGATGTCCGCATCATCCTTCTTGCCAGCGGCTTTGCCATGAACCACAACACCGGTGACATCATCGTCGGTGCCCAGCTCGAGGACAAGGTCAAGGAACTGCAGCAGCAGTTGCGTGCAGCCATTGCCGAACACAAGAACCAGGTTGGCGAGTTCGACGGCTATCAGGAGGCTGCCGACATCCTGCTTACTGCCCTTCGTGATGCTGCCGTCAAGGCCGAAAATTTCACCATCGACGATTCGCTCGACGACGAAATCGCTCGCCTCGACATAGCCTATCAGCAGGCTTGCGACAAGAAACTCGAGATCATCCGTGCCATCGAAGCCGAAATCGAGCGCAAGAAACTCGAACAGCAGGAGCGCGAGATTCGTGAAAAGATTGCCGCCCTCGAAGAGCAGCTCCGACTGACCTCCTTCCGTGTCGCTCAACCCGAGACTGCACCAGCACCGGCGCCGACACCAATACCGACACCAACTGTTACGCCCGTTGCTCCGACACCCCCCTCTACACCAGTAACTCCGGCAGCACCGGCAGTTACAGTGACTCCAGTTGCTCCTGTTCCCCCGACCGTTCCCTCATCTGAGCCGTCCCTCTTCAACCAGCCCGAACCCGCTGCACCGACTACACCTGTCACTCCTGCAGCCACGGCAGTCCCAGTAACCCCAGTTACTCCAACTGCTCCAGTTACACCTGTGACGCCACCTGCTCCCACACCACGCACAGCCACCGACCCCATCGACGGTATCGAGGCTATCCGTCATTTCTATGGCGAAGAGACTGCCAACCGCATGCTGCTCGACGACACGCGCAAGGCCTACTACGTTCTCGACGAGCAGGACCTCACCAACGAGGAACTCATCGAACGCCTCGAGCATCTGCCCGCCTACAACCGCAAGCTCTCCGACCTCGGTCAACTTCGCGCTGTCAGCCGCCAGCCCGCCAAGGCCCGCCCCGCAGGTCAGCCTGGCAACATCGAGAAAACCCTGGATTTATAACCCTGTCTATGTGGCAGCCATCTTTGTCTGCCCTCATCAGCTCACTCTATGCCCAAGCAAAAACTAACTACCCGCCAGATCGTAGTCCGCACCCTCTTCTTCCTCTTGGCAATCTTCATCATCACGTGGTGCTTTCCACGTCAGGAGAATTTCCACTATGAATATGAAGTGGGCAAGCCGTGGCGTTATGCCCGTCTCATCGCGCCCTACGATTTCCCGATTCTCCGCAGCGACTCCGCTGTGATGCAAATCGAGGACAGTATCCGCAATCAGATTATCCCACGCTACACCTTCGACTCCAAGGTAAGCGACAACGCGCTACGTCAGCTCCAGAAGACGGGTGACAAACTTCCTGCCGAGGCCAGCACCCATCTGCAGCAGATGCTTGAGCAGATTTATCATCAAGGAGTCATCACCGGCGAGGAGAAAAGTCGACTGGCTCAGATCCAGTCGGCCGACGTCATCCTGGTCGATGGCGATGAGGTCACCACCGTATCCAAGCAGACACTTCTCACCGAACTGCAGGCCTACGAACTGCTTCGCGGCGACTCGCTCTTTGCCAAGGAATACGAAACCTTGCCCCTTCAGCGGCTCCTGAGCAGCAATCTCGTCAGCGACACCGCAGCCATGAACCTCGAATACAAGCGTCTGCGCCAACAGGTCAGCTACACCAGTGGCGTAGTGCTTGCCGAAAGCCGCATCATCGACAACGGCGAGATTGTCACCCCACGCACCTTCGACATCATCAATTCCTATCGCAAGGAGCAGCAACACCGCCGCAGCCTTTCGTCAGGCCTTGCCTGGGAATGGATAGGGCGCTTTTCGATCGTTGCCCTCTTGCTTGGCAGCATCCTCGTCTTCCTGGGACTTTATCGCAGGCATATCTATATCCGCCAGGCCAATATCTTCGTCATCATCGGCTCCATCACCATCATGGCCATCCTGACGTCCATCGCCAGTCACATGGAGATCAATTCGGTCTATCTGGTGCCCATCGGCATCGTCACCATCCTCATCAGCACCTTCTTCGGCTCGCGCACGGCATTCTTCTGCCATATGGTCATGGTGCTGCTCTGCTCCTTCATTGCGCCCTCCCGCTTCGAATACGTCATCATCCAAAGCATCGTAGGCATGGTCATCGTGTTCAGCCTCAAGGATGGTCTGCAGGACCGCAAGCAACTGATGCATACCGCACTCTTTGCCGGCATCGGTTATTTGGGCACCTATCTTATTTTTACCCTTGCCAATCAGGCCACCCTGGCAAGCATCTCACCGTCCATCGCGACCATGATGGTTCTCAATGCTATCCTGCTGCTGCTGTCCTACCTCATCATCTACAGCTTCGAGAACATCTTCGGCTACACGTCGGGCGTGATGCTGGTCGAACTCTGCAACATGGGCAAAGGTCTGCTGCTCCGCCTCTCCGAAGAGGCTCCCGGCACCTTCAACCATTCGCTCAATGTGGCCAATCTCTCGGCAGCCGCTGCCAAGGAGATTGGTGCCAATATCGCCCTGGTGCGCACCGGTGCCCTCTATCACGACATCGGCAAACTCGCCAATCCGAACATGTTCACCGAGAACCAGCAGCTCAACAACCCGCTGAACGAACTGTCGATCGAAGATGCCGTGCAGACCATCAAGAAACACGTCACCAACGGCATCCGCCTCGCCGAAAAGCAGAAGTTGCCCGAAGACATCCTGGGCTTCATCCGAACCCACCACGGACGCTCGCAGGTGAAATATTTCTACATCAAGTGGTGCAACGAACATCCCGACCAGGAGCCCGACCACGACTTCTTCTCCTATCCTGGGCCCGACCCCATAACCAAGGAACAGGCCATCGTCATGATAGCCGACAAGATCGAAGCCGCTTCCCGCTCCCTCAAGGACCTTACCCGCAAGGGCATTCGCGATTTGGTGGAGCGCCTCACGAACGAACTCCTCACTGATGGTCGTCTCAACGATGCCGACATCACCCTGCACGAGCTCCAACAGTGCCAGGAAGTCTTCATCTCCCAGCTCATCACCATCAACCACGCCCGCATCGCCTACCCGACCCTCCACGCCGACACTGCAGCCTCCAAGGCTGAAAACAAATAAACCAGACCCCCTCTAATCCCCCTGCTTAGGGGGAAGAACCAAACACCGACAATCAAGTCCTCCCCCTAAGCAGGGGGATTGAGGGGGTCTCCTAATAACCTCCCTCAATCCCATGATCGACCCCATCTACTCCCCCAACCCCGACCGCTACGACGGTCTGATGCAGTATCGCCGCTCCGGACGTTCCGGCATCCTGATGTCGGCGCTTTCCCTCGGCTTCTGGCACAACTTCGGAAGCATTTCCAACTTCGCCAACTGCAAGGCCATGATGCACTATGCCTTCGACCACGGCATCACGTGCTACGACCTTGCCAACAACTACGGCCCCACCTACGGCACTGCCGAGGAGACCTTCGGCCGTATGATGGACCTCTCCTTCCGTCCCTATCGCGACGAGATGTTCATCACCACCAAGGCAGGCTACGACATGTGGCCCGGCCCCTATGGCAACTGGGGCTCACGCAAGTACCTCATATCGTCGCTCGACCAAAGTCTGAAGCGCATGCACCTCGACTACGTCGATCTCTTCTACAGCCACCGCTACGATCCCAACACGCCGCTCGAAGAGACCTTGCAGGCGCTCGTCGATATCGTGCGCCGAGGCAAGGCGCTCTATGTCGGCATCTCGCGCTGGCCGCTCGAAGCCGCCGAGTTCGCCTATCGCTACCTGCGTGAGCGCGATGTGCCCTGCCTCTGCTATCAGGGCAAGTACAACATCCTCTATCAGGACGACGACACGGGAGGCATCCTTGCCAGTGCCACCGATGCAGGCGTGGGCTACGTAGCCTTCAGTCCCTTGCAGCAGGGATTGCTCACCGACCGTTACCTCAACGGCATCCCGCAGGGCAGCCGCATGTCGCGTCGCGAGGCGCTCACACCCGACGACCTCACGCCCACCCTCCTCCAGCAGATACGCGACCTTGCCGAACTGGCAGCACAGCGTGGAGAGTCATTGGCCGACATGGCACTTGCCTGGTGTCTGCGTCGCCCCGAGGTCACCTCCGTCATTGTCGGTGCCAGCAGCGTCGCCCAGCTCGAGGATGACCTGCGTGTGCTCGACAGCCAGTCGTTCAGCGCCGAACAGCTCGACATCATCGAAGATATCATCCATCAGAAGTGAATAAGCATCTTTCTTTGCTGACCACGGCCATTCTGCCTATCATTCTTGTTTCATGCAGCCGAGGGCCGCAGTATCCTGCGGTTCTCGAGACTGCGGATAGCTTGGCATATGTCAATCCCGACAGTGCGGTGGCACTGCTCCAGAGTGTGGAGGCTGAGATGTCGGCTTCCACCCCTGCTGTGCATCATCTTTACGACCTGCTCACCATCAAGGCTCAGGACAAGGCAGACCTGCCCCTGACTTCCGACAGCCTGATTCTCGACATCCTACAATACTATGAGCACGGGGGTGACCCCAACAAGCTGCCCGAAGCCTATTATTATGCAGGGCGCGTCTATAGTGAACTTGGCGATGCTCCTCTGGCCATCGATTATTTCCAGAAAGCACAAACTTCACTGGATGAACTCGATTTCCGAAAACTACCCGCGGCTAATGCCAAGCGATATGAGAAGTTGAAAGGTACCATCTTGGCACAGAAGGGATATCTGCTCGAGGGACAACATCTTTATCAAGAGGCTCTTGAAAGCTTCAAACAGGCATATAAAATCGATAGTATTTACCATGACACTACAGGAATGGTTTTGTGTTTGAAGGATTTGGGAGGTGTTCTATCTACTGCAAGAGACGATGAAGAAGCCATTAACTTATATGATTTAGCAGCACAATTAGCCTCTGAATATAGTGATATTATCAATCTTGATAATCTAATTACGCAGAAATGCCATTGCCTAATAAGACTCAAAAGATTTGATGAGGTAGCAACTATTCTGCAATCATTCCAGCCTCGAATTACTCGTGGCAATTTTGAAACCATCTGTACCATGTATGGAGAATACTATTGGAAGATGGGAGAGAGCGAGAAGGCAGTTCCCTATTTTAGGAAACTATATGAAATGGGGTCCATTTATGCTCGGTCGAACTCAACACTTTGGTTTTCTGACTACGAGACAAAACGTGGTAATGCCAAGGTAGCACTCCGCTATATGGCAGAGTTTTCCAATCTCGAACTGGAGGTGCGTAAGTTGCGTGACGAAGAGGTCGTTGCACTGACTAATTCACTCTATAATTATCATCTTCGCGAACAGGAAAACCTGCGGCTTAAGGCAAAGCAAGAAGCATTGAAATCGCGGTTGCGATATCTATCCATCATTGCTGCACTTTTGGTAATTGTTCTGTTTTACGTTTTCCGATACGAAACGAACAGGCGTCGGAACTTGGCATCTCGCTACGAACAACTGCAATATCTGCTTGCGTCCATGCAGGCAGACAAGGAAAAACGCCAAAGAGTGGTTGATGCCGGAATGAGTGCGCTTCGCAGTTCCGACACTTATCAGATGATCATTGAAAAATGCAAGAATGGAAAGGAGCTGAAACCTGAGGAATGGAAGATGGTCGAGCAGACACTTCAGAAGTGCCTTCCCGATTTCCTGTCTAATCTGAAAGGCGTTTATGATTTCTCTGAAATAGAATGGAGAGCCTCGCTGTTGATGAAATTCGAATTCTCCGTCAACGATATAGCAGTAGCTGTAAGTCGCTCCAACGATGCCATTTACTCGCTAAGGGCTCGCCTATATAAAAAGGCACTTCGTGAAGACACTTCCTTCAATTCCTGGCAAGACTTTATAGATTCTCTCTAAGAATCAACGATTTGTACAATTTTACACCTCTGTGCTTTTTTTGTGCATTGCATTTGCACAAAATTTGCACAGACTTTTTTTGCCCATTTTTACTCTTTTTTCTATATTTTTGCAGCGCAATTCACGTTATTATTCACTAATAAAATACTAATGTGGAGTGATGGCGTTGGTTCAGACCATAAGGCGACAATGACTATATCATATTGATTTTTTTGCTTATCCGTTAAAAAGAGATAAAAACTGAACAATAATTTGGTTTAGTCAACGATACTAGCTATCTTTGCGCCATAGTTAGACATACGCTCATCGGCCATAAAAGAGTTTATCTCCTTTTAACGGATAAGCATTAATATTTTTTTGATATGTTTAGAAATCTGTTCATCCGATTCTTTGCAGCTACTATGCTGGCCTCATTTCTCCTTTTCGTATTAAGTTGCAATGAGGAGCATGTGATTGCATTAGACCCACTTCATCTGGACCAAATGGAATTCTATGTGAGCAGTGACGGAGGCAATTATGATGTCAGTGCAAATGAGACCATCCAGATGACGAGCAACAACAAGAATTTCCAATTAAGTAACACCGAACGATTCTCTACGCTCGAACACGACAAACTGGAAACAGTGTGGTATAGTGCTATTGTCGATTCGAGCGATAAGAAACTCCTGCACCTCTCCATTCAGCCAAACGAGACAAACACAGCACGTGAAGACTATATAACCGTCTTTTCCAGCGAATCGGAGTCATACGAAATGGTTCATATCAAGCAGTCGGGCAAGCAATGAATAAGTTCGTGCCCTGTTTTCTGGCGTCATTCCTTCAGCCCCTCGGTGCCACGGCCCAGAGCAGGCAGCAGGACAATGATTTATCGACGCAATCCCATACTTATACGATTCACGGCCATGTAATCGACGCTGAATCCAAGGAGTCCCTCATTGGTGCGAACATCCATGTATCGACCCTCGGAACAGGCTGTTTCACCAACGAGTACGGATACTTCAGCATCACGTTGCCCGAAGGCGAAAATCTCCTGACATCTTCCTACATCGGATATGTTTCTGACTCGCGAAATATCCGTCTTAACAGGGACACTTTGGTAACGATAGGATTGAAGCCCAGTCAAACGCTGGATGAAGTTGTTGTGGATTCCGACAGGCCAGAGACAGGGGCATTGAGCAGCCGGAGCGGTGCAAAGACCATCACGGTCCAGCAAATCATGAGGATGCCGGCCCTTTTGGGCGAAGCCGACGTGATCAAGACGCTGCATCACGAGCCTGGCGTACAGTCCTCGATGTCAGGACAGGCAGGAATGAGTGTGCGCGGTGGCGATACAGACCAGAATCTGTTCTTACTCGACGGTATGATGCTCTATAATGTCGATCACGTGATGGGATTCGAATCCGCATTCATGCCCGATGCCGTGAAACATGTCGATTTCTTCCGCGGCTCATTCCCCGCTCGCTTTGGTGGCAGACTTTCATCCGTCACCGATGTCAGGACAAAAGATGGGGATATGTGCAACTACCACGGCACATTCTCGATAGGTCTGTTGTCATCGCATGTCAATCTGGAGGGTCCCATCCGCAAGGACAGGGCTTCGTTCCTGTTCTCGGCAAGGCGAACCTATGCCGACTGGTTGTTCAATGCCTTCCGCGGTATCACCGATGCCGAGATTGACCACCTCGGCCTGTATTTCTATGACCTGAACGCGAAGATCAACTATAGGATATCGGACAGGGATCGTGCCTACATCAGCTTCTATCGCGGCAGGGACGTGCTGGATGTCGCCGACAAGAACAAGAGCGAATATAAGGAGAGCAGAAGTTCCGACAGGACTGCCCAGGACCTGCATTGGGGCAATACACTGTACCAGTTGCGATGGAACCACATCTTCAGCCCAGGGCTATTTGCCAACGTTTCGGTCGGATACAATCGTTTCCGGATGTCTAATCTTGCAGGATTCCAGAATGAGGAATACTACGAGGGTCGTCTTATTGGCCGTCAGCTCTCCAATCTTGAATACCAGTCGGGAATCGACGATCTTTCAGCATCCATCGACTTTGACCATCATCTTGGCGCTTCGCATCATCTGCGCTACGGCATCCAGCATATTCAGCATCAGTTCCGTCCCGAGCACCAGTCCTATCGTGTAAAGACTTTCGAGGCTGGCAGCAACGACACCGATGAAACCTTCAGTAGCGGCAACGCATCCATCCGAGCCCACGAGACATCGATATATGCCGAAGACGACATGAACATTGGCCCCCGATGGCAGGTGAATGCTGGCATCCGTGCAGCCTTGTTCCGAGTATTGGCGAAGACCTATCCGGCTATGGAGCCAAGGCTCTCGATAAGCCATATCCTGAGACCAGGATTTCGCGCCAAGGCCTCCTATTCAATGATGCATCAGTATGTCCACAAGATCACATCGTCGCAGATTGCTTCGCCGAGCGACCTGTGGGTACCAGTGACCAGAACCTTGAAGCCAATGTCTGCCCAACAGTGGACCGTCGGCATGAACCATACTGCACTGAAGGGTTGGGAATTCGGTGTCGATGCCTTCTGGAAGGAGCTTTACAATGTGATCGATGTCATCGACGGAGCCAGTTTCTTCGGCAACTCGAAGGGCTGGGAAAGCAAGGTCATCGGGGGAAGGGGAAATTCTTACGGTCTGGAATTCAGTGCAAGCAAAACTGCAGGACGCACTACGGGAATGGTCAATTATACATTGTCGAAATCAGACCGATGGTTCCCCGATGGTCGAATCAATAGCGGCAACAAGTTCCCCTATCGCTACGACCGCCGTCATGTCATCCATCTTGGGATCAATCACCAGCTGACTGACCACATCGACATCAATGCGACTTGGTATTTCGCATCGGGAGCATGGATTACCGTGTCCAAGCAACAGACAGAATACATAGAGCCTGGAGGCAATCTGATCGGAGGCGACTACTACAGTCATCGCAACAACTACCGGCTTTCGCCGACCCACCAGCTCGACCTTTCAATCAATTTCCATCGCCCCAAGCGGCGAGGCGAAGGCATCTGGAACGTCAGTCTCATGAATGCCTATTGTCACCTGAATCAGGATATGGTCTTCACGACCACCAGGACTGTGCAAGTCCCCGATCCGAATGGGAAACAACAGGGCATGATCGAGAAGGATGTGCGAGTCCTGAAGCAACTCACCGTCATCCCCATTCTTCCATCTTTCTCCTATACCTATAGATTCTGATATGAAACGAGTCCTTTTGATGCCATTGGTCCTCATCTTGCTTGCTTCCTGCGAAAGAGAAGCAGGTGTGCTGGACGAAAAGGAAGAGCCACGTCTGGTCGTGAATGCCATGATCACAGCGGGTGCAGATTCCCAGCAGGTGCATATACGGACAACGGGGCTTGCCCGCGCCGAACATGCAGCAGGTGCTGACGTCAGCATCCTGCGAAATGGTATGGTCGCCTATTCAGGCGTTGCCGACGAACGCGGCTCGCTGATGTTTTCGGCCGAAGGCTTCGCTCCTGATGACGAAATCGCCATCGTTGCGCGATATGGGAGCATCCATGCCAATGCACGGGTCAGGGTTCCCAAGCCGATCATCATCATGGGGCTTGACACCATGACGGTAAGGGTCAGACGCAGCTCCAGCAATAAAAATCTTGATCGCCACACACGCTATCTTGTTCATCTGCGACAGCCTGAAGGATATGATTCCAAGCAGACACACTATTTTCGTGTCGAAGTTTACAAGGATATCTTGTCTTTGAAAAAGACTTCGGACCAAACCGCAACAGAAGAACAGTCTATTGTCGTCGATGCCGATCATGACCAGTTCTCATATTCCTCCGATCCGGCCTTAACTGAATCGGAGAATGATTCGCAGGACGACCTGCCTATAGAATTCGATTGGCTTGCAGGGGTGGAGAACAAGTATCATGTCTTCCGCGATGTCTATTTCGCTGATGGCAGGTATGATTTGCGCCTCGACCTGCCTTATCCCTATTATGCTTCCTCAAGGGACTGGTCCCAACATGTGACCATCCGTATCTATTCAATCACCGAAACCGAGTACTACTATCTTCAGTCACTCGCCGTCTATACCACACTTGATGCAGGTACAATCTTCGACACCGAACCTGGAATAACCTCGAACGTCGAAGTAGGAGCGGGGATGTTTTGTGTAGAATCGGTGACAGATATTAGTTTTGAAGAGGAACATTTTGTGTTGCCCTGAAACAGCCTGACCATTTCCTCGGCAGACTATAGATAAGTCAGTCCTTTCTCGCTCAATCAGCTGAAACCTAAGGCGCAGCATCGTTGGCACTGCGCCTTAGGAATCACCAAAAAAGTTTGCATTTTGTGACTTTACAGATTTAAGCATAGATGCAATCTAAGAATAACTGGTATAAAAATTTGTCGAAATGAAAATAATACATATATTTGCACCGCAGAACCATTCAAACCAATCCGTCTGCGATGTCGGAAAGATGGCAAGCCATTCCTTCGTGACGCGCCATTGCGAAGCTGTGCAAAGACAAGACCACAGCAGCATAGAGTACATCTATGCGGCCGATGGTACCAAGCTGCGCACCATCCATCGGCCCGCAAGTTCGACGGCGTTGACCGATTCCATTGACTACATCGGCAATCTTATACTGAAGAACGGTCAACCTTCGATGTATCTGTTCGAAGGCGGTTATGCTTCATTCGACACCAACGGCGCGGTCGATGGCTGGCATTACTATATTCAAGACTACATGGGAAATAATCGCATGGTAGTTAACAGGAACGATACAACGGAGCAGGTGACGCATTACTATCCCTACGGCGGAGTAATCGGTGACATAAGCACGAACGAAAACGTACAGAAGTACAAGTTTGAAGGAAAGGAATTGGACCGTACCTTCGGACTGGATAACTATGACATCCATGCTCGCCAGTACTTCGCAATGGCTCCGATGTGGGACAGAATCGATCCATTGGCTGAAAAGTACTATGGAATCAGTCCGTATTCATATTGCGGGGGAGATCCTGTTAATAAAGGGGATTATGAAGGGAAAGATGTCTGTATCTTGTCTGCCCCCTTTGATGCAAAAGAGTTTGGCCATATGGCAATATTAATCCAAAATAAAGATAAAAAATGGGCATTATATTCCAAGAATGGCACATCTTTGGTGATTTGCGGATTCAACAGTTGGGACAAACCTGGAGATGACAAAGGAAATAAAGTTTGGGATTCACCAGAAGCTTTCCTTGCAGACTATTCAAATAATGTTGACAAAGAAGGAAATATTGAATATACCAATGGTTACACAATCTCCTGCAATGAGACTGATGATGCAGCAGCAGCTTCAGCCGTTCTAGAAGAAATAAATGAGTATTATAGTGTCATCGGAAACAATTGTGCTGTTGCGGTTCAAAAAGCATTAGATGCTATCAGCTCTAAACATGTAGACAACGGATCAAAAGGTTCCAACGGAGATAAAACCATAATTCCAAAACAAATTTACAAAAACATAAAGGAAAATAATGAGGGAATTGAAACCATATTATTATTACCAATTGAAATAATGTACTCGAATGAAGAAGAATAATGTAAAATATTTATTATATGTATTTCTTGCTTTCATGCTGTTTGTGTTCGTTGAAGTGTATGGAGATTTTGGGCCAAGAAATATTAGGAACATCACAGTTTGTCGATCTATTTGGAAAGCCAAAAAGATTGGTGTATTTATAGATGAGTATTACGGCATTGACACTTTAAGATATAAAGGAGGATCTTTATCCATTGATTGGGCTATGACTCATTACTTTTATTCATACAATGATTATTGGTCTAACAAGATTGGTATAAAAAAATACCTTTGGCCACAAGTAGTTGTAAAATTTCACAAGGATTTTGATGAAAGGTGGATGAAAGAAATGTCACCTGATATATGGTGGAAATTTGAAGATAGAAGAGGTGATACGTTTAATAGTAGAATGGTGTCATTTGATGGTATACTGGATTTTGATTTTCGGTCACTCAAACTACCTGCAGACACTTTCCATTTATATTTGGTCGAATATGAGTACCAGCGGGATGAAACGGGCAGTGTTGTGCGTGACAGTTTAGGTTCGCATTATAGTCGTTATGACACAATTGGGAGTCTTACACTTGTTAAGAAACAAAATGTCTCTCACTAAAATAACTTGTTCATCTTCCATATCAAAGTATTGAATAGTCAGTTCTTTCACGCTCTATCCGCTTACCCAAAGGCGCGGCATCGTATGGTGCTGCGCCTTCG
Organism: Bacteroidales bacterium; assembly: GCA_045545875.1. GTDB lineage: Bacteria > Bacteroidota > Bacteroidia > Bacteroidales > UBA3663 > Liminaster. The sequence goes on from JAZQBS010000155.1 coordinate 41,678, forward strand.
CTAATTTTATTACAAAAAACAAAAAGAATTGACATCGGGACGACAGATATTGAAGGGGGGCGCGAGGATTGTCGCCATTTGTCTATTGTGACGCTATATCAAGATTGCTTTTTTAGGAAAAAGTTTGCAGAGTTGCGAAATACACCCTATCTTTGCAGTGAGAAAAACAAAGCATTGAGAATTAGTGCAATGATCATGGATAATCATAATCATGCAATGTAACTCCTAAGAAGGATTCTACACTTCGGTAAGCAAGAATGCCATATACATAGGCATAGTCAGTAGTTGATCTTTTCTTCCAATGTTGTAGTCTCCCAATTTCAAAGCACTTGTGACATGATACTTTTCCGGATGCTTCAGCACGGTTTGCATAGATTTGGCATTGCCCGTGGTGGCTTTGCACTCTACGGGTGTACATCTTCCCTTATAGCGGATGAGGAAATCAAGTTCCAACCCACTGTCTTTATGAAAATAATACAATTTGCGTCCCATCTTGCCGAAGATGTCGGCAACCAGGTTTTCGTAGATGGCGCCATTATAGCTGAGAAGATCTCCTTGCAATATGCTTGACTGGGTACCATCTTCCAACATTGAGACAAGCAAACCAATGTCTGCCATATACACCTTGAACTCACTTTGAATTCGATGTCCATCGAGAGGAAGTTCTGTAATTTCAGTATTGTAACACCTACGTATGATGCCAGCATCTTCAATCCATTGCAAACTACCAGCATAGTCACGTCCTCTTCCCCCAGGACGAACTGCCGTATAATTAAATTTCTTGTACTCACGAGCAAGCTGTGCAGGTATTGACTCGAAGCATTCCCTGATGCGTGGTTTGTCGGCAGCGGTGGCGTACTTCACCATATCCGATTTATACTCTTCAACAATACGTCTCTGCACCGCGAGCACCTTTCCTATCTGTTTCGTTTCGAAAAAGGTGGTTACAACCTCAGGCATACCACCCACCACAACATACTGATGGAGCAGTTCGCGAAAACGGTCATGAAGTGATTCTTCAATAGGGGTTTCGTTGCTTAGGCTTTTTTTCAGGTATTCAATGTGCATATTCCTGATGCCATTGGCCCACAACCACTCCTCGAAGTCCATCGGGAACATATCGACAATATCTTCGAACCCGACAGGAATAGAGGCTTCCTCTTCCTCCAGCTTCTCTTCTGAGGTTTTGTATCCGTTTACGCCGAGTAACGAACCCGTACAAATAACTTCGTACCTGCCATCCAAATGAAAGTATTTTAGCGCCCCCCTTGCACGTGGGCAATCCTGGATTTCATCAAAGATGAAACAAGTATTTCCGGCCTCTACTTCTATGCTTGGCATGGCAGCTGTAAGGCGCATGATAATAGAGTCAATCTCCAAATTCGGAGTAAAGAACTTTTTGTAATCTGGATGTTCGCGGAAATCCAAATATACCACATTCTGAAAATGCTTGCGAGCAAAATCCAAAACACTGCTGGTTTTGCCGCATTGGCGAACTCCTTTCACAACCAAAGGCTTGTGAGAGGGATTATCCAACCACGATTGGAGCACGTTTTCAATCTTACGCTGATACATATAAACACATTTTCCTACCGACTTTTGGTGCAAATTCACACATTTTTCCAACGACTTTTTGTGAAAATACACACATTTTCCTACCGACTTTTGGCGCAAATATACACATTTTCTTCATTATATAAAATTGTGATGCCTGAATATGGCAAATTATTAAGGCTTTTTAACTAAATAGAATGGAAAAATGGAGAAAAAAGCAGTAAAAGTTCCAAGGTATTGATTGATTCAAGATCTACAAAGAATTCCATTTATCGCAGCATGTCCCCTTACGTTCGTTGGAGGACATGGTTCGACGGGATGATGTCCGCCTACGTTCGAAGAGGGACATGATTCGAAAGGAAGATGTCCGCCTACGTTCGTAGAGGGACATGCGACGACGGGATGATGTCCGCTTACGTTCGTTGAGGGACATACGACGACGGAATGATGTCCTCCTACGTTCGTAGAGGGACATGCGACGACAGGATGATGTCCGCCTACGTTCGTAGAGGGACATGATT
>JAZQBS010000156.1:0-2360 GCA_045545875.1 Bacteroidales bacterium
ATGCAGCCTCGCTCCGTACCGACGGCTTCGACGACGTGTCAAGCGACTTCCAGTCAGGTGCCAGTGTCGGCATCGTCTTCGGCTGGTATCTCGGCAAAACTCCCATCATCATCGAGCCTGGCCTCTACTACTCTTTCAAAGGCGGAAAACTCGAAGGCAATGATCGCGACTATGAAATGATGCGCACCCGCCTGAAGACCAATATGCACATGTTCGAAATCCCGCTCGTCTTCAAGTACGAGGTGCAGTACCACAACGCTGGTGTGTGCCTCCATCCCTTCTTCGGCGGCTTCCTTGCCTTCGGCATCGGTGGCAAGACCAAGAGTGTCGAGGGCGGCTACACTGATAGTTGGTACACCTTCTCCGATGGTGAAGGTCAGCTCGGCCGCACCGATGCAGGTCTCCGTATGGGATGCGGCCTCGGAGTGGATCACTTCTTCCTTGAATTGGCCTACGACTGCGGTCTCGTCAACCTGGCCAGTGACCAGTACAACTACTTCAGCTTCAACAATTACGACAGCGCCATCCGAAGCAACACCATCAGTTTCAGCTTAGGATTCAACTTCTAAGTTCTAAGGGATATTAAGGGATTCTAAGAGATTTTGAGGGACAAATGTTTCTGGGCCCCGAACTCTACAGGCGCTTCTCTCGGACGTGACCGAACGGAAACAAGGTAACGTCCCTTAATATCCCCTAATATCCCTTGACATCCCTTCATATCCTTACTAATATCCCCTTAACGCACAACCATGATCATCTCTCTTCACGTCGAATACAACGCACAATGGGGCGCACAACTTTATGTTACCACAGGCATCAAGCCGAAGTTTGCGCAGAAACTGCCAAAAGATGCCATCGAAATGGATAATGATGGCCGTGGCAACTGGTTTGTCGATGTCGATGCCAGACGGTTGACGAGCACGCCCTATCACTATGTGCTGGCCTATCAGCGTCACGTAGTTCGCAACGAGTTTGGCAACGGCCACTTCATTGCGGGCATCACTGAAGCCGAAGGAGTTCCTACCCTCCGTGTCTGGGACAGTTGGCGAAGACTGCCTCAGATTCGTAGTTTTTTCTCCCTCGCCTTCCGTCCGCACAAGCGCGACAAATCGATTATGCACGACCAGCCCTTCCCTGCCGTCGATATGCTCGATCCCAATCAGTTCACCATGGTCTGTGAAGCCGGCAATCTCAAGGACGAATGGGAACTTGCCCTCATCGGCAACGTTCCCGAACTCGGAGCCTGGCAACCCGAGAAAGCCCTCGTCATGCAACAAATCAGCCGCAACCTATGGAGCGTCAGCTTCTCACGCATCACGCTGAAGTTCCCGCTGCGCTTCAAGTTCATCGTCGTGAGTCGTCGCACCCATCAGTTTGTGGCATGGGAAGACTGCACCAACCGATTCTTCGAACCCAGTGTGCTCGATCCGGGCGACTCGCTGCTCATCTGCAACCAGCGCTTCACACGTCCCGCCTTCGATGACAAAGATGACAACCGATAAACATCATCAACCAATTTATAGAACAATGAAAAGAATTCTAATTGTCTGCATGATTGCAGCATCATGCATCATGGGCCAGCAAGCCAAGGCCCAATCGTTCCTCGAATCCATCCTTTCGGGCATAGCCTCGGGTAACACGTCGGGCAGCGATGCCTTAGGCGCAGTGCTCAATGGAGCCGTCACATCCACCACCTCCAACACGAAAGGCAGTAATATAGGTAATGTCCTAGGCAACGTCATTTCGAGTGTAACCGGCAGTGCCACCACCACCCAGGCCAACCTTGTCGGCACATGGAGTTACAACGAACCAGCTGTGCAGTTCGAGAGCAAGAACCTTCTCACTAAGGCCGGAGGTGCAGCTGCTGCCACCAAGGTAGAGAACAAACTCGCTTCGTTCTACAATATGATGGGCATCCGCGCAGGACGTGTCAGCTTCACTTTTGACAAAGATGGAGGTGTAGTTTACAACCTCGGCTCACGCTCCTACAAGGGCACTTACACCTTCGACCAGAAGAATAAGACCGTAACGATGACCACACCCACAGGCCAGAATCTCAAGGCCTACGTTACCGTAAGCGGCAACAATATGAGTCTCTGCTTCGACAGCACCAAGGCCCTCAACCTCTTCACCACCATCAGCAAGAGCTACAACTCGACCATCAGCGCCCTCGCTGGCAACTACGATGGAATGAAGACCGGATTCAAGTTCGTCAAGAAATAAGTCATTCGCCAGATTATCTAGTGGATCTAGAATCTCTAGACTGTCTAGATAATCTAGAACATCTAGACGCAACCAACAAAAAGCTCTGAAGAAATTTCTCTTCAGAGCTTTTTGTTGACCATTATTATGGTCGGGGT
>JAZQBS010000157.1:0-5216 GCA_045545875.1 Bacteroidales bacterium
GAAGCAGAACGAGCAGATCTCGAACGACCTGCACCAGCAGGTGGGCGAGGGCAATGCGCTGATCCGCGAAGAGGTCACTGCCGAGGACATCGCCGAAGTGGTAAGCCACTGGACGGGCATCCCCGTGAACAAGATGATGACCTCGGAACGCGACAAGCTGCTCCAACTCGAGACCGAGCTGCACAAGCGCGTAGTAGGCCAGGATATGGCCATCGAGGCTGTGTCGAACGCCATCCGTCGTAACCGTGCAGGCCTCTCCGACCCCAACCGCCCCATCGGTTCGTTCCTCTTCCTGGGTCAGACGGGCGTGGGCAAGACCGAACTTGCCAAAGCCCTGGCCGAATTCCTCTTCGACGACGAAAGGATGATGACACGTATCGACATGTCGGAGTACCAGGAGAAGTTCGCCGTAACACGTCTGTTCGGTGCGCCTCCAGGATACGTAGGCTACGAGGAGGGCGGACAGCTCACCGAGGCAGTACGCCGCAAGCCCTACCAGGTGGTGCTCTTCGACGAGATCGAGAAGGCTCACCCCGACGTGTTCAACACATTGCTGCAGGTGCTCGACGAAGGCCATATGACCGATGGCAAGGGACGTAACGTCAACTTCAAGAACACCATCATCATCATGACCTCGAACCTCACCGAGGACCAGCTCTACGGCAAGCAGGCCATCCTCACGGCTGAAGGCCGCCCGATGCAGCCCATCCGTCGCGAGTTCCTGAACCGTATCGACGAGATCGTGAACTTCAGCGCCCTCACCGAGGACGACATCCGCCGCGTTGTGGACATCCAGCTGGAGCGCTGCTACCGTCTGCTGAAGCAGAGCGACATCGAGCTGCGCGTGACCGACGATGCACGTCGCTTCCTTGCCAAGGAAGGCTACGACCCCGAGTTCGGCGCTCGTCCTGTAAAGCGTGCCATCCAGCACCTGGTGCTCAACGAACTGTCGAAGACGCTCATCGGCGGCAAGGTCAACCGCCAGCAGCCCATCATCGTGGATGTGGCCAACGGCGCAATCACGTTCAGAAACTAATGAGCAAAGACTAAAGCAATCGGGCGCCCCACGGAAAGTGGGACGCCCGATTTTTCTTTGGGGATATTTGGGGATTTTAAGGGATATTTAGGGATTTTAAGGGACGATACATTCGCCTTTTCAAGGTTATCTGGGGATTTTAGGGACGATACATTCGCCTTGTTGGTAATGAACCCAAGAACATTAGTCCCTTAATATCCCTTCATTTCCCTAAGAATCCCTTATAATCCCTTAGTATGCGAAGAGTGAATAGTTTGCCATTTCGGCATTGACCTCAGCGCGAACCTTGGCGATAACGGCCTCGTTCTCGGGATCGTTGAGCACCTCTTCGATCCAAGCGGCAATCTTCACCATGAGCTCCTCCTTGGCACCACGGGTGGTGATGGCGGGAGTGCCGAGACGGATGCCGGAAGTCTGGAATGCCGAACGAGAATCGTAGGGCACCATGTTCTTGTTGGCAGTGATGTCGGCAGCAACGAGTGCCTTCTCAGCCACCTTGCCGGTGAGTTCGGGATACTTGGTGCGGAGATCGACAAGCATCGAGTGGTTGTCGGTACCGCCAGAGATGATCTTGAAGCCACGCTTCACGAGTTCGTCAGCAAGCACAGCTGCATTCTTCTTGACCTGGAGGGCATACTCCTTCCACTCGGGACGGAGAATCTCGCCGAAGGCAACGGCCTTGGCAGCGATAACGTGCTCCAATGGACCACCCTGGGTGCCAGGGAATACGGAGCTGTCTAGACAAGCCGACATCATCTTCACGACGCCCTTAGGAGTGGTGAGACCCTTGGGATTGGGGAAGTCCTCACCCATCATGATAGCGCCGCCACGAGGACCGCGGAGCGACTTGTGGGTGGTGGTGGTTACGATGTGGGCATATTTCACAGGATTTTCGAGCAGACCGGCAGCAATGAGGCCAGCAGGGTGAGCCATATCGACCATCAGGATGGCACCAACCTCGTCGGCTATCTTGCGCATACGGGCATAGTCCCATTCGCGGCTATAAGCCGAACCGCCACCGATGATGAGTTTTGGCTTGTGCTCGAGGGCGAGGCGCTCCATCTCATCGTAATCGACGCGACCGGTATCTTCGCGCACATTGTAGGCTACAGGCTTGTATAGCAGACCCGAGCTGTTGACAGCCGAGCCGTGAGAGAGGTGACCACCATGGGCAAGATTGAGGCCCATGAAGGTGTCGCCAGGATTGAGCACAGCGGCAAGCACGGCCTGGTTGGCCTGTGCACCCGAGTGAGGCTGCACGTTTGCCCAGCATGCACCGAAGATCTCCTTCAGACGATCGATGGCGAGTTGCTCGACCTTATCGACAACCTCACAACCACCATAATAACGCTTGCCGGGCAGACCCTCGGCATACTTGTTGGTAAGCACCGAACCCATGGCCTCGAGTACCTCGTCGCTGACGATATTCTCGGAGGCAATCAGTTCAATACCCTTCATCTGACGCTGACGCTCCTCGGCAATCAGGTCAAAGATCACATTGTCTCTTTTCATAAGATTATATAATTAACAATTAACAATTAATAATTAACAATTAATTGCGGGAGGGAGATATAGTTACTTCTTGACGTAACGAACCACGTATTTCACCGTGCCATCGGGTTGAACAACCTCATCGACAACAACGTCGTATTGCGGAGTCTGGTCGGTCGATTCGACAACGGGAGTTTCGACGACAGGAGTTTCAACCTTGGGGGTTTCGACAACAGGAGTCTCTACAACAGGGGTTTCAACCTTGGGTGTTTCAACAACTGGAGTCTCAACGATTGGGGTTTCAACCTTTGTAGCTTCAACTACGGGAGTTTCAACTACGGGATTCTTGGCCTCTACGGGCTTTTCGTCATGTTTCACGAAAACGGGACCCTTGGCAGGCTTATCGACCCTGGTTGGAATGGGGGTGTCTTCAACCTTTACAACGGGCTTTTCTTTTACCTTTACAACTGGTTTAGGAGCTGCCTTTTTGACAGGAGTTTCGACCACAGCATCAACCAAATCCTTTTCGGGATCGATGTCCAACTCGCCATCCACAACCTTCGGCTTACGCTTCTGCGCTACAGGCGTCGGAGCTGGTTGGGCAGGACGCGCCTTGCCCGTGGTCCAATAGGGAAGATCGGGACGCTTGGCATTGCTGGCGATGAGATGGGCGACGCCTTCCTCGGGACCGATGATGACGGGCATACCTACCAGCGCCTTCTGACCCAGCGCCTCGATGTCGTCGTTATGAAGACGGATGCAGCCTTCGGTGGCACGTGTACCGATGCTGCTGGGAGCGTGGGTGCCATGGATGCCGATGCCCGAGAAACCGGTCTGCAGACGCAGGAAATAATGGCCATAGGCATGCTTGATGAAACCTTTGCCATCGTGGAAATCGTGACCCCAATTGGAGGAATCGTGAATCTTCTCGAGCAGGAAGTAGCCTTCGGGGGTGCGGTGGTCGCCCGTCACGTTCTTCTGCCCGAGATTCATTCCACAAGCTATAGGATAAGTGACCACAACCTTGCCCTGGCTGTTGACCAAGGTCAAGGTCATATCCACCTTGCTGACGAAAATAAAACCTTTGCTCATGTCGGGCTTATAGAACTTCATCACGGACTGCAGGTCCTCGGCGGCAACCGACAACGAAATGGCAAAGGCAAGAGCCATGCACAATATCTTATAATACATGCTGCAAAGATAGGGCATTTTTCGTTTCAAAGCATTATTTTGATACAAAAATTTTGAATTTTGTCGAAATATCGCTATCTTTGCAGCCGAATCATCACTTTTAAATGCTAAAAAGAGTGCAATGACAGAAAAAAGAGACATACGCGAACTCGCCCTCGAGGCCCTTGGTTTTGCTTCGCTCAACGCGATGCAGGACGATATGCTGCGCGTCTTCCCCGAGGGGCGCGACATCCTGCTGCTGGCACCAACGGGCAGCGGCAAGACGCTTGCCTACCTCCTGCCCCTCTGGCAAAAGGGTGGACGAACGCTCATCATCGCCCCGAGCCGCGAACTCGTGCAGCAGATTGCCGACGTGTGGCAACGTCTGCACACCGACATCCGATGCGTGGCCTGCTACGGCGGGCACGACACACGCGTGGAACAGCAGCAGCTGGAAGGGCTCTTCGAACCACAGACAGCCGGCGAGAATGTCCTCATGGTGGGCACTCCCGGACGACTTAAGGACCACATCGAACGCGGCAACATCAAGCCCGCAACCTTCACGTACCTTGTGATCGACGAATTTGACAAATCGCTCGAACTGGGCTTCGAGGAAGAGATGCACGCCATCATCAACACCCTGACCGGCATACGCCAGCGCATCTTCACTTCGGCCACCCACGCCGTCCCCATCGCCCCCTGGACAGGCTTCCATGACTACCAGCAGCTCGACTTCGGCAGCGACCAGAAGGAGCCCGAAAGGTTGAAGATGTACCAGGTGAAATCGCCCGTTCCCGACAAGCTCGAAACCCTCGACGAACTGCTGCTCTGCCTGCTCGGACAATCGAAGGGGGGAACGACGGAACAGGCTATCGTATTTGCCAACTATCGTGAAGCAGCTGAGCGCATTGCGCACTATCTGAGCGCCCAGGGCATCGAGAATGCGCTCTATCACGGCGGCCTCGATCAGGAGATGCGCGACAAGTCAATCATCCGTCTGCGCGGAGGTTCAATCAGCGTGCTCGTGAGCACCGACCTTGCCAGCCGCGGCCTCGACCTGCCCGACGTAGCACACATCATCCACTATCACTTCCCGCAAAGCCAGGAAGCCTACACCCACCGCAACGGCCGCACGGCGCGAGCAGGCGCTTCGGGCACGGCTTACGTCATCGTAGGTCCCGAAGAGACCCTGCCCGAGTTCTTCCCCACGAAACTGCCCTTCTATTCGATCAAGAAACATCCCGAAAAGATTGGGCCGGCACCGATGGTGACCGTCTATATCGGACGCGGCAAGAAGGAAAAGATCTCGAGAGGCGACGTGGTGGGATTCTTCACCAAGAACGGCGGCCTGACGGGCACAGACCTGGGACGCATCGACATCATGGACCATTGCTCGTACGTCGCCATTCGTCGCGAAAAGGCAGAGGCTGCCTTGGCCAAAGTGAAAGGCCTCAAGATAAAGGGCGAAAAGACGCATTATCTGATCGTGACGGGCAGTTGACGGCATTTTTCGGCAAAG
>JAZQBS010000158.1:0-18456 GCA_045545875.1 Bacteroidales bacterium
AGGGGTTAAGAGGGGGTTAAGAGGGGTTAGAGGGATTGCGATGGCATCACAATAGACGGAACGGGGGTTAATGTGGCCTTTGGGTCTTGACTTTCTGTAGTTCCTTGCTACGGGCTTCGTAGCGGGGACGAAGGTCGTCGATTTGGGACTTGTCCTTGCAGATGGTATTGTACTTGGCCCATACAGTTTCGACATAGGGCGTGTCGATCATCAAGAAAAAGAACATCAGGTGGGAGGAGATGTTGTCGAGCATCTGCTGGTTCTGCGTGCGTCGGGTCAGTTCTTCGAGCGCTGGCATTGTGGCGCTGCCGCCCTGGTTCTTCTTCTGCATGTGGCGACCATAGGTGATAAGATACTGCTGGAGGGCGTCTTCGTTGACGGGATCGTTGAAGTCGAGGGCGTTGATGAAGTCCATGTAGGCGGTTTCGACCGAATCGAGGTTGGCATCGTGAGTGATGTAGTTCACGAGTCGTGCATTGTGATTGATAGGATCGTAGACGGCGATGTACTGATTGACGAAGGCGGGATTGCCTATCTCCTTGGCACGAATCAAGCGGTCGGCATAGAAACGGTCCACACTGTCCTTGAAGTCATGGAACGTAGCGAAATCACGAGGATCGACAGAAGCATTGTCGTTTACAAACTCGGATTCGGCTCGCAGGTCACCACCGAAAGTCGGCTCGATGTCGAAAGAATTGTTGTCGGTCGGCTGGATTTGACGAAGATCTACGGTCAACGTTTTCCCTTTTTCGAGAAAGACCGAGATGCGGTTTGTGCCTAAATCTGGACTATTGACGATGATGGAAGCAACGGTTGGCTTATCGAGGCGTTGTTCACAGTGGAATAAGCCATCCTCACCCACAGGAATCTCTGCCATGACGGCTTTCTCGTCGTCGGCCATGATGCTCAGGAAGAGATGGCTGGTTGGGGACCATTGATCGACCGTACCTGAGACGAATGCCTTCTCCTTTCCAGACTGACAAGCGGAGAACAAGGAGAGGAGGGTGAAGAGAAAGAAGTATATCTTTTTCATTGTTTATTTTCTACATGATAGCCGAAAGATGCACCGCAAAGATACAACTTTCGTTGTCAAAATCCAAAAGATTCCTCTTATTTTGTAGTAATAACCCCACTTTTTCTCTGAAAATTTGGAGAATTAAGAATTTGTATTCATATTTGCATAGCAAAAACAAATAACATCTAGCAAATAACAATTAACAATTAATAAATAACAATTGATAATTGTAGCATGAAAATCTATAACCTGGTTACCTATCGCAGCTACAGGGTTTTTGGACAAACCATCACTCCCGAGACTGACCTCTTCGGCCGGACGTGGATCGTCTTTGACGAAGAGAAGAAGGATGAGGTGATAACCTTCCAAAAGAATGGGGTTGTGAGTCAGAAGAAAGGGAACGGCAGCATAGCGACGGGTAAATGGAGCTTCGAAGAAGGGGTGAAGCGACTTCATGTCGAACTTGGCAAGTTGGATTTCGTCTGCACCCCGGTGATTTTCGAAGAGATGATGCTTGCCTTCGAGGTTCAGCCCGGGCAGGTGGTCTTCCTGGTCGATCAGGCTCGTCGTCATGCGTTTGCTCCTAAGAGCTTCGAACAACTGTTGGCATATCTGAAGGACTACGAGCGCCGCGGCATCATCGAGATTGACGATGGCAAACGTCCCGACTATAAGCTCTACCAGTCGTTTTTCAGCACAGTCGATTGGGGAGAACTGCAACGACGGTACCAAGAGGAGACCAATAGGAAGGAGGCGCGTATGCATACTCCGTTGATGAATGCGCTGACCGTGCTCATTATGCTGGCAATGGCAGGAGGCCTGGTGGCACTGAGGGGAATGGATGGGGTGCGATATGCCCTGAACATTTTCTTGAGAGCTTCGGGAACCATGCAAGTGGTTTATGCCATTGGCACAGTGGCTATTCTGGTGCTTGCCTTTGGCATCATCAGGATGTTCATCAGCGGCACGACGTTTTCGTCGAAATGGATCGAGGATTTTGCCGACAGTTGCAAGAAGAACTATTTTGATACCCATCCCTACCTTTCGCCTCGACAGGTACAACAGATACGTAAGATCAAGACCGAATCGTTCGAAAGGGAGATAAGGTGATTAATTACAATTAACAATGAAAAAGATACTTTTGTTGGCAGTAGCCGCCATAATGGCTACAATGCATGTAGATGCACAGATCATGAAGGCAGCTGACCTTGAGCAGTATGCCAAGGAACGTTATGGTGATAAGTGGCTCGATGCGGCTGCCAACCTTGCCGAGACACTTACCCTCGACAAGAACGAGAGTCTCACCTACCAGCAGATCATCCAGGCTCCAGGCAAAACAAAGCAGCAACTCTATGTAGCACTCAACTATTGGGCAGTAGCGACCTTTCAGGACAAGCAGGCCATCACGCTCAATGACAAAGAGGCTGGCTGCATCATCGTCACATCTACCCTTCAGAACATCGTGAAGCATATCGGCACCATCAACTCCTATTCGGTGAGCATCACACCCGTAATCCGTATAGATATAAAGGAGGAACGCGTGCGCGTAACCTATACAGTTCAGAGTTATGACATCCTGACCGACATCAGCGGCGGTTGGTTCAGCCTTGCCGAACCCGACGAGCGCACCTACGGCGACTCGAAGCGCAAGGCACAAGACAAGACCAACGCCAACCTATATGATGAGCAGTGGGAGATTGCACGGCATTATCCCTTCGTGCCCAAGGATTTGCAGAAACGCACCTGCGCCAAGGCACTTGTCATGACCCATGCCTATTCGAACGCTGTACTCGACAAGATTGAGGAAGCCATCAAGCACGGCCTTGTGGGCAACGATGACGACGACTGGTGATCTGTTCGTCGCGATTTCCTTTATCACGAATTAGAGAATTGGTCGCGATTTCTTTTATCACGAATTAGAGAATTTGAGAATTGATTAATGACGTGAGGAGTTCAAAGCTATGTGTCTTGCTGTTCGTCCTTTTGGCTTGCAGCTGCTCGAAACGACAGACCGGGGAGTCTGCCGAGGGTGATGCTTCGGCCCAAACATCAATTGAAGCCGTAGAAAGCACCAATAGCAATGAGTCGGTTCGAGACAGCAGTTTGACTGCCCAAGACCGTATTGAGGGAGACAATTGGAGCGAAGCTGCAATGCCAGAAGGTATTCTGCAGACATTACCAAAGACTGCAATTCTGTGTGACAGCAAAGGCAAGTTCGAATTGTACAAGAACCTTGACATCGAGACCAGCGATGATTATGCAAACCAGTGGTCTCTGTGGCTCAGGGACAAGGAGACGGGCAAGGTGATCTTCCTCATCCAGACCAATAACGATGCTGAACCGCGATGGGAGGAGATGACCGATGCCAACGCCCTTGAGGTTCCGCTTGAACAGATAGCTGCCGGCGAATGTGACCAGGCTTTTCTCATCCCCAATGCTCCAGGCAAGGTTTTTGTAGAAGGATGCCCCGATGGACGCAACATCTGGTCGTATATCTACGACTTCTATATGCAGCGAATCATCCAGTTGCCAACCAACGAGGGGTTCGTTGATTTTGACATTCAGAATAAATACATTCGCCTGAGCCATTATCGCTACTATCCTGAAGGTGGACGCTACTCGGTAGCCAAGACCTTCACTTATAGTGGAAGATTCATTGGCGAAGAAAAATTTGACCCAGAGGAAAATATCCCATGATGAGACATTTTATCAATGCTTTGTTTATTATGGCAGGTTTGACGACTGTGCAGGCACAAACCGCACACTCCCTTGATGAGATCGGGCAGCAATGGCCCGATGTGACGATCCGTGATGTCAACAATGGTTCGCTTCCCGTATTGCTTCGTTCCTTCGACCGCACCTGGCACACCATTGCTATAGGCGATGCACTCGACATGATGGCAAAGGGCACGACGCAGGGTTTGCTCCATGAGGAGTCGGGTTACTCGGGGCTTTATGATGCCAGGAATGGCTACGTCGAGGTCTTTTTTGACAATGAAAGCAGCGAAACGATGCAAGCCTGCTGCCGACAGCGTGCCAATGGACATAGTCTCCTCGTCGTCATGCTGGGCACGCACGACGGATTTGACCAGGAACTGCTCCTCAGTTATGATTATGACCCGCAAGCCTGCAGACTTATTCCCGATGAGAAGGCCATCGAAGGATTGCCCAAGGTGACAGACCTTAACATGATGCGCATCCACGAGTTGCCTCAGACGGGGGATGAGCTTGAGGTGATCGAGTATTACGGGGATGATGTGACAGAGTATCGGTTTGCCTGGGACGGTTCGAAATTCGGGCTCAGCAAAAAGAATATCCAGTGCTACGACTGCGGTCCTGTCGAGGTCGATGGCGAATACTATATCCAGGTCCCGTTTGAAGCTTCCGAACCCACCATTGCCGACTTCGTTGAAACCTATTTCAGCAATGGCGATGTGCTGCCCGAAATGCTCGGCGACATACGTACTGCTTGGCATCGCTACAAGATGAACAAGACACAGCCCTCCCACACCACTTTCCTCCTCGACAAGAACCGCGGCTATATGCGCTACGAAAGGAAATGGGATGAGGGGGATTATTCGGTGGCAGAGATGTGCTACTGGAATTGTGCCGATCGCCAACATAAGCTCATTGCACAGAGCATCGCCACCTACGACGAGAACTCCATGTACGTATGTTCGCAGTACGACGGCTACATGTTCAGCCTCTACGATAACCAAAAGAAAACCATGAATCAGGCAACACTCCCGGATATCATCAGCGGAGACTACTCTGATCTGGAGGATATGGCTACTGTTGTCTTTTCGCTGCCCCGCACCGGCAAGGACATCGTGGTGAATCACTATACACCGTCGGGTGTGAAGCAGGAGAAGCTCCTGTGGGACGGCAATAAATTTGTAAGAAAATGATGAAACGATTTGCAGTCTTGGCCATCTGCGCGATGGCGTTACTGGCAGGTTGCCAGCAGAAAGGGAAGTCCGAAGGACAGACTTCAGGTACAGTTGCCACCGATAGCCTCGGTGGAGTGACCGACACCGTTCCCAAGCCGATATTCCTCATCAAGCGGATGTCTTTTTTGGAGATGAACTATTGGATAGACGTAGAGGAGCCCTCGAAAGAGCAGTTGGATGAAGAGTATTACAAGGAATGCTACGAGTCGTGGAGCCAACAGGAGGCTTTCCGTCGTCGTGCCAGGCAATATACCCACCTGATCTCGGGCGATTCGGATGTTCCCATTGCCTTCTTCGATGAGGTGCTGAAGGATCCCGACGGCAATACGCCCAGCATCGGGCAGCTGCATGGACGCGAAGAGATCCCTTCGCTGTGCGCACGCTACAAGCTGGTCAACCCCAGTGACGAGAATGACGAGGCGTTGGGCATCGTCGCTGTCACCGACAGTTATCTGCAGACGCGTCGTCGGCTCACAGTCAAAATCGGACCGATTAACGATGAGAATCTGCTGCCTTTGCCTGACTCCATCGTGGCCAAGCTCGAGCAGCGCTATGGTATGAAGGCATCGCGTTCCTACTGGATGAACACCATCGACGATCGCTATATCCAGGGTTGCCTGCAGTTTGAAGGCGAATATAAGGACGCACCGAAGACCGAATCGTACAAGCGCAGCCTTGCCCTGGAGGTGATTGCCGATGGCAGCGAGATCTATGCGTGTGAGGTGTTGGGCTATTACGAATCGGAAACCTCATTCGGCTGGAATGTCGATGATGATGGCGAGTACATCTCCAATTGCATCGAATGTGCCTTCGAAGGCCCCAATGGTCTGGAGCTTTGCTATACCCGCTCGGCGGTAGAGAGCTTCACGGTAGGCATGGCCTATTTGCAGGACGGGAAATATGTGCTGGATCAGTTCGACATGTACCAGTACATGATCGACGAGGAGATACCCGTCTGGAAGGCCGACTTTGCCAAGATGAAGGAAATGTATCGGGAGGCTGCTGCCAAGGAAGACAAGGATGTCGAGCTGACCAAATGGGCTCATTGTTATCTTGACTATAGCAATGAGTGGATCTGGTTGCGCGATAGCCTTGACCAGCGTGGGGCCTTCTTCATCCGCAAGGATGGACAGTTCAGGCTCATAGCTGTCGAGACACCGCAGCTCAAGCCCACGACGATGGATCATGGCCGCAATGTGTGCTACTTGTGCCTTTCCAGTCCTGAAGACGGCATGACCGTTCGTACCCGAGTCATTGGCTTAAAGGATGGCGAGCAGATCGAGGAATTTACGGCCTTGAAGGTCAATGGCATCTATACCGAATGCCAAATGAACGGCAAGTCGATCAGTCCAGCTGAAGGAAAGGCGTACATCGACAAGCTTCCCGAACGGGAGGACATCACCGCCTATTTCAGCAACATCGAGGGAGGAGACTACTTCTAACACCATTTTCTGACAAAAATCATTGACGGACGCGACAGATCCAGCAGGGTCTTGTCGCGTCTGTCGTCATTTGGGCATCCTGTCGCTACAGTCCACATAGAAAGTGGTAAGAATGTTTGGAGCACTCACGAAAAGCCCGTACCTTTGCAGCGTCAAAATCAAGGAAACACTTGACAAGACACGAAACAAACAAGATTTTTCAACATTAAAGAAATAAACAATGATTCGCATGTATGCAATGGTCTGTGGGCTGACCTTCCTAAGAGCCCAAGCGCAGATGCTTCCGAAGAACGAAGCAGTCATCAAGTCGAATAAAATCATCAACAATAACAATAATCAAAAACAACAATAACTCAAAAAAATTCAAGCTATATGAAAAAGATTATGCTTATGGCCACAATGATGGTGGCAACACTTACAGCCAGTGCACAATATGATGCAGGTACCTGGTCGCTCAACGTACGTTACGGTTTCACAGGGGCAACAATGATCAACACCCCCGATATGGATCTCAGCCTTGCTCTTGGCCCCGGTTCAACCATTAACCTGCCCAGCGGCGATTTGGAGGCTTCTGCCACAGGAGGCCATGTGGTGGGCCTTGAGCTCGAAAAACAGCTGGCCAAGAGGTTCAGCATCTCGGGTGGCCTCGATTGGCTCATGGCTGGAACAGGTTGGAAAGACCACAAGTGGAAAGATGGCGATGTCGAATACAAGCTCAAGGATGCTTCCGTCAAGACACATTACCTGGCCGTTCCCGTTACCGCCAACCTCTATGTCTGGAAAGGTTTGGCTTTGCACGCCGGAGTACAGGCTGCCTACCTCACCGGTGCACGCAGGGAGGGCACGGTGACCTATAAGGACGATGCCGACTACAGTGTCAGCATGAGCTTGAGTGACAAGTCGGAATTCAACAAGATTGATGTCTCGATCCCCGTCGGCATCAGCTACGAATGGAGCAACCATCTCTTCGTCGATGCACGTTACAACATCGGTCTGTCGAATGTCACCAAGGAGAAGACCTACGAGGACAAGGATTTGAAGAATGCCTATCTCCAGCTCTCTGTCGGTTACAAGATCAGGCTCAATCGCTAATACATCAATTGCCATAGCCTCCATCCCCATAGAGGCTGAAGGCTATGGACATACAATCTATTCGCGTCAAATAAAAACTCACGATGAAAAAGTATCTTATTTTGGCCGTAGCCGCCGTAATGGCTACAATGAACATTAACGCACAGAATGAGTCTGCACAACCATACTACGAATTGAACGAGATGCCCGAACTGCTCGAAATCATGCCCGAACCACCGGCTTTCGACAGCCCAGAGTTTGCCAATGACGTTGTTCGCTACTGCTGGGGCAAACAGCAGCGCATGGATCCCGAACGCGTGGCTTTGGCCATTGCCGATGCCGAGTGGGACGACCTGACAAAATTCTTCGGACAGTATGCCGAGGCCTTTGGCCTAACTGTCACCCCCGAGGATACCCCCGAGATCTACAAGCTGCTTGTAAACAGTCTTGCAACCACCGATCCTATGCGCAAGAAGTGCAAGGCATACTATGGTCGTCAGCGTCCTTTCGAGCGTTTCGATGAAGCCATGCCTTCGCACGAGGAGGACGACCTGCGCGGTGAAGGCAGTTATCCTTCGGGCCACTCTCTGCGTGGCTGGGGCGTTGCCCTGCTGCTGGCTCAGATTGCTCCTGAACGTGCCAACGAGATCTTCAAGCGTGGCTGGGACTACTGCAACAGCCGTGTCATCGTAGGTGCCCACTGGCAGAGCGATGTGGATGCAAGCCGTACGGCTGCCAGCATTGGCTTCTGCGCCCTGCAGGGCAGTCCCGAATTCCGCGCCCAGATGGAGAAGGCTCAGGAGGAATATGCTGTGAAGGCTGGAAAGACTGTGGGCGTCGAGACAGTGGCTGAGGCTGCGCAGGCTCCTGCCCAGCAGTATATCTTCAATGTCGAAGGCCGTCGCACCACAGAACAGACACGCGGCATCAAGGTCCAGAACGGACGCAAGTATGTTACTCAGTAAAAAAAGAACGACATAAATGATTTTACATTAAAAAAATTCCCGATACTTTTGGAAGTGTCGGGAATTATCTTTATATTTGCGGCGTCAAACCGTGAAACTTATAAAAAGACAATACTTATGAAAAAACTATTCACACTGCTCCTGGTCCTCTTCGCCGCCCTTCAGGCGATGGCCTATGATTTCCAGGCAACGATGTCCGACGGACGAGTTCTCTACTTCAATGTCCTTTCGAAGAATGAGTGCGAGGTGTCGCGCATGTATTATACCGAGCGCAATGCATCGTACGTGAGCGGTAGCCTTGTCATTCCTACCCAGGTCACCGATGCCGAGGGCACGCGTTACACCGTTGTCGGTATCGGCAAGTCGGCTTTCGTGCATTGCCGCAGCCTGACTGCCGTCACTGTGCCTGCCACTGTGACTTACATCGACAATGCTGCCTTCCAGAAGTGTCGCAGCCTGACCACCGTGAATCTTCCGGATGCCATAACAACCATCGGTGATGAGGCATTTGAGGAATGCAGTTCGCTCACTGAGCTCACGTTGCCACGCAGCGTCAAGAAAATCGGTATCGAAGCCTTCGAGGACTGCGAAGCGATGAAGGCGCTTTATGTCAATAGCCCCGAGCCGCCGACAGTGGCCGCTTCCGCTTTCCCGCTGAATGACAACAACAAGGTGCCATTTACCCTCTATGTGCCCTACGGTACATATTCGGCCTATCGCAATGCCAACTATTGGAGTGCATTCAGCGACATTCGCGAGACGGGAGGCAATGGCCAGCAGAACTATGGCCAGCAAGGCTACAATCAACAGGGCACTGCTGTCAATACGCTTACGTCGGACAACAATGCCTATACGTCGCCTGCAGGTAATTACCAGCCCAACGAATACTATGGTTCGGCTGATGAAGTCAATGATCTGCAGCGCCAGGTCATCGACCTGCAACAGCAGAATGCCCGCCTCAAGGATGCCATCTATCAGGCGCTATTCAGCTCGAACCTCGACGAGTGCAAACGTGTGCTCAGGGAGGCTGTCTCCGCTCGATGATCGGCCTGCTACTTCCTGATTCTGATAACAGGGGCAATGCCATTGAGCGGCACTTCAGGCAATGTCACTACGAGTCCCTCCTTCGTGCGCTCATATTTCAGTTTGCCGTATCCCAACAACTCCACTCTCGAGATTCCTCCTGGGTGGAATTTGCTGTTCTTTGCCAATGAACGGATGATGATCTGATGATTGTCTGGCCAACCCAAAGGGGTAACATAGATGTACTTCGAGGTTTGGGTGAAACGTATGTCGCGTGCGTCGGCCTTGGTGTAATTGCCATCGTTGAAGCCTTGTGCATTGATGGCAATTGTGGTTTCGGCTATTGGGCCTTCGCCGAAGACCTTCCACGGACGTGTTCCGATGATGCTTTCCTTGTTGACCTTCATCCAGGCTCCGAATTCATTCAGGATTGCTTCTTCCTTTTCGTCGAATGTGCCATCGGCACGCAGAGGAACGGAGAGCAGCATATTGCCGTTTTTCGAAACAATATCGACCAATAGTTTGACCACTGTCGCTGCACTCTTGTAGGTTCCTTTCTCATAGATGTCGGTATTGTAGTGCCAGCCACCGATGCAGTTGCAGCATTGCCATGGCTCGGGCTGAATCTCATTTGGGGCACCGCGCTCCACGTCCCATACCAATGCCTGTCGCTGCTGGTCGTTCTCCAATATTTTGCCGAAGACGACAGCCTGGTTCTTGCCGCCGTGGGTTGCCATGCTGTGGTTGTACATATGCGCGGTGATCTTCATGCCGGCATCGCTAACCGGATAGAAAGGAAGCACGGTGACATCGAAGTAGAGCAAGTCGGGATTGTAACGGTTGATGGCATCGAGGGTGCGGTTGTAGAAGTTGGTGGCAAATTCCTGCGAAGGAGGGCAGGCTCCGTTGCCCCATCCCCATTGGCGATGAATCATTCCATTGGCCCAGGTTCCTTCGCTTAGCGGATGGTTTTGTGCATAGAGTTCCTGCGGGTCGTAGCCTTCCCACCATTGGCCCTTGCCATCATCCTTCGTCAGCCAGCCGTCGTAGGGCACGCCCATCTTGTCACCCTTGGTGTCGTAGCGACGCGAAGGCTCGTACCACGTCCACGCATGATCGGCATGGAACGAGATGCCGAAGGGCAAACCTGCCTTCTTGGCAGCTGCTGCCCATCCTGCCAGGATGTCCTTGTGTGGACCAATGTTCATCGAGTTCCAGCGCTGGTACTTGCTGTCCCAAAGGTCGAAGTTGTCGTGATGATTGCCCAACGCGAAGAAATATTGTGCGCCAATCTCCTTGTAGAACGCCACCAGCGAATCTGGGTTCCAACGCTCGGCCTTGAAGAGGGGAAGGATGTCCTTGAAGCCCACCTCTGAAGGATGTCCGTAGTGTTTGCAGTGAAATTCATATTCCCGTGAGCCTTCCATATAGAGACTGCGAGCCATCCAGTCGCCCGAGCCCTCCACGCACTGAGGTCCCCAGTGTGCCCAGATGCCGAACTTGGCATTACGGAACCATTCCGGCACCTCGTAGGTGCTGAGCGATTCCCACGTAGGTTCAAATTTGCCAGTTGCCATTGTCTCTTCGTTTTCCAGAACGGGGATGGAGAAATCCTGGGCACAAATTGGCATCACAGTCAATGCTGCAATACATGCAATTAGATTGTAATACTTCATAATAATTTGATTTAAGTAGGTAAAAGGGAAACGGGGAGAAGTCATGAAGTATAGCTTCTCCCCTCAACACACATTTTATATTAACCAAACATTTGGTCTGATACAGGGAATGAGTATGTCAACATATCAATTGTAACCCTCATTTTGAACAAGGCTCTTGTTCACGTTCAAGTCATTCTGTGGAATAGGCCAATAGCGATTGTGCGAAGCCCAAGCCCTTTGCTCGAACTGATAGTAACCATCGGCATCACGGGCTGAGTTGCCACCATAGTTGTGAGCAGTGGGATCATCGCTCAACATCACGCCTGTGAAGGTGTGGTTCAGCTCCTGACTGGCAATTCCCCAACGCAATACGTCGAAGAGACGGAGACCTTCGAAAGCCAACTCTACACGACGCTCCTTGCGAACTGCATTGCGCACGGCCTGCTGGCTAGAAAGCGTAGACTTGCTAAGTCCTGGCAACAAAGCTCTATCGCGAACATCGTTGATGGTAAGGTCGAGAAGTGTCTGATCGACCTCGTTAGGTGCGTACTCGTTGACTGCCTCAAGGTAGCTCAACAACACTTCAGCATAACGAATGACGGGAACATATACATAAGCACTCCAGATGTCTTCGTTCGAAGGGTCGAGGCCTTTCTTGGGGCAATATCCATTGAAAAGATTGAACTTGTTGTAGGCATCGCTGCTCGAACCACCGTTGTAGCAGTCGTAAACCTGACCTTTGAACTCGGTGCCTGGATAACTGCCCAGAGGAGGAAGGAATACCGAAGCGTAGAGACGGATGTCACGATTGGCATAAGGGTCAGCCTTGTCGTAGAGCGGCGACTCTTCGATGCTCAGGCCATCGCTGCAGAAGTATTCCTTGACCAATTCGTTATAGACAGCGAACTGGTGCCATCCACCATAAGTCTCAGGAGTGAGGTAAATGTAGCGTGACCATGTGTATTGGCCTTTGGCACCGTTGATGAAGAAGAGTTGCTCCTTGCTATTCTCACCTCCATACCAGAAGAGTTTTTCGTAGCTGTCACTACCATTACTCCTGTCAATCTCATACTTGCCTGAGCTGATAATGGCACGATACTGACTGGCAGCATCAGCCCAGCGCTCTTCGGCCAGATAGAGACGGCCAAGCAATGCACGAGCTGCGCCCTGTGTATAGCGGCCATAGTCTGACGAAGGATATTCGAGAGGCAGAAGGGAGATGGCTTCAAGCAAGTCTCTCTCGCATTGGTCATAAACCTGTTGTTGAGGAGTCTGCTCAATCGTATTGGCTTCCTCAATGTTGAGTGTGGTGAGAGGCATGGGGACATCCTTGTAGTGGAAGGCAAGTTTCATGAGGAAGGAAGCCCTGATGCACTTCACTTCGGCAGCCCAAGCCTTGATTTTGTCCTCACTCATTTTGCACGATTCGATGTTGTCGAGGAAGGTGTTGCAGTTGGCGATATTGGTATATGCATTGGACCAATAGTAGCGCAGATTGCTGTTGGTCGCCAAAGTATTGGTGCTACACATGAGGGAAGTGAAGTTCTCCTTCTCGGTGCCGTTGCCGCCAGCAAAGTCCAGATAAAGCATGCCCTGAGGCGAATCGAAATTATCGTGGTTCCAACCGGACGATGAGTTGTAACATCCTACCAAGGCGAGCATGGCATCGCTTTCGCCTGTCCAGAAGTTGCCGTTAGAGATTTCCGAAGGAGGGTTCTTCTCCAGAAGGTCATCCGAACAGCTGCCCAGTCCCACCAGGGCTATCATTGCAAGGGCAAGTGCCCTAACTATATCGCGAGTTGTATTGATGGTTTTCATAACTGAAATGTCTTAATGAGTTAAACTTAGAACTTGACATTCATGCCGAATGAAAATATTCTGGTGAT
This sequence comes from Bacteroidales bacterium, assembly GCA_045545875.1. GTDB lineage: Bacteria > Bacteroidota > Bacteroidia > Bacteroidales > UBA3663 > Liminaster. The sequence goes on from JAZQBS010000158.1 coordinate 13,011, forward strand.
AGGATAGTAAGATGGAGCATCGCCTGTTCCGATTTCGTTCTCGGGATCCCATCCCTTATAGAATGAGCTGAATGTGAATAGGTTCTGTCCGCTGAAGAAAAGTCTTACATTATCGATTCCTACTTTGCGAACCACCTGCTTAGGCAAGGTGTAACCCAGTTGGATGTTCTTGCAACGCAGATAGCTTGCATTGCGCACCCAGTAGTCTGATGTCTGAGCATTCACATGGTTCATATTCATTGTTTCGATGCGTGGATACTCGGCCCACTTGTCGGGATTGGCCTCTGTCCAAGCGCCATCAGCCTGCCACTTCTGAATCTGACCACCATTGTAGAAGGCGTATGCCATATACGAACCAATCAGACGCTTATGTCCGCCCAGTCCCTGGAAAAGGACTGAAAGATCGAGCCCCTTGTACGAAGCAGAGAGGTTGAGACCATAGTAGAACTTGGGAGTCATCGAACCGAGCACCTTGCGGTCCTCATTAGCAGTAACCTTGCCATCGCCATCAAGATCCTTGTAACGGACATAACCTGGCTTGAGACTTGACTTGCCTACGAGCTGCTCAGGAGCGGAGTCAATTTCTGATTGATTGACGAATAGACCCTCAGTCTCATAACCGTAGATGATACCAATAGGCTCACCGACGATACGGCTGTTGTTGATATCCTCCTTGGCTCCATCAGCAAGTTTCTCAACGGCATTCTTCACGTATGTGAAATTAGGGGCAATGCTATATTCGAAATCCTTGCCAATGCGGCCCTTCCAGTTGAGTTCTATTTCGATACCTTTGTTCGAAACTGCACCCACATTCGACTGTCCGACACCGCGTCCCATGATTGTGGCTACTTCTACCGAAGCAAGAATGTCGCTGGTATATTTGTAGAAATAATCTACAGCACCATTCAAACGTCCGCCGAACATACCGAAGTCAAGACCTACATCAAAGATGCTGGTACGCTCCCAAGTGACGTTTTCGTTCTTGTAAGTTGCACTATAGGCACCCGAAACTAATGTGCCACCCAACACATAGTTGTGACCAAGCGAATAGGTCTGCTGATAGGGATATACTTCAATGTTCTGATTGCCGAGCACACCTTCTGATACACGAATCTTCAGATTGTCAAACCAGGAAGCAATGGCAGCATCCTTCCAGAATGCTTCTTCCGAAACACGCCAACCTACAGAGACGGAGGGGAAGACGCCCCAACGCTTGCCATCGGCAAAACGCGAAGAACCGTCGGCACGTACATTGGCCTCGAGAAGATAGCGATCCTTGAACGAATAGTTTACCCTGCCGAAGAACGACAACAACGTGTATTCAGTTAGTGAACTTCCGTTGGTAGATGTCGAAGCATCGCCTGAAGAGAGTTCGTAGAGATAGTTGTTGGGGAATGTGGTTCGATAGCCATTCATGCCCTTGTTCTGTGTCTGTTCGAGAGACGTGCCAAGCAGCACATTCAGCGAATGGTCAGATACTTTGAGGTCATAGTTGGCCAATGCCTCAACATCGGTATAGAGATTATTGGAGCTATTGACCGAAAGGGAATTGGGGCCGATGCTCTTGTTCTCGTCAAACTGTGCAGTCGATTTGAAAGTCTTGTTGTAAGAGGTATAGTAGTTGGCACCAGCTTTTCCTGTCAGAGAAAGGCCTTTGATAGGTGTCGTCCACTTCAATTGAGCCGACGAAGAGATGTTGGTGGAATAGTTCTTGACAAACGATTCGCTGTCAAGCCAACCCTCAGGACAGTAGTCATCTTGGTATCCATATGTGCCATCGCTCTTCTTGCCTGCAATGACAGGAGTCTCGCGAACAGCATAACCAATAATACCGTCAATGCTGCCTGATCCATAGGGAGCGCCATATCTGTTACGATAAGCATTGAGGTTAAAGGTGAGAGTAAGGTTGTCGTTCAGCTCGCTTTTCATTGTAAAGAGGGCTGTAAGGCGACGGTTTTGAGTGCGATCAGTAAGACCATTCTGTTCGCGCAGTCCGACGGAAAGATTATAGGTCGTGTTGCCACTGCCACCCTGCACACTGATATTGTGCTGCTGTTGGAATCCCGAGCCGCTTTCAAGAAGCCACTTGAGGTGGTTGACGTTGGGGTAATGGTCGGGATCACTGCCGTTGCGGTACTTCTGGATATCGTCAGCCGAATAAACTTCTGCCCTGCCCATATTGGTCATTGCCATATTATAATAGGTGGCATAGTCGGCCGACTCAAGGAATTCGGGCAGTTCGTTGGCTGTCTGCCAACCGAACTGGTTGCTGTAAGTCACATGCGTCTTGCCTTGTACGCCCTTCTTGGTCTCGATGAGGATCACACCATTGGCGGCACGATTGCCGTAGATAGAGGCCGAAGCGGCGTCCTTGAGGAAAGAGATGCTCTGAATGTCATTCGCATCGACATCATCGATGCTTCCTGCCAATCCATCGATGAGGATAAGAGGGTCATTGCCAGCCGAAGAGAAGGTGCCCGTACCACGAATCTTTATGGAAGCACCTGCACCTGGACGACCTGAATTGGCAACAACACTAAGACCGGGAGCCACACCTGCCAGTGCCTGAGCAGTACTCATCACGGGCTTGTTCTCCAATTCCCTTGAAGTAATGGCAGAAACGGAACCAGTGAGGTCCACTTTGCGCTGTACACCATAACCTACGACTACTACATCGTCGAGCAACTGAGAATCTTCGGTCATAGTGACATTGACTGCGCGGCGACCATCAATGGAGATGTCTTGCGGGGTGTATCCGATGTAGGAATATTGCAACACCTTGCAGTCGTCAGGTACTTCGAGTGAATAGTTGCCGTTGATGTCGGTTACTGTACCGATCTTAGTACCTTTGGCTAAGACGGTAGCACCAGCAACAGGTTCACCAAGCTCATCGAGGATGGTACCAGTCACAATACGGCCTTTGCGTGGGGCATCGGCTTTTTTGATAATGATGTGTTTGCCTTTCACTTCACAGGTCAAACCTGTCCCAGCAAGTATTTCTTCCATGGCGGAACCAATGTTTCCGTCAATGTCGTGGGCTTTGACGGCGACGTTCACATCGATGTCCGATGCGTCATAATCCACCGAGTAGCCCGATTGCCTTTCGATAGCAGTGATGACTGCTCGCAGGGTGCTTTCTTGAGGGGAAAATCTGACTGTTTGTGCCCAGATGGCAAAGGGTGCCATCATGCATAGCGAGGCAAGGACAATGCCTCGGCTCAAGTAATGCTTTTTGTTCATCTGATTTGTAGTTTATGTTAGTTAACTCGTCTGTCGTGTTGTGATGGTTATTGCAGGTCGGCAATCTGCCTTTTCACAAACAAGAAAGCAAGAGTTATGGGCACACACAAACGAAAATCATTTTTTTTTATCGAAATTATTTAGTTGGCGACAAATAGATTGTATCGCCTTCTTCCCTATATGTGAATCGCTGGCTAAGGTTGCCCAAGATATCCAAAGCGTCGTGAAGCGTTTCATCGGCTCGGAACTTGACAAAGAATTTGCCGTTCATTTTTTCTATATGGTCACAGATAATGGTCACGTTATATTTGCGCTCCAAGGCTTGGAGGATGGTCTTGAAGTCCTCTCCTTCGAAGATCAGGTTGCCTTTTTCCCAAGATAGGCGTCGGCTTGCATCTATTTCGGTGAGGGATACTTCTCCGGTTGCCTTGTTGTATACAAGGTTCTGATTGGGCGACATTATGTATGTGCGGCCTGAGGTCTTGGCCTCTGCCTCCACAATCACTACTTTGGTGCGGCCTTCTTCGAGCACGGTGCTCACCGTACGGGCATCAGGGTAGGCTTGTACCTCGAACTTCGTTCCTAATGCTGTAACGTTGATGCTTTGAGTTTCTACTGTGAAGGGGCGTTTCTCGTCTCGAGTGACATCGAAATTAGCCTCGCCCGACAAGAAGACGTTTCGCTTCCCTTTGCCAAAGCGACGTGGATAGATAAGTGTCGTACCGGCATTGATGGTCACTCGTGTACTGTCCTCGAGGCAAAGGAATTTGGTCTGCCCGTAAGGAACACTGATATGCACGAACTCGTCACCAATGTCAGAGCGGAAACTTCCAATAAAATAGGATGCGACTGCCAGCACAGCCATCAAGCCGATGGCAGCGGCTGCCGACCAATATTTCCTGCGCTTTGATGGCTGGTCAGTTGTGCTGTTATTATAGCCTATTCTGGACTTCAATGCTTCCAGATCATTTAGTGTCTGTATGTCTATTCCCGCCATACTTTCTTCCCAAAGGTGCTGCATGGCTTCGTCCTTGGCATTGTCTTCATCCGAAGAGTTGACCATCCACCACGCGAACTTGCGACGTGTGGATTCCGAGAGATGACTGTGAAAGTAAGTCCTTATGATTTTTTCTATATTCAATTTGCTCATTTTTGCTTCGTTTATAAGTAAGAAAGCTAAATGATGGTTTGCACACAAGGGATTGAATTATTTCATGCTCCCCAAAGCAGGAGGGCGAGGAAGGTTACCTTGCGTATTGCTGCCAATGCGGTGGTAATGTGGTTTTCCACGGTGCGCTTGCTGATGCCAAGCTTTTGGGCTATTTCCTCGTTCGACAACCCTTCCTTACGGCTCATCTCAAAGACGCGTCGTCGTTGTTCGGGCATGTTCTTTACTGTAAGTTCAATGAGTTGCTGAAGTTCTTGGGCAAAGAGGCGTTCTTCGGTGTCGTCGGTCTCTGTGGGGGTATATAACATCAGTTCCACATACTTGTCGTTGACAAGCTGATGGTCGAAGTGGTTGTAGATGGCAAACTTGGCCGTCTTGAAGAGGAAGGCCTTGAAGGAAAGTATCTCTCCGCATCTTTGTCTGTTTTCCCATAGTCTCAGAAAGATGTCCTGGCTCATGTCGCGGGCTTCCTCAACATCCTTAATGAAGCCGTTGATAAATGCAACCAGTCGTGGCTGATAATAAAGGAACAACAGTTCGAAGGCTCGATTGTTTCCATTCGCAAATGCTTGGATGTATTCTTTTTCTTCGGTATCTGTCATAAGTGTTACGCGATAAGATCGGGTGTTTCCATCGTTTTCTTTCGGCAAAGATATGATAAATAAATGAATTGACAAAATATTTGAGAGAAAATGTTATGTGATTTCATATTTTTCAAGTCTTCATGTCGCTGAATTCCTGCTCAAGATAAAGAAACTTTGTTTTCTGTCAGAAGCAAGCATTGTGACGGCCGACAGAGTGCAATATCCGATTGCTGAAGCATTGTGACGGCCGACAGAGTATTCTATCCGTTTGGAGTAAGCATCGTGACGGCCGTCAGAGTACTCTATCCGATTGGAGTAAGCATCGTGATGGCCGACAGAGTGCTCTATTCGATTGGAGCAAGCATCATGACGGCCGACAGAGTGCTATATCCGATAGTAGCAAGCATCATGACGGCCGACAGAGTGCTATATCCGATAGTAGCAAGCATCATGA
>JAZQBS010000159.1:0-4888 GCA_045545875.1 Bacteroidales bacterium
CCCCGGTGTGCCAATGACTACCTACAATGGCAAGGGTAAGGGAAAGAATCGCAAAGAGAAGGATCAGGACTGGGAGTTCACCGTGAAGTGCATGATGATCATCCGCGACCTGATGCACGGCAACCCGAAGCTCGCCGAGATGGGCTACTTCGAGGAGGCCAAGGGCCACAACGCCATCCTCGGCGGTGTGCAGGGTCAGCGCCAATGGACCGACTATAAGCCCAACTTCGACTTCCCCGAGTCTATGATGTGCACCTCGTTCGACTGGAACGGCATTCGCGAAGCCGATGTGCTGGCCACCGAGAACGACTCGCTCAATGGCATCTCCATGCTCTTCGGCCATCTGCTCACCAACAAGGGCGTCATGTTCTCCGACATCCGCACCTACTGGAGCCCCGAAGCCGTGGAGCGCGTCACCGGCAAGAAGCCCGAGGGAGCAGCCGCCGGCGGATTCATCCACCTTATTAATTCGGGTGCCACTACGCTCGACGCCACCGGAGCTATGTCTGACGAGCAGGGCCGTCCAGTGATGAAATCACCCTGGGAGATGACCGCCGAGGACGCCGAGGCCTGCCTCAAGGCCACCTCGTGGATGCCTGCCGATCGCGACTACTTCCGTGGAGGCGGCTACTCGAGCCATTTCCTCACCCGCGGCGGAATGCCCATGACGATGATGCGCGTCAACATCGTGAAGGGTCTCGGCCCCGTGCTCCAGCTGGCCGAAGGATGGACCGTGGAGCTCGATCCCGAAGTGAACGACATCCTCGACAAGCGCACCGATCCCACATGGCCCACCACATGGTTTGCCCCGCGCCTCGATCCCACGAAGGATGCCTTCCGCGACGTCTATTCCGTGATGAACAACTGGGGAGCCAACCACGGCGCTATCGCCTACGGCCACATCGGAGCCGACGTGATCACCCTCTGCTCCATGCTCCGTATACCCGTCTGCATGCACAACGTGAAGGACGAAGACATCTTCCGTCCCGCCTGCTGGAATGCCTTCGGCATGGACAAGGAAGGCGCCGACTATCGTGCCTGCCAGAACTTCGGACCGATGTACAAATAAAAAAAGACCTAAACCCCAACAGACCCACCCCCCAGCCCCTCCCTATAGGGAGGGGAGTAATTACTTGAATTTCGGGGTGGAGTAGGGGTGCCTTATTGATTATAAAATGTTTAATTAAAAATATCGTGAACAGCAATCAAACTACAAAAGATACTACTCCCCTCCCTCATAGGGAGGGGCAAGGGGGAGAGTCTGGATCTGAGTCATTGGCTGGGTCTGTCGTCCCTTCCCACTACCTCATCCCCTTCATCCTGGTCACCCTCTGTTTCGCGCTCTGGGGCTTTGCCAACGACATCACCAACCCCATGGTGAAAGCCTTCTCCAAGATCTTCAGGATGAGCGTCACCGAGGGCGCACTCGTGCAGGTGGCCTTCTACGGAGGCTACTTCTGCATGGCCTTCCCGGCAGCCATCTTCATTAGGAAATTCTCCTACAAGTCGGGCGTGCTCATGGGCCTCGGGCTCTATGCCACCGGAGCCCTGCTCTTCTTCCCCGCCAAGATGGTGGGCATCTACGGATGCTTCCTCATCGCCTATTTCATCATGACCTGCGGACTCTCGTTCCTCGAGACCTCCTGCAACCCCTACATCCTCACGATGGGCTCCGAGGAAACCTCCACGCGCCGACTCAACATGGCCCAGTGCTTCAACCCCTGCGGCTCCATCATCGGCATGTACGTGGCCATGAACTTCATCCAGGCACGGCTCAACCCCATGTCATCCTCCGAGCGCGCCAACCTCTCGCCCGAGCAGTTTGACGCCATGAAGGAAGCAGACCTCTCCGTCCTCATCTCGCCCTATCTGGCCATCGGACTCGTCATCGTGGCCATGTTCATCGTCATCATGCTCGTCAAGATGCCCAAGAACGGCGACCAGAACCGCGACATCCATTTCATGCCTACCCTGCGCCGCATCTTCGCCCTCAGATACTACCGCGAGGGCGTCATCGCCCAGTTCTTCTACGTGGGCGCGCAGATCATGTGCTGGACCTTCATCATCCAGTACGGCACGCTTGTCTTCATGGCCGAAGGCATGGGCGAGCAGGCCGCCGAAGTGCTCTCCCAGCGCTTCAACATCGCCGCCATGCTGCTCTTCATCTGCTCCCGCTTCGTGGCCACTTATCTCATGAAATACGTCAATCCCGCCCGTCTCTTGGCAGCCTTTGCCATCGGCGGAATGCTCTGCACGCTCGGCGTCATTCTCTTCCAGAACCGCCTCGGCATGTATTGCCTCGTGGCCGTCAGCGGTTGCATGTCGCTCATGTTCCCCACCATCTACGGCATTGCCCTGAAGGGCCTTGGCGACGATGCCAAGTTCGGCGCAGCCGGTCTCATCATGGCCATCCTCGGCGGAAGCGTATTGCCCCCGTTCCAGGCCGCCATCATCGACCAGGGCACCGTCCTGGGCTCCTTCCCCGCCACCAACGCCTCGTTCATCCTGCCCTTCATTTGCTTCGTCGTGGTTTGCGCGTATGGCATGAGGATGTATAAGGCAAGGCAGTGAATAATTTGGAGTCGCCTACGGCGAGAAATCTAACAAATTTAATCAAAAATAAGTCGTTTGATTTTGGATAAGATTTGAAAGATTTGGCTTTCCCTTCGGCCGCCGATTTTCAATTCTGCCCGGAGGGCACTCATAAAACGAGAAAACTCCCCGCCCCGAAGAAGAGGGTAGGGAGTTCTCTCTTTTTGAGGGCGGAGGCTACAGACAACTCACCGCACCAAGCGCCGTGCCCAGCGCCGTCAAGGCCGCAATAAGCACCTGAATAATCGTTTTCCAGAGTTCTTTCTTTTTCATAGTTTAAGTGGGAGACCCACCCCGTCCCTCCCTGTTTAGGGAGGGCGTTAGGCTTTAGGGTCATTTTAAGGTTAAACAGTAAAGTGATTTTGTAAGTCCTCCCTAAACAGGGAGGATTTAGGTGGGTCATTTTACGGGGTGGGCTCCTCTTCCTCTTTCTCTACTGCATTCTTCTCCAGCTCCTCAATCTTGCAGAGCTTGCGGAGTTCAGCGTTGCTCCAAGTCTTCGTGTTGCGCACCAGCAGATGCACACCCTTCACCTGCTCACTCACCGAAGCCTGCTTCACCGAGTCCACACCCTTCGAGGAGATGCCCAGCGATACCAGTCCCAGCTCACCCAGGCGCACCGACTTGCCGTCCAGAATCAGCTCCTGCAGACACGCGAGCATGTCGATGAGCACTCCGTGGATCACGCCTCGCGAGTAAGGCGAGTTGTGGTCGGCCATGTGCTGCACGAACTCGTCGAACGTGAGTGTGCGGTCCTGCACCGCCCTGATGTACCACTTCTTGAAAGCCCCAGTCTGGTGTTCGTTGTTGTTCTGCACCAGGCGATACTTCAAAGTTCCGATTTTTGCCATAATTGTTTTTAGTTTTAAGGTTTAAGGTTAAAGGTTAATGTTTCAAGTTTCAAGTTCCAAGTTTATCAACTTCGTTGATGATTTTTCTCACGCTCGGCCATTGATGCAAGCATCATGGCTCTCGCTTAATCGAAAAATTCAGGTTTCAGGTTTCAGAACAAGCCCGCGCGGTAGCAAATTCTTCACTCTTCACTCTTCACTTTCAACACTGCAAAGTTACTCCAAAATCCCCCAACGGCCAAAAATCGCCCTATCGTAACCTGTAAAAATCTGTTAATAAAATCCACTCCGTCCGTTAAAATTCGTAAACGTCCATACTGCATAGGGATTTCCCCCGCGCGTTACCGTCGTTTTTTAAGTATCTTTGCCACAAGCGAAACTGTTTCACCATCACAACCTACGGAATATGAAAAAGACAATCCTTCTATGCTGCATGCTCTGCACCCTGACAGTCATGGCGCAGCAATCCACACGGAAACTCGTCAACGCCGAGCCCGACAAGCGTAACGCGAAGGTCATAAACCGATACAACCATTGCCAAAAAAGCTCCAACCTGTATTCCTCCGAACGGTTGTCCAAGGATTTCACGGCCATCTTCTGGGTAGATGAAAACTCCCTCATGTCAACCCCCGACGTAGAAGTCACCATCATCAAGAAACGCATCAAGAACGCCATCTACAACGACAAGGAAGACCGCGTATTCTTCATCCAGATCAAGAACAAGACCGACCAGCCCATCTACATCGACCGCTCCCAAAGCTTCCGTATCGACAGCGATGGCACCCGCTACTGCTACTACGACCCCCACAAGCCCCTCGACTCACTCCACCGCGAGAGAATCCTGACCATCCCGCCCCGCGCCACCAAGAACCTCAACGACTACCGCTGGATCAAGACCCCAGGCGGCTACGTGGAAATCGTGGAATACCCCGAAGAATTCCTCTGGAACATGAAAGCCGTAGGAATCACCCTTGGCTACGTGCGCTGGGGCGAGTCCAGGCTGTTCACCGAGAAGACCACCCCCTTCCGCCGCACCTTCGAGATCTGCTATTCCAAAGCCCCCGACTTCTCCACCTATTCCCACGCCCGCATCAACTGCTACATCCACGAGATCATCGGCCTCTACTATCCCGAGAACTACGAGTACAACATCCTGGAGAGCCGCATCGTCCTCGCCGGCGACGACAGATACAGCATCACCAGCTGGCTCCCCTGCTACGAATCCGAGCCCTCCGTCCCCGTCTTCTTCCGCTAAGCATTCGCCCCAGATATCACTTCCGCCGCGTAAACCATATTTTTCCCTCACGGAAGTGATATGTTTGCGTGGTGCTACAGGCTCTTTGTTCGAGGTTCAGGATTGTTACGCTGTTACGGTGTTACAGTTCTTGAGAAAGTCATTCCAAGCTAAAAATATCTTCTATATTTATATATATTATAATATATAT
>JAZQBS010000160.1:0-53046 GCA_045545875.1 Bacteroidales bacterium
CAGCAGCTGATGCGCTGCGGGTCGAGTCGTCGGCCTTCTGCTGAACCTTGCTCCAGTCGATGACGGGAGCCTTGCCGCTGAACCACTCCTTGAGCATGTGAGCCTTCTCGGGGTTCTGCTCAGCCCAAGCTGCCTTCTTGGCATACTTGGCATCCATAATCTTGCGGAGCTCGGCACGACGCTGCAGATAAAGCTTCTTTACCTCGGGGAATACCTCGAATGGATTCTCAGGATCGCCGCCCAGGTTCTTGACGGTGTTCACGTAAGCGTCGCCGCCGAGAGGAGCACCGTGGGTCTTGCAGTTGCGCTCGTAGGAAGTGCCGTCAGCCTTGAGGGCACCCTTGCCCATGATGCACTTGCCGATGATGAGGGTAGGCTGACCCTTGGTTGCCTTGGCAATATTGAGGGCGCCGCGGATCTGCTCAACGTCGTTGCCATTGATCTCGAGAACCTTCCAGCCCCAAGCGCGATACTTGGCAGCAGTATCCTCAGAAGAAACGACCGAAGTCTCGGTGGAGAGCTGGATGTCGTTCGAATCGTAGAACATTACGAGGTTGTCAAGACCGAGGGTTCCTGCAATGCGGCCTGCGCCCTGCGAGATTTCCTCCTGAACGCCACCGTCAGAAATATATGCATAAATGGTCTGGTCCATGATGCCACCACCGAGGAGTGCATCGAGGTGCTTGGCAGCAATGGCTGCGCCCACAGCAAAGCAGTGTCCCTGTCCGAGAGGGCCAGAGGTGTTCTCAATTCCACGATGACGAACTTCGAGTTCGGGGTGACCGGTCACTGGAGAACCCCACTGGCGAAGGGTCTGAAGCTCATCGGTAGTGAACTTGCCTGCGAGGCAGAGCTGAGCATAGAGCATGGGAGCCATGTGGCCAGGATCGAGGAAGAAACGATCGCGGCCTTCGTAAGCCATGTTCTTTGGATCGTACTCCAGGAACTCGCTGTAAAGTACATTGATAAAATCTGCACCACCCATGGCGCCGCCTGGGTGTCCACTCTTGGCCTTCTCGACCATAGAAGCAGCAAGGATGCGAATGTTATTGGCAGCCTTGTTCATTAACTCAATCGAATTGTTCATTGTGTAATGATTAGATGAATATTGGTAATTTGTTGATGTTGTTTAGTATATAATACGGGGACAAAGATAATGATTATTTTTGTATAAACAAAAAAAAACACTCCAAATTTACGAAAATGGAGCATTTTTTTTAGGTTTTTTGTCTTTTGGTAGCGTGACTACCATCACTTTGGTGCTTTCTTTTCATAGACATACCAGCAAAGGGGCAGGTAAACGAGGTTGGGCAACCACACGGCGAGCGTCACACTCATCGCACCACTTACGGCGAACGATGAACTGACAGTCTGAAAGAGAATGTAGGCAAACGCCAGCACCAGGCCGATGCCCAGATTGATGCCCATGCCGCCACGAATCTTCTTCGACGAAAGGCATACGCCCAAAAACGTCAGAATGAACGAAGTAGCGATGGCAGCAAAGCGCTTGTGATACTCGATCTCGTATTCCTTGATGTTACCTACGCCACGGCCACGCTGCTTGTCGATATATTCCTTCAGTGCAGGCGTGGTGAGTTTCTCCATGTCCTTTGAGCCGACGATGATGTCTTCGGGCGCCACGTGAACCACGGTGTCGATTGCATAGCCTTCGGTAATGGTCTCACCGCGTTCGGTGATGTCGCGAATCTTGTAGTTGGTAAGGTGCCAGGTATCGTTTCCTTCCCACGAAGCGCGGTCGGCCGTGAGTCTTGAGACGAGCTGCGTGCCCTCGAACTTTTCCAGTGCGAATCGATAACCGGTCTGGCTGTCGCGGTCGAAGGAGTAGAAGAAAGCCACTTCGCCAGGCGCCACCATGAACTGGTTGTTGTATTGCGTCTTCTTGTCCTTGTCCTTGTAATATTGCTTGAGCAAGGCAAGACGCGGCACCGATGTGACGGGGATGACCCAGCTGTTGAGCGCAAAGGTGAGCAAGCCCAGGAAGAGGGCCGACAGCATATAGGGCCGAAGCAGGCGGTTGAACGAGATGCCGGTGGCCAGCATGGCGATGATTTCTGAGTTGCCGGCCAGCTTGGAGGTGAAGAAGATGCAAGCCACGAAGATGACGAGAGGCGACAGCATATTGGCCATATAAGGTACAAACGTGCAGTAGTACTTGAATATGGCGAAGGTGGGTGCCTCATGCTCCGCAAAGTTGTCCATCTTCTCGTTGTAGTCGAGGACCACAGCGATGGCCATGATGAGCAAAATTGCGAAGAAGAAGGTGCCCAGGAACTTCCTGATGATGTACCAATCGATCTTCTTCAAAAGGGTAATAGAAGGGTAGTAAAAGGGTAGTAAAAGAGTAGTAAAAGGGTAGTAAAAGGGACGATGCAATCGGCATTTTAAAAAGGAACCAAGGGCTCATTCGTCCCTTTTACTCCCTTTTTACTCCCCTTTAATAACCCTTAAAAGCCTTTAAGGATTAATCCTCGTCTTCGTCGTCAACGATGCCGGCGGCACGCTTCAGACGTTTGCGCTCCAGTTCGTCAAGCACAATCTTGCGCATGCGAATGTTGTGGGGCGTTACTTCTACATATTCGTCGGCCTTGATGTACTCCAATGCCTCTTCTAGGCTGAATACCTTCGGTGGGATGAGTGCAGCCTTCTCGTCGCTCGACTTCGAACGCATATTGGTGAGTTTCTTCGACTTGGTGACGTTGACGGTGAGGTCCTTGTCCTTGGCGTGTTCGCCCACTACCTGTCCGGCATAGACCTCATCCTGCGGGAAGATGAAGAACTTGCCGCGGTCCTGCAGTTTGTCGAGTGCGTAGGCAAAGGCGGTGCCAGCCTCCTTGGCGATGATCGAGCCGTTGGTGCGGCGCACGATGTCGCCCTTCCAAGGTTCGTAGGCAAGGAACTGGTGGGCCATGATGGCTTCGCCAGCCGAAGCAGTGAGCACGTTGGTGCGAAGGCCGATGACGCCGCGCGATGGAATCTTGAACTCGAGGTGCTGACGGTCGCCCTGGGTGTCCATGGCAATCATTTCACCCTTGCGACGGGTAACCATGTCAATCATCTTCGAGCTGAATTCCTCGGGACAGTTGATGGTGAGCTGCTCGATAGGCTCGCACTTCTGTCCATTGATCTCCTTAACAATGACCTGAGGTTGGCCGATAGCCACCTCGTAGCCCTCGCGACGCATGGTCTCGATAAGGATGGAGAGGTGGAGCACGCCACGTCCATAGACTACCCACGCACCATCGCGGGTCTCGTCTTTCTCGACGCGCAGGGCCACATCCTTTTCAAGTTCCTTGTAGAGGCGGTCCTGAATCTGGCGCGAGGTGACGTACTTGCCGTCCTTGCCGAAGAATGGCGAATCGTTGATGGTGAAGAGCATCGACATCGTTGGCTCGTCGACCTTGATGCGAGGCATGGCTTCAGCAGTCTCGATGTCGCTGATGGTGTCGCCAATTTCGAAGCCTTCGATGCCGGTCATGGCGCAGATGTCGCCCGAGAAGACTTCGTCGGTCTTCTTCTTGCCCATGCCCTCGAATGTAAAGAGTTCCTTCACCTTCACTTGCTTCGAGACGATACCCTCGTCGGTGTGGTGCATCAGGAGCACCATCTGTCCCTGCTTGATGCTGCCGCGATGCACGCGGCCTACAGCGATACGACCTACGAACGAAGAGTATTCGAGCGAGGTGATGAGCATCTGTGTGGGGCCTTCGATGACCTCGGGAGCTGGGATGTTCTCAAGGATGGCGTCAAGTAGGGGATAGACGTTGTCGGTTGGCTTCTTCCAGTCGTCCGACATCCAGCCCTGCTTGGCTGAGCCGAAGATGGTCACGAAGTCGAGCTGCTCCTCGGTGGCACCGAGGTTATACATCAGGTCGAAGACCTTGTCCTGCGCGATGTCGGGTGTGCAGTTGGGTTTATCGACCTTGTTGACCACGACGATGGGCTTCAGACCGATTTCGATGGCCTTCTGCAGCACGAAGCGTGTCTGCGGCATGGGGCCTTCGAAAGCATCGACCAGGAGGAGGCAGCCGTCGGCCATGTTGAGCACGCGTTCCACCTCGCCGCCGAAGTCCGAGTGGCCTGGGGTGTCGATGATGTTGATCTTGGTGTCTTTGTAGTTGATTGACACGTTCTTCGAAAGGATGGTGATGCCGCGCTCGCGCTCCAGCTCGTTGTTGTCGAGCATAAGGTCGTTGGTCACCTGATTCTCACGAAAGAGGTTGCCGGCGTAGAGCATCTTGTCGACCAAGGTCGTCTTACCGTGGTCAACGTGTGCGATAATCGCAATATTACGGATGTTTTGTTTCATATAACTTAATAATCAGCGCGCAAAGTTAATAAAAATCCTGATATGTTGGTAATTGCTGAACCTAAAAAACGACAGCCCATTTGATAATGGAATATATTTGTAATATGGAATACACAAAATGGAATTCAATCTATCGTCCATTTTGTTTCATATAATTATATAAAAGGTTTGATATTTATAAGGCTGAAAAGCATTGGGAAAGTAGGATAACTCGGTGTCATTTTTCTCTGTTTGGATGCCTAATACTCATATTATATTTTTTCTTTTGGTATGAGTCCAATTCACAATCGTAAATTGGACCCATCCGATCGTCGGCGTCCAATTCTGTAACGTAAATTGGACCCATCCGATTGTCAGCGTCCAATTCTCTAAAGTAAATTGGACCCGTCCGATTGTCGGCGTCCAATTCTCTAACGTAAATTGGACCCATCCGATCGCCAGAGTCCAATTCGCAATCGTAAATTGGACCCATAATGACAGAGAGACCTTTCCCCATAATTGAGCCTTTGTCCAACCAATCGTGGCAACAAAATTTGCTCGTTAGGCAAGAACCAAGATTTAAAAATTTGATAAAACTGTAAAAATATTTGGAGAAGTCGGAAATATATCCTAAATTTGCACCCTCGAAAAGGCGATAAACAGGGTAATGTCCTTTTTACTCCCCTTTTACTCCTCTTTTACTCCCCTTTTACTACTCTTCCCTATAGAAGAACTATGGAATCTTTCGCACATCTCCACGTACATACAGAGTTTTCGCTCCTCGATGGGCAGTGTAAAATCAGCCGACTCTTCGCTAAGGCTGCCGCCGACGGTATGCCGGGTTTTGCCATCACCGATCACGGCAATATGTTCGGCATTAAGGACTTTTTCGACATTGCATCCAAGGAAAACAAGGCTCGTTCGAAGGCAGGACAACCCATCGTCAAGCCTATCTTCGGTTGCGAAGTCTATGTGGCGCATCGCGGATTGGCCCGAAAGGAAGGTAAGGTCGATATGAGCGGCTGGCACCTGATCCTGCTGGCCAAGAACAAGCAGGGCTACCAGAATCTGATTAAGGCCGTATCCATCGGCTGGGTGGATGGCTACTATATGCGTCCGCGCATCGACCATGAGGTGCTGGAGAAGTATCACGAAGGATTGATTTGCTGTTCGGCTTGTCTGGGTGGCGAAGTGCCGCGCAAGTTCGAGGACGGCGACTTGGAAGGGGCAGAAGAGGCCATCCTTTGGCACAAGCGTCTCTTCGGCGATGACTATTACCTTGAACTTCAACGCCATCCGTCGAAGGATCCCCTATATAATCCCGGATGTATCGTCAAGCAGAACAAACTCAACCCCTGGCTCATCGAGATGGCGCACAAGCACAACATCAAGCTGATTGCCACCAACGATGTGCACTTTGTCGATGAAGAGAACGCCGAGGCGCACGATCACCTGATCTGCATGAATACGGGCAAGGACCTCGACGACCCCACCCGTCTGCGTTACACCAAGCAGGAGTGGTTCAAGACCACAGCCGAGATGAACGAACTTTGGGCCGACGTGCCCGAGGCGCTGAGAAACACAATCGAAATTGTTGATAAATGCGAAGAGTATAGCATCGAGAACGGCCCCATCATGCCTAACTTCGAGATTCCCGCTTGGTTCGGCAACGAGGAACAATACCGTCAGCGGCTCACCGACCAGGACCTCTTCGACGAGTTCACACAGGATGAGAACGGCAATGTGGTACTTCCCCAGGATGAGGCTGAGAAGAAAATCAAGAAACTGGGCGGCTACGAAAAACTATACCGCATTAAGTTCGAGGCCGACTACCTAAGGTTCCTCGCTCTTCGTGGCGCTATTCCCCTTTATGGCAACGAGGCTATCCAGGCAAAATATGCGGCCGATCCAAAGTCTGTGACCGACCAGGATGTTATCGATTCGCTCGAACCATCTGTCTGGGAACGCATCAAGTTCGAGCTTCACATCATGAAGACGATGGGCTTCCCCGGCTACTTCCTCATCGTGTCGGACTTCATTCGCGCCTGTCGTGAAGAGCTGGGCGTCAGCGTAGGTCCGGGACGTGGTTCGGCAGCTGGTTCGGCTGTGGCCTATTGCCTCGGCATCACCAAGATCGACCCTATCAAGTATGACTTGCTGTTCGAACGTTTCCTGAATCCCGACCGTATCTCTCTGCCCGATATTGATACTGACTTCGACGACGATGGACGTGCTCGCGTCATCGAATGGGTGCAGGAGAAGTATGGCGCCGACCGCGTGAGCCACATCATCACCTACGGCACAATGGCCACCAAGATGGTCATCAAGGACATGGCACGTGTCGAAAAGGTACCCATTCCCGTGGCCAATCACCTGGCGGGCCTCGTGCCCGACCGAATGCCCGAAGAGAACGGCAAGGCGCTGAAATGCAACCTCAAGAACTGCATCAAGGTGGTGCCTGAACTGGCAGAAGCCTGCAATAGCGAAGATCCGGCTATCCGCAACGTGATGCGACTCGGACAGATGCTCGAAGGCAACGTGCGCGGCACGGGTGTACATGCCTGTGGTATGATTATCGGTCGAGACCCCATCGACACTGTCGTTCCTGTATCTGTGGTCGATGATCACGGCACCAAGTTGCTCGTAACCCAGTACGATGGACACGTCATCGAATCGACCGGCCTTATCAAGATGGACTTCCTCGGTCTTAAGACCTTGGGCATCATCAACGAGGCGCTCGACAATATCCGCGAGACACGAGGCATCGACATCGATATCGAAAAGATTCCGATCGATGACGAACTGACCTACAAGCTCTTCCAGGCTGGACGCACCGTGGGAACGTTCCAGTTCGAATCGCCCGGCATGCAGAAATACCTTAAGGAACTGAAGCCCGACTGCATTGGCGATATCGTGGCCATGAATGCCCTCTATCGCCCAGGCCCAATGGACTATATCCCGTCGTTCATCGCCCGCAAGAACGGCCGCGAACCCATCACCTACGATATCCCCGTCATGGAGAAATACCTGAAGGATACCTATGGCATCACGGTCTATCAGGAGCAGGTCATGCTGTTGTCGCGCTTGTTGGCTGACTTCACGCGTGGCGAGTCGGATGCCCTCCGTAAGGCGATGGGCAAGAAGAAGAAGGACATCGTCGATGCGATGAAGCCCAAGTTCATCGAAGGCGGCAAGAGGAATGGACACGACCCGGAAAAACTTGAAAAGATCTGGAGCGACTGGGAGAAGTTCGCTTCCTACGCCTTCAACAAGAGCCATGCCGTCTGCTACGCTTGGGTGGCTTACCAGACCGCTTACCTCAAGGCACACTATCCGGCCGAATATATGGCAGCTGTGCTTTCGCGTTCGTTGAACGACGTGAACGAATTGGCCAAGCAGATGGACGAATGTCGTGCAATCGGCCTCTCGGTCAAGGGACCCGACATCAACCTTTCGCGTCAGCGTTACTCGGTCGATGCCGAAGGCGCAGTTCGTTTCGGATTGGCAGGTGTCAAGGGCTTTGGCGAAGGTGCTGCCGATGCGGTCGTGAAGGAGCGCAATGCCAATGGTCCGTTCAAGGATATTTTCGACTTTGTGGAACGCGTGGATCTCGGTGCCGTCAACCGCAAGGCCCTCGAGTCGCTGGCATTGTCGGGTGCTTTCGACAGTTTCGGCAAGATCAGCCGCGAACAATATCTTGCTTTGAATCCACAGGGCGTTGCCTTCCTCGACCAGGTCATCAAATATGGTCAGAAATTCAAGGCAGACAAGGAGTCGAACGAGATGAGCCTCTTCGGCGACCTGGAGGAGAATGACGTGATGATTCAGCATCCCGAACCTCCCAAGGAATTTGAGCAGTGGAGCACCCTTGAGCGCCTCAATCGCGAGAAGGAACTGGTGGGTCTCTTCCTTTCAGCACACCCGCTCGACGAGTACAAGTTCCAGCTGAAATACGCTTGCAATACGACGATGGCCGAGCTCGAATCGATTCCTAATCCACGCACCAAGGAGGAGCAGGATGCCAAGTGGAAGGAACTGCAGGGTAATCCTGCCGAAGTGGAGCGCATTCGCAAAATCCAGAATCGCGACATCACTTGCGGTGGCATCGTCACGGCTTGGCGCGAAGGCACTTCGCGTTCGGGCAATCCCTATGGCATCCTCACTGTGGAAGATTATTCGGGCCGACATGAGTTTGCACTCTTCGGCGCCGCCTATCCCCAGTGGCGCGGTTTTGGCAAGGAGGGTATGTACTTGTATATCCAGGCAAAATATCAGCCCAAGCGTTTCCTGCGCGGTGAGCCTCGCACGATCTTCGACGTGGAGTTCAACATCGGCAATATCCAACAACTCAGTCAGGTGGCTGACTCGCTGCTCGACAGCCTGACGGTGGTGCTCGATTGCCATAGCTTAACCCACGCAGGAATCGAGCAGATGGCCGATGCCATCATCAAGCGTTCGCTCGAAGAGACTCGCATCAGAAATGTCGAAGCCAAGACCACGCTCTTCTTCGAGTTGTGCGATCCTCTCAAGAACTACGTTGTGAAGCTCTACAGCCGCAACCACAAGGCCCACATCACCACCGACCTCATCGAATTCCTACGTGCACAGGACGGCGCGACTGTTCGCATCAACAACCGTCTCGTCGAGGATGTCGTTGCGGTTACTGATGAGTCGGAAGATACAATGACTGAAATGGAGGATCTCCTGCCGGATGACTAAGCGAGATTAACCAGCAGGTCATATTGTAAAGAGTAGCATAACAAAAAACGTGTCAAAAGGCCTAAACCTTTTGACACGTTTATTATTCAGTCGAAACGCGGATCAGCACTGGGCGAGCTTGCCGTCAGAGCCAAGTACGTTGACGATCTTGTGGATATACATCTTCTTCATATTGTCACGTGCAGGAGTGAGGTACTGACGTGGATCGAAGTGAGATGGGTTCTCGGCGAGATGCTTGCGGATAGCAGCAGTCATGGCAAGACGAGAGTCGGAGTCGATGTTGATCTTGCAGACAGCGCTCTTGGCAGCTTCGCGGAGCTGCTCCTCGGGGATACCGATAGCATCGGGCAACTTGCCGCCATACTTGTTGATGGTGTCAACCTCTTCCTGTGGAACCGACGAAGAGCCGTGGAGCACGATGGGGAAGCCGGGGAGCTTCTTCTCGATCTCGTGGAGCACGTCGAAGGCGAGTGGGGGAGGAACGAGCTTGCCGGTCTTGGGGTCGCGGGTGCACTGCTCGGGCTTGAACTTGTAAGCGCCGTGGCTGGTGCCGATCGAGATGGCGAGCGAGTCGCAGCCTGTGCGGGTAGCGAAGTCGATTACCTCAGAAGGCTTGGTGTAGTGGCTGACCTCAGAGGCAACCTCATCCTCAACACCTGCGAGCACACCGAGTTCACACTCTACGGTGACATCATACTTGTGGGCATATTCAACAACCTGGCGAGAAATCTTGATGTTCTCCTCGTAGGGGAGGGCCGAGCCGTCGAACATCACCGACGAGAAGCCCATGTCGATGCAGTCCTTGCAGGTCTCGAAGCTGTCACCGTGGTCGAGGTGAAGCACGATTTCGGGATGTGCGCAGCCAAGCTCCTTGGCGTAGGCAACAGCACCTTCAGCCATATAGCGGAGGATCGTTGGGTTGGCATACTTGCGTGCGCCCTTCGAAACCTGCATAATCACTGGAGACTTGGTTTCAACAGCAGCCTGCACGATAGCCTGCATCTGCTCCATGGTGTTGAAGTTAAAAGCTGGGATAGCGTAACCGCCGTCAACTGCTCTCTTGAACATCTCGCGAGTATTCACGAGACCGAGGTCTTTGTAATTGATCATAATTTGAGTTTGTTAAAAATGTTGTTTGGTATTGTTAAGTTAGTTAATCGCTGTTATTGTCTTTCTTTGTTAGACGTTGCAAATATAATAACTTTTATTCGAAAAGCGTTATTTTAGACGGAAAAATAATACTTTTCATCGGTTTTTTATGAAAATCGTAATGTAGAGTGAAAAAAATCGGTAAAAAGTTTGGAGGTTTTAAAAGTTTGCCTTATCTTTGCCCCGGTTTTTTTCAAGAATTATGAACAATTTATTTGGCCGATTTTACTTTTACTATTATTATTGCTTTGCTGAAGGTAAGGTCGGGTCGACGTGTGCATAACAGCATACGATAACATAAAGAATAGACTAAAAATCCCGACCATGTGCATGGCCGGGATTTTTTACATTATAAAATAAATTATGCAACAGAGATTACGTGTGGCCATTCAGGGCCAGGAGGGTTGTTACCACGAGATGGCAGCCCGCGAGTATTTCAAGGATTGTGAAGTCGAGGTTGTTCCGTGCAAGTCGTTCCAGGCAGAGTTCGACACAATGGCTGCCGATCCGCGAGTCCTTGGCGTGATAGCAATTGAGAACACCATAGCCGGCAACCTGTTGGGCAACCATGAGCTGCTGCGCCAGTCGCAGCGTCAGGTGATAGGGGAGCAGCGCCTCCACATCAGCCACGTGCTCTGCTGCGTGCCGGGCCAGACGATGGAAGATATCGTCGAGGTCAATTCGCATCCGATTGCCTTGTTGCAATGCGAAGTCTTCCTGCAGTCGCAGTTGCCGAAAGCCAAGATTGTGGAAATGGCCGATACTGCAGGTTCGGCAAAGATAATCATGGACAACAAGATGATGGGACATGCTGCCATCTGCTCGGAATATGCTGCCAACCTCTATGGTTTGCAGATTCTGGCTCGTGCCATCGAAACCAACAAGCGCAACTTCACGCGCTTCCTGATTCTGCAGGACAAGTATTCGACGCTCATCGAGATGGACCGCATGCGAGTCAACAAGTCGAGCATCGAGTTCTGTGTAAGGCACACCCAGGGTTCGCTCACCAAGGTGCTCACCATCCTTTCGTTCTACGACATGAACCTCACCAAGATACAGTCGATGCCCATCATCGGGCGTGAGTGGGAGTATCGCTTCTTCGTCGATATGACGTTCCGCGACTACATGGCCTATCGCAATGCGCTCGATGCCATCATGCCTTTCACCACCGACTTTATGATTCTGGGAGAATACACCGAAAACCTAATGGAAATAGACGTATGAAAGAGATCAAGCCTGCCGACCGTATCAGCCACGTCGAAGAATACTATTTCAGCCGCAAGCTCAAGGAGGTGGCCCGAATGAATGCCGATGGAGGACTGCCAGTCATCAGTCTTGGCATCGGAGGTCCCGACTTCATGCCTTCGCAGCAGACCATCTTTGCGCTGATGGAGGATGTGATGAAGCCCGATGCCCACAGCTATCAGTCGTATGTGGGACTGCCAGCCTTGCGCAAGGCCTGGAGCGACTTCTACCATCGCTGGTATGACGTCGATCTGGATCCTGCCACGGAGATGATTCCGCTCATCGGCTCAAAGGAAGGCATCATGCACGTTTCGATGGCGCTGCTCAATCCAGGCGATAAGGTGCTCGTCCCCGATCCGGGTTATCCAACCTATTCGTCGGTGAGCAAATTGGTCGGTGCTGAAATCATCAAATATGACCTCAAGTACGAAAACGATTGGGAGCCCGACTTCGCCGCTCTCGAGAATACCCCGGGCATAGACGACGTGAAAGTGATGTGGGTCAATTATCCTCACATGCCGACCGGTCATTGTGCATCGCTCGAACTCTTGACGCGCATCGTCGATTTCGGACGTCGTCACGGCATCGTCATCATCAACGACAATCCCTATTCGTTCATCCTCAACGACCAGCCTTTGTCGATTATGCAAGTCGAGGGAGCGAAGGATGTTTGTCTGGAGTTCAACTCGATGTCGAAGAGCCACTCGATGGCCGGCTGGCGACAGGGAATCGTGGTGGGCAGGAAGGAATACATCGACTGGGTGTTGCGCGTGAAGTCGAACGTCGATTCGGGCATGTTCCGCCCCGTGATGAAGGCTGCTATCGCCGCCCTTGGCGCTCCGCAGGAATACTTCACCCAACTGAACGAAGCCTATCGCGTGCGCCGCATCGCTGCCGAACAGATCATGCACTATCTTGGTTGCGAATTCGACCCTGCGCAACGCGGACTCTTCTTATGGGGGCGCATCCCCGACAAATATGACCACTGCGAGGAACTGACCGAGCCGGTACTTCACAAGGCACGCGTCTTCCTGACCCCTGGCTTTATCTTTGGTCGCAACGGTGAGCGCTTTGTGCGCATCAGCCTCTGCGCACCCTTCGAGAAGATGCAGGAGGCCCTGCTCCGCATCAAGGCTGCGGGACTCTAAGTCTAGAATCTCTAGAATCTCTAGAATCTCTAGAAAGTCTAGATAATCTAGATCCTCTAGAAAAAACAAGAAATAAAACTAATAACACTATACATTATGGAAATGACATTCTCTCCGCTGCTGCCGCAGCTCGACGTTGAACGTCCTCTCGTCATCGCAGGCCCTTGTAGCGCCGAAAGTGAAGAACAGGTTTTGACGACAGGACACGCTCTCGCCCGACAGGGTATCAAACTCTTCCGTGCCGGTATCTGGAAACCCCGCACCAAGCCAGGAGGCTTCGAGGGCGTAGGCGTCATCGGTCTGCCGTGGCTCCAGAAGCTTAAGGCCGAGACGGGATTGCTCACTTGTGTCGAAGTGGCTACCAAGGCGCACGTCGATGCAGCTCTGGCTTTTGGCGTGGATGTGCTGTGGATAGGTGCACGAACCACTGCTAATCCCTTTGCCGTACAGGAACTTGCCGATGCCTTGGCAGGAAAGGACGTGCCCGTCCTGATCAAGAATCCGGTCAATCCCGACATCGAGCTTTGGATTGGTGCCATCGAGCGCATTTACCGTGCAGGCATTCGTCGCATCGGTGCAATTCATCGCGGCTTCTCGAGCGCCGACAAGACCATCTACCGCAATGTGCCCCAATGGCATCTGCCCATCGAACTGCGTCGTCGTCTGCCGCAGTTGCCCATCATTTGCGACCCCTCGCACATTTCTGGGCGGCGCGATCTGATCCAGCCCATTTCACAGCAGGCCATGGACCTTGGTTTCGATGGACTCATCATCGAGAGTCACTGCAATCCCGATGCTGCCTGGAGTGATGCCAAGCAGCAGGTCACCCCAGACAGACTGGAGGAGATTCTTGGAAGCTTGATTATCCGTAACAATATTGTCCATACCGAAGATTTACGCGACCTGCGTGGACAAATTGATGACATCGACGATCAGATTATCGGCATCTTGGCTAAGCGTATGCGCATTTCGCGCGAAATTGCCCTCTACAAGAAGGAACATTCAATGCCCGTGTTGCAGGCTACCCGTTATGATGAGATTCTGACCAAGCGTAGCGAGCAGGGCGCCAACCTTGAGATGGCACCCGAGTTCATCAAGGAGGTTTTTGAGGCTATTCATGCTGAATCGGTACGCAAACAAATGGAAATCCTGAACCAATGAAAATCTGTATAATGGGTGCCGGCAAGATGGGCATGTTTATGGCCGACACGCTTTGCATGGACCACGATGTGGCCGTTTATGCCCGCCGACCCGAGAAATTGCGCTATTGCCTGAATACGCGTCGATTCACATCAATGGAGGAGATTCGGGAATTCGACCCCGACCTGCTCATCAATGCGGTGACCATCAAGAATACGCTATCAGCCTTCGAAGAGGTGCTGCCCAACCTGCGCCCCTCGTGCATGCTCTCTGACATTGCGTCGGTCAAGACAGGTTTGCCGGAATTCTATGCCAAGTGCGGACATCCTTTTGTCTCGACTCATCCGATGTTCGGTCCAACCTTTGCCAATCTGAACGACTTGAGCCAGAACTACACCGTGATCATCAAGGAGTCTGACCCCTTCGGCAAGGCATTCTTCCGTGAAGTGTATGCTGGCTTGCGCCTCAACATCTACGACTACACTTTCGAGGAGCACGACGAGACAATCGCCTATTCGTTGTCCATCCCCTTCGTCTCGACACTCGCCTTCACAGGTGTGATGAAGCCGCAGGATGCGCCGGGAACGACTTTCAAGAAACACATGGCTATCGCCCGTGGGCTCTTGAGCGAGGACGATTACTTGCTTACTGAAATTCTGTTCAATCCGTATAGCCCTGGACAGATCGACAAAATCTGTGCTCGACTGGCGGAACTTTCCGACATCATCAAACAGCACGATAGTGAACGTTTGCTCGCCTACATCAACGAGTGTCGCAACAATATCAAGGACCAGCGATAATGCTGGCCCTTTTTTGTGGATAGATATTTTTTTGTGGTAAAAAACATATTTTTAGGTGCCAAACGTATCGAAAAAGTGATATAATTCAAGAAAATGAACAAAAATTGAATATTTTTTGTACATCTTTGAATTTTTTTTTGTATCTTTGCGCTCGTATTATCTCTTTTTATCACCATTAATGAGCAAATAACGGCAATATTATAATCATTATAAACATTAAATATGAAAAAACTTCTATCCTTCATTGTGACTCTGGTTATGAGTTTTACGATGATGATGGCGCAGAAGCAGGTGACAGGTAGTGTCGTCTCGGCCGAGGACAGAGAGCCCGTTATCGGTGCCTCGATTGTCGTCAAGGGCACGCAGACGGGCACAACCACCGACATCGACGGCAAGTTCAGCCTTCGTGTACCTGACAATGCCAAGACGCTGGTGATTTCGTACATCGGCATGAGGACACAGGAAGTCTCCCTGAAGGGCAAGACGAATTTTGCCATTGTGCTCGAATCGGATGAGCAGGTCATCGAAGAGGTGGTCGTCACCGGTATGGGCAAGGTCGACAAGCGTATGTTTACGGGTGCTTCGACCAACCTGAAAGCCGATGCTATGATGCAGGCCGGTGCCAACGACGTTAGCCGTTCGCTCGAAGGACGTGTGGCAGGTGTGCAGGTGACCAATGTGAGTGGTACGTTCGGTACTGCTCCCAAAATTCGTATCCGTGGCGCCACATCAATTTATGGCAATTCGAAACCCCTTTGGGTAATCGATGGTGTGATTTATGAAGATAACGTGGATGTTAGCTCGGACGAACTTTCTTCGGGTGATGCCAAGACCTTGATTTCTTCAGCTGTGGCAGGTTTGAACTCCGACGATATCGAGTCGTTCACTGTACTCAAGGACGGTTCGGCTACCTCAATCTATGGTGCGCGTGCTATGGCTGGTGTGATTGTCATCACCACTAAGAAGGGCCAGAAGGGCCGTGCTACCATGAACTATACGGGTGAGTTCACCACCCGTCTGAAGCCTTCATACCGCGACTACAACATCATGAACTCACAGGAGATGATGGGTGTGTATAAGGAAATGGCCGACAAGGGATGGTTGCAGCTCGAGAGCTTAGCCAATGCCTCGAATACGGGTGTATATGGCTATATGTTCCAGCAGCTTCGCAACTACAACTCTTCGACGGGCTCTTTTGGCCTCGAGAATACCGAGGCAGCCCGCAATGCCTACCTGCAAGGAGCTGAGTTCCGTAACACTGATTGGTTTGATTTGCTGTTCTCAACCGCTGTCAGCCAGTCCCATTCGGTAAGCATGTCTGCAGGTACCGACAAGTCGCAGACCTATATCTCGATGTCGCTTATGAATGATCCTGGCCAGTATGTGAACCGCAGTAAGGTGCGTCGTTACACTTTCAACGCCAACACATCGTATGATATCCTGAAGAATCTTACTGTTCGCTTTGCTGCATCGGGTACCCATCGTGACCAGGAAGCCCCTGGTTCGCTCAACCAAACCACCGATGTTGTAACAGGCGAAGTAAAACGTGACTTCGATATCAACCCATTCAGCTATGCGATGAATACTAGCCGCTGCTTGGATCCCAACATCAACTACACACGTTTCTATACTCGATTCAACATTTTCGACGAGTTGGAGAACAACTATAACGACATCAATGTGAACGAGTTGATGTTCCGTGGCGAATTGGAGTTCAAACCATTCCGTGGCTTGACTATCAATGGTTTCGCTTCGGCTCGTATGACCTCCATCAAGCGTGTACAGAATGTGATGGATGACTCCAACCAGGCCAATGCCTATCGCGCAGGTACTGATGCTACTGATGACAATTCGACGATCCGTGACTCCAACTCCCTGCTTTATACCGATCCCGATAACGAATCGGCAATTCCCGAATCGGTTCTTCCTGTCGGTGGTATCAAGTATCAGTACGATGATGCGATGCGTTCGTTCATGTATCGTATGAATGCTGACTATCGTAATGTCTTCAAGGACGTTCATACAGTAAATGCGATGATTGGTTCCGAGCTGGCTACCGTGCACCGTTCGTCGGCTAACTGGACAGGTTGGGGCTACCAATATAATAATGGTGGTATTACCTATACTCCCTACCTCTGGTTGAAGCAGGCCAACGAGGAGAATACCGAGTACTTCGGCGAGTCGTTCACTCAGACCAATACTTTGGCATACTTCGCAACCGCAACCTACAGCTATGATCAGCGCTATACGTTGTCGGGAACCTATCGCTATGAAGGTACCAACCGATTGGGCAAGGCTACCAGCAGCCGTTGGCTTCCTACCTGGAATATTTCAGGCAGCTACGATATCGCCAGCGAGCCATGGATGGAGCCTGCACGTAAGTGGCTTTCTGCCCTTAAGATCCGTGGATCATATTCTCTGACAGCAGATACGGGACCATCGGATGTGACCAATGCTACTGCCATCTATCGCACATCTAATGTTTGGCGTCCAAATACGAATTCCGCTGAATCGGAAATCTATATCGCCTACATCGCGAATGAGGAGCTTACCTACGAGAAGAAGCATGAGCTGAACGTCGGTGTCGATCTCGGTTTCTTCGACGACCGTATTACGCTCATCATGGACTGGTATCGTCGAAACAACTTCGACCTGATTGGTAATACCTATACACAAGGTGCCGGTGGTGCCATTGCCAAGCGTGCCAATGTGGCAGACATGAAGTCGAGTGGTGTCGAGATTGCACTGTCGACCATTCCTGTCAAGACACATCGTTTTACTTGGGGTGTTGACTTCAACTACACCTATGCCAAGAATGAGATTACCGACCTCAAGACCGACGGTCGTGCCGTTGACCTTGTAACGGGTACCGGATATGGCGTTCAGGGTTATCCTGTGCGTTCGCTCTTCAGCTATCAGTTCGCCGGGCTGAACGAAGAAGGTCTTCCAATGGTATTGGATGAGAACCTGGAGCCGACTGTCGGCGGCGTCTATTTCCAGGAGACCGAGAATCTAACCGACTTCCTCCTTTATGAGGGTCCGACCGATCCTATCTGGAATGGTTCGTTCGGTAACTCTTTCGCCTATGATTTTGGTAAGGGCGGAAAGGTTGACCTTAACGTTTACATCACCTATTCAGGTGGAAACGTGGTTCGTCTTGATCCTGTCTTCAGCAGTTCGTATAGTGATCTTTCTTCACTTCCCCGCGAGTTCAAGAACCGTTGGATGGTGTCTGGTGATCAGGCTAAAACCGATATTCCGACCGTTGCTTCCAGGAACCAGATTAATCGCTATGGCTCGACCACCCTGCGTACGGCCTACAATGCCTACAACTATTCCACGGCTCGAATCGCCAAGGGCGACTTCGTTCGTATGAAGGAGATTGCCATCACCTATTCTCTTCCCAGCGAGGTTGTACGCAAGACACGTGTGCTGAGTAATGTTGCGCTCAAGCTTTCGGGTACCAACCTCTTCCTGATTTATGCCGATGACAAACTCAATGGTCAGGATCCTGAGTATGTGAATGCCGGTGGTGTGGCTTCGCCTATCTCCAAGCAGTTCACTGCTACTCTTCGTCTCGGTTTCTAACATATAAAATGATGTACAAACAATATGAATACACCTTTTAAATATATATATAGGAGCATGGTTCTGGCTGCATCTGCCATGATGGTTGCGTCGTGCCAGGACAAACTTGACGAGGTGCCCGATAACCGAACTGAGATTGATAGCCCTGTCAAAGTGGCAAGCCTTCTTACATCGGCTTATCCTATCTCTACTCCTGCCGTCATGCTAGAGCTGTCGGGTGACAATCTTGTTGATGACAATGTGGTTGTACCAGCCACACACAATGCCCCCTACGAGGATTTCCATGCCGAGGCCTACAAGTGGCTCGATATTGAAAACTATTCGCAGAATGCCGACGATACTCCTTATGCCACCTGGGAAGCTTATTATGTAGGTATCTCAACGGTCAATCATGCCATTGCGGGCATGAAGGATATGTATCCCGGCATCGAAACAATGTCCGCGTCGGAGATTGCAGCCAATTGCTCGGATGTCGCTGCATCCTGGGGTGAGGCCCATGTGCTTCGCGCCTACCTTCACTTCGTCCTTGTAAGTGTTTTCGCAGAAGCTTATAAGAACGAATCGATGAGCGAAGGTGATATGGGCATTCCATACGTTACGGAGCCCGAGACCACCGTCCATGTGGATTATAGTACTTCGGAGCACCTGCATAGCGTAAAGGGAACCTACGACCTCATCGAGAAGGACCTGCTTGCCGGACTTCCGTTGATCTCGGACAACTATAAGGTTCCCGCCTATCACTTCAACAAGAATGCGGCCAATGCCTTTGCTGCACGTTTCTATCTCTTCAAGCGCGACTACCAGAAGGCTCTGATGTATGCCAACAATGCATTGGGCGGCAATCCTGCCAGCGTGCTCCGCAAGTGGGCCAGCATCAACGATAATACGGCCTACACCAAGCGCGACAGCTATTGGGACGAGAAGGCCAGCTGCAATTTCCTCATCCAATCGACCTATTCGCTGCAATGGCGTATGCTTGCCACAGCTCGTTTCAATGTGAATACGGGTACGACCTTCAGCAAGGATGGCGTGACCTATACCGTTCCTTCGAGCCTGGATGCTACCCTTTGGGGCAGCGGCCCTTGCTGGTCGGGTTCGATGCCCTGCTACAGCAGCCGCGTCTATGTGTCGGGTGAGCAGCAGTTCGGATGCTACCTCTTCAAGCTCATCGAGTATTTCGAATACACCGATAAGATTGCAGGCATCGGATATGTGCACATGCTGTATAATCCGTTCTCAGCCGACGAGACTCTGTTGGCGCGTGCCGAGGCAAAACTTTACCTAGGCGACCGCGCAGGAGCAATCGAAGATTTGAACTATTGGACAAATTCCCGCCAGTGTTCCGATGCTTTGACGATTGAACGTATCAGACGATTCTACAATCGTGGCTCCAGCAATATTTTTGTAAGCGATTTGCATCCAGCCGAGATGGGCTTCGAGAAGGTCCTTTCTGGTGACGACCTTTCGGTGCTTGACTGTATTCTGCATTTCCGTCGTATTGAGACCATTCACAATGGTGACCGTTGGTATGATATCAAGCGTTATGGAATCACAGTGACCCATTTCTATCGTGATGCCAACGAAGATGAGATTCACATCGACAGCCTTACATATAATGATAAGCGTCGTGTCCTTCAGTTGCCTAAGAACGTAATCGATGCCGGTTATCCGCCGAACCGTGCCACGGGTGGAGGCAGCACAGGTGGCTATTCCACGGGCGCCGGCAATTCCAGGGCTCTCAGTTCGAGAGCGACTATTCAACCTGTAGTTTTATCCAAATAAATTGAAAGAAAGATGAAAAAGATATTTCAACTTCTGTTGTCTGTCACGCTGTTGCTGACAGCGGCCTCATGTAGTGAAGATGAAAAATTCACTGAGTCTATCTTTGATACATCTATCCAATCGGTGGATAATTCTTCAGCTACTGCACCTTTTGACCAGTGGCTCTATGATAATTTCGTGGTCCCATATAACACTGAGATTCAGTATAAATTCAATTATACTGCTTCAAATCTTTCTTATCAGTTGGCTCCATCAGACTATAAGAAGTCACAGCTCCTGGCTCACTTTATCAAGTATTTGTTCTATGACGTCTATGATAAGTATGGAGAGAAAGACCAGAATGGCAATCCCATCTTTATGAAGACCTATGGCCCGCGTATTTTCCACTTCATCGGATCATCACAGAGCAATCCTACTACGGGTACCGAAGTCCTTGGTTATGCTTCCGCAGGTGTGAAGATTACGCTGATCAAGGTCAATGAGATGCGTAGTGTGACCAACGGTATGAATTTTACCGATGAAGACATCGATAATTTGAACCAATACCAGTTCCACACGATGCACCATGAGTTCTCACATATCCTGCATCAGACCAAGACCTATCCCGTATCGTTCGGTCAGGTAACACCGAGCACCTACGATGGTCGTACCTGGCAGGATCGCGATTCATGTGACAGCCATTCGTTGGGTTATCTCACGCAGTATGGTTCGTCGGCCATCTACGAGGATTTCGTCGAGACTCTCTCTTGCACTATCACCGACACCGATGACCGCTGGATGAATACCATCATCGAAGGTTGTATCAATGGAGGTGTGCGCAGTGGAGACAAGGAGGCTATCTATGCTCTTATCGATAGCCTTGAGATTGATGATTTTGATAATCCAGCCAAGCATTGGAACAATTTCACCCTCTATCAGGAGAAATATGCCAATAGTGAAACTGGAGAGAAAGAGGTTACTCGTCTTATTCTCGATTCTCACTTGCAAGATAGTAAAACACACCTTGACGCAAATTCTGTATCCTCTGAGGAGTATCGTAAATACAGTTGGGAGCCTTATATGTCCTTCACTTCCTTCAAGGAATTTTTGGATTGGGTTCCGTACGATAGTAGCGATGATGGGGCTGGTATCAATGCTATGCTTAAGAAGCTTGATATTGCTTGCAAGTGGTACACTGAGAACTATGGCATATATCTTTACACGATCCGTCGTGAGGTAGATGCTCGTCAGAAAGCCATCAATGACTATATCAACAGCGATGAGTGTATAATTTATGATTATCAGTAATTGCTAAGAACCATTTATATGAAACATCAGAATATTTATCAGGCCATATTGCCAGTTTCGGTGTTGGCTTTCGTGTTCTCGGCTTGTACTTTTGAGCAGGAAGACTTTTTTGATGAGAGTGCTTCGCTGCGAATCCAGCATACCAATGAGAAAGTAAAGAATATCCTTTGCCAAGGGTCAGAACAGAATGGTTGGCTTATTCAATACTTTGTTGCTGGAACTGAAGATTATGATTTTGAGGGTTTTAATCTTTTCGGTCGCTTTTATGACAATGGAAGGGTTACTCTTTCAAGCAATCATCGTTACCTCCGTAATGGCAACGCTGGCAGTTATACCGAATACACAAGTTTCTATGAAATGCTTGCAGAAGAGGGCCCAGTCCTGAGCTTTGACACCTGGAATGATGTGCTTACGGTCTTTGTCGATCCTGTGAGTCCTTCTTCTGCTCCTGGAACACTTGTGAGTGACGGTGAGGGTATGCATGGCGATGACCGCCTCGTCCTTTCCTCCTATAATGAGAATGAAATCAATTTCCGTGGCGAACGCTATACGGCTCCTGTTCGTTTTGTACGTTTGGATTGTTCTCCAGAAGAGTATATTGAATTAACGGATGTTGCTAAAATGGTATTTGCTGGTGGTGTGGTCGATGAATATCGTCTTACGAATGGATCTGCTACCAGATTCATTTCCGGTATCTCCAAAGGATATTTCGATTACGTCGATCGTCTTGATGATCCATTGGACAAATCTGTTAAATCATGTGTCTTCACTCCCAACGGATTCCGAACCAGAGATTCCTTTGTGTTAGGGAATGACACAGTGCAGGAATTCGTTATGGATCCTGAGAAAGATCGTCTCGTTTGCAGCAATGTAGAGATGTTGCCATGTTGGGAACGCTATGTTTACAAACGGATTTCTTCGAATGGAGCTGTTTCAATTACAAAGGATGGAGCATGTGAATCTTTTGCTGCTTTATACAATAAGTTGGCTTCTGATATTCAAGCTGTGTTCCCTTCGCAGACACTGAATTATATCACTTTCGGCAAGTCCTCGGAATCGGGAAGCAAGTCGCGTGCCGGCCTTGTTTTCTATGTTACAACGACTCGCAGCAAGTTCCTTACTGGTTTCACAGGAACTGTTATCTTTGATGAGGATAATGCTACAGCAACCATTAGCATTGACCCGAATGATCCTTCTGACAACTTTGGTAATTATTCCAAAAAGGACATAGGTGCATCCTTCACGGATATTGTTAATGCGATGAATGGTACCTATTCAGTTGAAGTGAATTCCAAGTTCCGCCCCTCCATGGCAACTTGGACCAAGGTCAATGATCCTTCGTTCTATTTCGTGACCAATTTTTAACCATTATTTATTCATATTATTAAATTTATTACGCAATGAAAAAGATCTTTACATTGTTTGTTGTGACTATGGCAGCTTCTGCATTTGCAGTTGCTCAGCCCAATGCTGGCGAATTTCATCGCACTGGCAATCAGGGATTGAAATCTTCTCTTCCTGTCAAGTCAGAGATGATTAAGAGAGCTTCCGCTGTTCCTTTCCGTAACGAACAAATGACCATCGCCACCCCAGGCGCACGCAGGGCAAAAGCCGACCTCGCTAATGGGGTTTATTACAGCAAGCCAGCTGGCGCAGGTTATATCGGCTGGGGAACCGATGGTAGTGGCTATAAAGCATGTATTCTTACAGTAGCACCTTTTGTAGATTTTTCTTTTATTGACCAGTCTAATCCAAAGGCCTCTAAATGGACGCTCGGTAGTCAGGATATTACTGACTATGTTGAGGATGGTGCATTTACATATGCTGTTGATCCTGGTCATGGATTGAGTTCACTTCCCACCATTACCAGCGGAGCTGGTTCTTTCACACTTGGAGAACAAAGTCGTTATTTCGATGAAGTAGGTTCGGCCATTTACAATTGGGGCGAATTTTGGCCAATTGGTTTCCTCGATGATCATACGGGGGCTTTTACTTGGGGTGCTTATGACAATGACAATCTTCTTGGTACGGGCTCTTTAACATTCTCTGATGGCACATACGATTGCATAGGTGTTTATCAGCATCTGCCAAAGCCTGCTACTCCATGGTATTGTGAAGCAGCAGAAGTGTATTTCACATCTATTTCTGGTACAGTCGGTACCATTTATATGAAGATCTATAATGCTGAAGATACTTCTGAGGATGCTGAGCCTGTTTATACTCTTGTTGCCACTGATGAGGATATCGCTTGGCAAGAAAAGGGAACCCGTAATGGTGTAGAAATTACTTTTGGCAATATCAGATTCAATAATATTATTGATGAGGATGGTTTTGAAACTCAGGCTCCTTTTGTGCTTGACTTCCCTGCTGATGTCTATTTTTCCTGGGAAGAAGGTGCTGACTTCAATATCGGAGGTCTAGAGATTATGCCTGAAGATTTGATTGACTATTCATATGTCGATGAGAAAGGCGAGACTCAGTACTATGATGTAGTTCCATTATTTAATGCTAATGGAAGTGTACGTACTATTTCATACAATACTCCTCTCGCTGCTAACATCAACTTCTATGCATACCAGGATATGGTATATGTGCCAACTACTCTTTATAGCAATGATGGTACAACAACATACGAAGATGTCAATGTCGTTAAGATGTCCAATGATGGAAAGACGGCTGAAAATGCTTTAGATGGTTGGGTATATGTTAACATTGCCGGAACAGATCTGGAAAACTATGAGATTGAGTTCTCTGACGAGAGTGCACAAGAATGGCTCAAGTGTTATTACGATAGCACTGGCCTTTCTGAAAAAAATACCTTCTACCTGACATTCGAAGCTACCGAGCTTCCCAGTGATGTAGCAGGCCGTTCGACTAATGTCATCGTTAAGGGTCTTGGTGTCCAGAATGAAACTCCAATTATCGTTTATCAGGGTGAGTATGTTGGCATCAAGTCTGTTGCAAAGGATGCCGAGAAGGAGGATACCGAGATTTACAACCTCCAGGGCGTGAAGGTAGCCCAGTCGGTGAACGAGCTCCCCGCTGGCGTCTATGTCAAGAACGGCAAGAAGTTCGTGAAGTAATTCCCCGATTGATTCCTTATAAAACGATAAGACCGATTCCGACGTGAGTCGGTCTTATTGCATCTTTACCTTATTACCATCTCACTTATGAACAAGATTCTTTCTTTGCTCGCAACGGCTGCCTTTGCCACAGGCACAATGCTGGCCGACGACTACACCCCTTGGGGCTATTATCTGGGCAACATGGAGGAGAACCTCGGCCTGATCGGTGCCGGTTCGGCCACGCTCCGTATCGCCATCTTTGTACCTGGCGACGGCATCCTCAACGCTGGCACCATTGCGGGTGTCAACGTACCAGTCTATGATGCTTCGGCTGTGACCGAGCTCTCGGCCTGGGTCACCACCTCGCTGCCTTCTGGCACGAACTACGACCGGCAGGTCGTCCTCACCAGCTATTCCAACGGCTACAACCAGGCCCTTTTTGCCGAGCCCTACACCGTGACCGAATCGGGCTGCTACGTAGGCTATACCATCACGGTTAACACCTCGCTCAATACGCAGGGCAGCCAGTATCCGGCCATTTATGACCTTTCTACCCAAGTTCCGAACAGCTTCTGGATTTGGTTCAATGCACAGTACGATTGGCAGGACATCGGCACGCAGTACGGAGCATCGTGCGTCCAGGCACTGTTCTCCGAACTGAAGTTGCCCGAGACCGCTGCTCGTTTCGGCACGGTTCGAAATGCCTTCACCGGAATGAGCTCCGAGACCGAATTCCCCGTGACCGTCTATTCCGACGCTTCAGAAGCCGTCAGCAACATCGAATACACCATCGACGTCGATGGCGTCAGCGAGACGCGTACGGCCGATGTGGCCATCCCTGCTGGCTTCAACCAGTCGGGCGAGGTCAAGGTGAAGGTCAACTCGCCCGCCGAGGCTGGTAGCTACGACGTGGCGCTTACCATCACCAAGGTCAACGGCAAGGACAACACCATGGCCAGTCAGACTTCGGTGACGACGTTCAACAACCTGCTTCGCATCGTCGAGCGCAACACGCTGGTCGAGGAGTTCACAGGCACGGGCTGCCCCTGGTGTCCGCGTGGTATGCAAGGCATGGCCAATCTGCGTGCCGAGTTCGGCTCGCGCTTCATCGGTCTGGCCTTCCATTCCTACAACAGCTCCGACCCCATGTATCCCAATTATTATATCTCGGCCCGTTCGCT
Organism: Bacteroidales bacterium; assembly: GCA_045545875.1. GTDB lineage: Bacteria > Bacteroidota > Bacteroidia > Bacteroidales > UBA3663 > Liminaster. The sequence continues at coordinate 25,411 of JAZQBS010000160.1, forward strand.
CGGCATCACGGGCGCTCCCGGCTGCATCATCGACCGCAAGGAAGTCATGGACCCCTATTTCGGTACTCAGCAGAACAGCCGTTATGTCCTTCAGGACTTCGAGGACTATTGCTCGCTGCCTGCCGAGGTTGACATCACCCTGCAGTCAGAATGGACGGGAGCCAACAGCGACTCGGTTCAGATCAACGTCAATGTCGAGGCTCTGGGCGATGGCAACTACGAGGTGGTCTATGCCCTCGTGGCCGACAGCCTTACGGGCACGGCCAACGTCTGGCGTCAGGCCAACAATTATAGTGGGTACACGGCCTCACAGGCCGGTGGCGCCGACCTCGCCAAGTTCTGCCGCGGCGGACAGTACGGCAGCAGTTACTTCTTCTGGACCTACGACGATGTGGTGATTGCCAGCTCGTACAACAACCAGAGCGTCAACCAGGCCTTCCCGATTGGCCGTCTTACTGCCGGTGAGGTTGCTGCTGGCAGCTTCCTGCTCGGCCTGCCACAGAAGGCTGTGCTGCGTGCTGCCGTCGATGCCAGCATCGACAAGGTCTATGCCGTGGCCTTTGTGCTCAATGCCGACGGCACTGTCGCCCAGGCTGTCAAGGCCCCTATCAGCAAGTCTTCGGGTCAGGGCATCGAGCAGATCACTGCCGACGACGTGAAGCCCTTCGCTCCCGCCTACGACCTGCAGGGCCGCCAGCTCCCGGCTCCCCGCCATGGCCAGCTCTTCATCCGCGATGGCCGTAAGATGATTATGCGGTAATCCTTCGTAGGATTCCTTTGTATATGTTTTGCCCCCGAAGGTCAACGATTGACTTTCGGGGGCAAACTTCTTATTTCGGTTGCTTATTTCTGATTCTCACGGGCGATGCGCTGTAGGGTAGGAGCGGCGTAGAGGAACTTGTGGAGGGCGGGGCTCTCTGTATGCAGAATGTTGTCCTTGTTGCCCTGCCAGTTCACCACGCCGTCGGCGAGGAAGGTGATGTGGTCGCCGATGCCGAGCACGGAGTTCATGTCGTGCGTATTCACCACGGTGGTGATGTTGTACTCGCGTGTGATGTCGTCGATGAGCTGGTCGATGAGGATGGAGGTCTGCGGGTCGAGGCCCGAGTTGGGTTCGTCGCAGAAGAGGTAGCGCGGATTGAGCGAGATGGCGCGGGCGATGGCTACGCGCTTCTGCATGCCGCCCGACAGCTCGGAGGGCATCTTCTGGTGCGCTCCAGGCAGATTGACGCGCTCCAGGCAGAAATCCACACGTTCGCGAATCTCGGCCACCGTCTTGTCGCTGAACATGCGGAGGGGAAAGGCAACGTTTTCTTCCACCGACATCGAGTCGAAGAGGGCAGAGCCTTGGAAGAGCACGCCGATTTCCTTGCGGATCTCCTTCATCTCCTTGTCCTTCAGTTTTGTGATGTCGCGTCCGTCGTAGAGTATCTCACCCTGCTCAGGCTTGTGCAGGCCGATGAGGCATTTCAGAAGCACGGTCTTGCCCGAGCCCGACTGTCCGATGATGAGGTTGTTCACTCCCGGCTGGAACACGCAGTCGATGCCCTTCAGCACCGTCTGCTCGCCAAACGACTTATGTAGGTTCTTTACTTCGATCATATTTCCCGTTTAAGCGGTTCTATATAACATCTTTGATTTCGAAGGTCGCTTCGCTCAAAATTATAAGAAAATCTAATATAAAAATTATCAAAAGGGCAGGGCTTCTTATAATTTTAAAAATTTTTTGATAATTTTGAGCGCAGCGACCATTCATGTTATATCTCGCTTTTGTCTTCGATTTCTCGAAAAGCGCGGTGCAAAGATACAAAGTATATTTCAAATATGCAAAGTTGTAGTGTTATAAATGGTTAAAACCATCTTTCATTAGTCCCTGATTCTGCAACAACGGAACAGAATTATCTGCGACTGAGCAAGTCCATGGCTTGCGGCTGAGAGCAGTAAGTACTCTATCGCGCGACACGATGCTTGCTTCCATCGGATGAAGTACTCTGTCGCGCGTCATGATGCTTCATTCCGCCGCATGGAGCACGCTGACGCGCGTCACGATGCTATCGCAAAAAGAGGGAGCATCCTGTCGCGCGTCAGAATGCTCCCTCCAATAGTGATAGAGATTATTATCTTTTCAGACCCCTTCAGACCCTTTCAGAACTGCGAGCCTGTTCGCTCCTTAGCCATTCGATAGCCGAACAACCGCAATAGCGTTCGAAGACGTGGCTCATCACCCTTTCCGACCTCCAACCGCAACGGTGGGCCACTTCCGTCAGTCTTTTTCTTGCTTCGCGGTTCCTGAAGTCATCGACCATAAAGTTAGTGCCGAGTATGCCGAAGGCAGGGAATCCCATCTCCTTACTCAGAAGGATGGCGCAATCGTCATTCTCTTGAATCGTGAACAGCATTTGATGTCCTTCTCAATGCATCGCCGGCTTACGGATTCATACCCCATATCTTCGAGGCGGTCGTTCATCATGTCCACAATATCATCCATCGAGTAGTCATGGTACCGATCGGACAGAAGCTCGTCGAGGAGCTTGAAGCGGGTGAGAATGTTTTTGGTTACTGACATACTTTTCAGTTTTTCTGCCGCAAAGATAGGGTATTAGAGCGAACGTAATGTTCGCACGGAGAATTGATTGTTCGAAATATCCGCTGCAAATATAACCCTTGTTCCTGCAATCCCAAATTTTTACAGACTTTTCTGCTTGGATTATTTGAAAAAGGAATAGTTTTCCGAAAATCTATTCCACCTTCCATTCAGTGATATTCCGCTCCTTCGGGTCGAAACTGATACCCACTTTGGTAATGGGGCGGCCGTCGAGGGCATATTTGTCGGCATAGCCACGCTCATTGATCTGGGCGAGGGCGGCATCGGCTGAGCCGTCGTATTTCAGTTCCATCACGTAAATGCCTTTCGGCATCAGGAGCGTGAGGTCGCTGCGACCCTTTGCACTGGGTTCTTCGGCACGTATGTCGGCACCGAAGGCGGTGAGCAGGGTATAGAGCAGGGCGTGATAGTAATGCTCATTGCGATTGTCGGCCTCCCAATGATAGGGCACACCTGCAAAGAAGGTCTTGACGGCTTCGATGAAGGCTGGGAGATCGGCATTCAAACAGAATCGGGCATAAGCATTGAATAGCACACTGCGGTTGGCCTCACTGCCCTTGCCCGCCACGTGCTTGTAGAGACATTCGGCGAAGCCTCGGCGCACTTCCTGATTGGGGATCCCAAGTGTGTAGAAGTAGTCACCGAACTGGCCATCGACGCCCTTGATGGTGAGGTAGCCGCTCTGGTAAAGGATGGGCACCGGATCGTCGAAACTCTCGAATGGGAGGTCGAACATCGTGCTGCTATAGATGTTGCTCTCGATGGCTGAAATATCGACAGACGGCATCTGTGCCAGCATGTTGATGAGCGCTCCGCTGGTGCCACGGTCGAACCAATAGTCCGAAATGTCGCCCGTATTGAAGGCATTGACAAGGCTGAACGGATTGTAAATGTCAGTCATACCCTTACTGAAATGATAACCATCGTAACGGGCTTTCAGCTGGGCAAGGACGTCTTCAACTCTCATCTGATTACGTGTGGCCATCAGCTCGATATCAGTGTTCAGCACTCCGGTCAGCTCTCCCTCGCTGATGCCACATAGAGCATCGTAGGCGGGATTCATGGAGATATTGTTCAAATTATTGAGCTTGGAGAATACGCCCATCTGTGAGAACTTCGAGATGCCCGTGATGAAAACGAACTGCAGATGGTCGTCCTCAGCCTTGAGGGGGCCAAAGAGGTTCTGGAAGCGATGGCGCGCCTCCTCCACCTTCTCGGCATTGCCGAGGGCATGGAGGATGAAGTTATCATATTCATCGACGAGCACGACGGCGCGTTTGCCGGTTTGCGCATGGCTGGTGCGAAGCAACTCAACCATTCGGATGTTGACATCCTTTACCTTTGGCTTTATGCAAAACTGTTCCTCGTAACCGTTGAGCGTTGCATCAATCAGCGTATCGAGTTGTTCTATGTCGCGTAAATCACCTGCACTGAAGTCGAAATGGAATACGGGGTACTTCTCCCATTTCCATCGGGTTGTGGCGATGAAGAGCTGCGGTTGCTCGATGCCATCGTCTGTGGTGAAGGCTTCGAACAATTCGCGCCGACCTTCGAAAACTGCGGCCAGTGTGGATACGAGCAATGACTTTCCGAACCGTCGCGGGCGGCTCAGGAAGTAGGGTTTCCCCTCCGTGATCATCTTGTAAATGAGCGGAGTCTTGTCAACGTAGATGTATCCGTCCTGACGGATGCTCTCGAAGCTCTGTATGCCTACGGGGTATTTTCTCATCGCTTTTCTCTTCGATTATGATTACTCGATATTAGCGCTTCTATATAACATCCTTGTTTTAGGGGTCGCTACGCTCAAAATTATAAGAAAATCTAATATAAAAATTATCAAAAGGGCGGGGGCTTCTTATAATTTTATAAATTCATTTTTTGATAATTTTGAGCGTCAGCGACCCCTCTTGTTATAATCCATTTTTGTTTTCGATTTGTCGAAAAGTGCGCTGCAAATATAGTAACTTTTTTACACATCGCCAAATATTTTTCAGACTTTTCTGCTCGATTCGTTTGAAATGTCGAAAATTATGCGTATCTTTGCGCCGCAATTCACGTTGCTGCGGTCAAGTCAAACATAATTGTTAATTTTTAATTGTTAATTATTAATTCAAAATATGTTCGACAATTTATCGGAGCGTCTTGAGCGCTCGTTCAAAATCCTCAAGGGTGAAGGCAAGATCACCGAAATCAATGTTGCAGAGACTCTCAAGGACGTGCGTCGTGCGTTGCTCGATGCCGACGTAAACTATAAGGTCGCCAAGAACTTCACCGACGAGGTGAAGAAGAAAGCCTTGGGTATGGACGTGCTTACTGCCGTCAAGCCTGGTCAGTTGATGGTCAAGATTGTTCACGACGAACTGGCACAGCTTATGGGTGGCGAGGCCGTGGATCTGAACCTGAAAGCTAATCCCACCATCATCTTGATGGCAGGTCTGCAGGGTTCGGGTAAGACGACCCACACCGGCAAGCTTGCCCTGATGCTGAAGACGAAGAAAGGCAAACGTCCGTTGCTTGCAGCTTGCGACGTCTATCGTCCCGCCGCCATCGATCAGTTGGAAGTTGTGGCAGGTCAGGTAGGTGTGCCTGTCTATACCAATCGTGATTCGAAGGATCCCGTCAAGATAGCCAAGGATGCCATCGCACAGGCCAAGCATGACGGCAATGATGTGGTTATCATCGATACCGCTGGTCGTCTGGCTGTCGATGAGCAGATGATGCGCGAGATCAAGAACATCAAGGATGCCGTCGATCCACACGAAATCCTCTTCGTTGTCGATTCGATGACTGGCCAGGATGCTGTCAATACTGCCAAGGAGTTCAACGATCGTCTCGACTTCACTGGCGTCATTCTCACCAAACTCGATGGTGACACACGTGGTGGTGCTGCCCTTTCCATTCGCACGGTGGTGCAGAAGCCAATCAAGTTCATCGGTACGGGCGAGAAGATGGAGGCACTCGACGTGTTCTATCCCGAACGTATGGCTGGCCGTATCCTCGGCATGGGCGATGTGGTTTCGCTCGTCGAGCGTGCCCAGCAGCAATTTGACGAAGAGGAGGCCAAGAAACTTCAGAAGAAGATTGCGAAGAACAAGTTCGACTTCAACGACTTCTTCGAGCAGATTCAGCAGATCAAGAAGATGGGCAACATCAAGGACCTTGCCTCAATGATCCCTGGCGTGGGCAAGGCCATCAAGGATGTGGACATCGACAACAACTCGTTCAAGAGCGTTGAGGCCATCATCCAGTCGATGACACCTTTCGAGCGTGAGCATCCCGAGGTGATGAACCAGAGCCGTAAGATGCGCATCGCAAAGGGTTCGGGCACCAACATCCAGGAAGTGAACCGCCTTGTAAAGCAGTTCGATGACATGCGCAAGGTGATGAAGAAGATGAACGACCTGAAGGGCAACCCTCGTGCGCTGATGCAGATGCAGCAGATGGCCTCCAAGATGCGAGGCAAGGGTTTCGGAATGTAAATCAAATAAAAAAGTTGGGCTGTTGCTCAACTTTTTTACTTACTGTATAGTACATCCTAGTGCAAACGACATCTGTTCTGCCTCGAAACCATTGCCTTTGGTGTAGAATCCTATATAAGGAGATATGGTTTTATGACGGAACATCACGTATTTGTATCCGACATTTTCATAGATTCGCGCGGTTCCTTTATATTTTATAGGGCGTTTGCCGTTCAAATAGGAGCCGACCTGCATGTGGATGACAAAAGGACCGAACCATCGGTCGTATTTGATGCCCGCACCAATATAATCTTTTCGGTCGGTTCGGTCGGGATTATCGTTGTGATAGTAGTCCAGACCCACGCCAATGCCGTTGTTGGGGTCGATTTTATACATCGCATCCGCCATCATGGTGATTTGTACAGCAGAATTCGGGTCTTCGAAATACACTTTGCCATAGCCTGCCATCACGCTGCCATAGAAGTGTGATTGGAACTTCCTGCCATCTTTCTCGATGAGGGCTTCCTCGGGCTTGCATTTCTGTATTTCCTTCAAAGTCTTGTGCCGGTAGCGGAGCGAAAGCGAGAAGTTGTTGATACCTGTGTTGTAGTTGGCAAGTCCACTGTTGCTGAGATGCGTGAATTGCGGGCCGAAGGCTATTTCCCCACCTTTGACCTCGTAGGCGAAGAACCACCCGAATCCTACAAAGATTTGCCAAGGTTTGGAGAGAGTGACCCAACTGGGGACTTCATAGACAGGATTGAAGACGTAGGCAGCTCCCGTTTCCTGACTCAGATATCCACGCCATTTGCCGTTGTTCCAACAATACTGATTCAGGGTAACACCAAACGTGGCTATCTGCCCATAATCGGCTGTTTTACTTTTTGGGATGATGGGTTCCACACCCCGTATCTTCAGATGACTATAGTCCAGCCATTGGAAAAACATGCCAAGAGTAGGGTAATAATAGCCTTTGGGCGCAGCCCCATAATCCTTCGATGAGAACTGGTGCCCGATATTCAGTTGCCACATTTGGCTGAACTTCTGAGTGAACTCAGAGTTCTTGACCGAACGCCATTCCGTGGCTCCAAAGGGGGAACCGGCACCATAGCCAATTCCCCATTCGTTGATTAGAGGTTCTCGTTTGGCCTCTTTCCTAAGCTGTGAATAAGCATCTCCTTCTGCCAGCAGCAGAACGAAAGACAATGTCAATAATCGGAAGAAGAACATTGTGTGCCTATGGGTGTGGAACTTGTGCCATTTCATATTGCAAAGATAATTTGTATCGAACAAAAAACGCCATTTCAGCAGAAAAAACGGGGATAAAGTCTTTTATTGTCTTCGAAATTTGGCCAATTGAATAATTTGCATTACATTTGCAAACCTAAATTCAGACAATTATGACATTGATAGATGGAAAGGCTACTGCTGCGGCCATTAAGCAAGAGATAGCAGCAGAAGTCCAGCAGATGCTGGCCGAAGGCAAACGTGCTCCTCATCTGGCTGCTGTCCTGGTGGGCCATGATGGCGGCTCGGAGACCTATGTGGCAGCCAAGGTAAAGGCTTGTGCTGAGTGTGGATTTACTTCTTCACTGATACGTTTCGAGAGTGATGTCACCGAGGAGGAGCTTCTCGCCAAGGTGGACGAACTGAACAAGAATCCCGAGATTGACGGCTTCATTGTGCAGCTTCCTTTGCCGAAGCACATCGACAGCCAGAAGATCATTGAGGCTATCGATTACCGCAAGGATGTGGACGGATTCCATCCAGTCAACGTTGGACGTCTTTCCATCGGTCTCCCATGCTTCGTGAGCGCTACGCCAATGGGCATTATGGATCTGCTCGAGCGCTATAACATTCCCACCAAGGGCAAGCATTGCGTGGTTCTCGGACGTTCGAACATCGTAGGCAAGCCAGTAGCTACGCTAATGATGCAGAAAGCCTACCCTGGCAACTCGACGGTGACCGTCTGCCACAGCGCTTCGGAGAACCTCAAGGAAATCTGCGCCTCGGCTGATATTCTCATCGCAGCCATTGGCCAGCCGGAGTTTGTCACTGCTGATATGGTGAAGGAAGGTGCTACGGTGATTGATGTAGGTACAACACGTGTGCCCGATGCCACCAAGAAGTCAGGCTTCAAACTCAAGGGCGACGTCAAGTTCGATGAAGTGGCTCCCAAGTGTGCTTTCATCACGCCCGTCCCCGGCGGCGTTGGCCCCATGACCATCTGCTCGCTGATGAAGAATACGCTCAAGGCAGGAAAGGGAATCAACTGGTAAGGCGACGGGTGGATTCGGTCTCTTTCGGGTTCGGTTTCCTTTTCGGAATACCGGAATCCCGAAATACCGGCATTTCGGAATGTCGTAATTTAGTTGTACCGGATTATCGTGATTCCGAAATTCCGATATAACGAATCCCCCTCATAACCAAAACAAGGTGGTGACTAAGCAGTCACCACCTTGTTCATTCTTACGTCCCATTCGTCGCAGGGAACCATCCGTTGCAGCTGACAGGTGAAGCATACGCCCCACTTCGGGCAATCCAATGCGGGCAGCAGCTTGTCGTAGTAGCCCTTGCCGCGTCCCATACGATGTCCTTTTCGGCTAAATGCTCGACCGGGGATGATGGCAAGGTCAATCGATGTCAGATCTGTCAGTTCCTCGCAGGCTTCGGTGGGTTCCTCGATGTGGAATTTCCCCTGAGTCGAGAGGTGCTGTGGGTCGTACTTTCGAAGTAGCAGCGTGTCTCCATCGACAACGGGAAGGATGACCGTCTTGCCCGAACCCATCGCATCGTCGATGAGCAGCTGCAGATTGACCTCGTCGGGCAGGGCGGCATAGAGAAGCACGGTTTCGGCCTGTTGCCATTCTACAGAGCCAATGACCTGCAAACAGACATAGAGAGACTGGGTGTCGCGTTCAGCGGCACTCAGTTTCTTTATTTCCTCTTTGATCTGTTTGCGCAGTTCGTCTTTGGTCATTGTCCTGAATTTTTATCCTACGACAACGGTTTTTGTAAGATATGCTATAAAGATAATGGTAAGTATGACACCTTCCCATCGTTCGAGCTCATGCTTAGAACGTAGGAACAACCAAAGCAGTACGCCCAGGAAGATCATCAGTGCATAGTCGAAGGCAAAGCCAATGTTGGTGCCAATGATTGGTGTGATGATGGATGACACGCCGATGACGCAAAGGATGTTGAAGGAGCCTGAGCCGATGATGTTGCCGATGGCCATGTCGGTCTTGCCCTTGACGGCGGCCATGACGCTGGAGAAAAGTTCGGGCAGAGAGGTGCCGATAGCCACGATGGTTAGACCGATGACGCGGTCGGTTACCCCTAAGAAGCGGGCAATGTTGGAAGCTCCTTCTACCAGAATATTGGCACCAAAGACCATGGCAAGGAATGAGACAAGGACCAGCAATAATGCTTTCCAAAGAGCCATCAGCTCGGCTTCGGCATGAGCTTCGGGATTCTCTTTCGCAAGTGCAGCTTCGGCTTTGCGCGACTGCCGTACCTGATAAGACACGAAGCAGATGAGCATCAGGACGCCGATGACACCCGCTACGCGTCCCACAGAGCCCGTCATGGCAATTGCCACGAAGAGGACAAAGGAAAGGAGCATGAACGGGAGATCAATCTTGAGCGTTATCTTTTGTGCAGGAATCACATGAATGATAGAAGTGACACCCAGAATCAATGCAATGTTTGAGATATTGGACCCCACGACATTACCGATGGCAATGCCTGAGTTGCCCATCAGGGCCGATTGGGCCGAAACCAACAGCTCCGGCATGGAAGTGCCAAAGCCAACCACGGTGAGGCCGATGACCATTTCGCTGAGCTTGGCACGCTTGGCAATGGCCACCGAACCATCGACGAGATAATCGCCTCCCTTGACAAGAAGCGCCAATCCCAAAAGAATATATACGATGTCTATGATCATAATTACTTGATTATGCCGTCACGACGCATCAGGGCATTGATGTCGGGATCGGCTCCCTTGAACTGTCGGTAGAGTTTGGCAGGATCCACAGTGTCACCACTTTCAAGCAGGTGACGGAAACGCTTGGCCGTTTCGGGGTTGAACAGACCTTCCTTCTGGAACACAGCAAAGGCATCGGCATCGAGCATCTCGGCCCACTTGTAGCCGTAGTAGCCGGCGGCATAGCCTCCGCTGAAGATGTGGGTGAACGAGGTGGCCATCACGGCACCATCGACGCGCGGCAGCACCTGTGTGGGGGCCATGGCGTCGGCCTCGAACTGCTCGATGTTCTGGAGCTGAGGGAAGCGTGCTGCAATCTCGTTTGTGTTGCCCCCAACGTTGCCCTTGCCCAGGGTATGGAACTGCATATCAAGTATACCGAACGAAAGCTGGCGTACGCAGGCGTAGGCAGCCTGGAAGTTCGAAGCGTCCTGTATGCGGTCCACAAGGTCCTGTGGAATCTTTTCGCCCGTCTGGTAATCGGCAGCGAAGGTGTCGAGAAACTCCTTCTCACGCATGAAGTTCTCGTTGAACTGCGAAGGCAATTCCACGAAGTCATGGGCTACATTGGTACCGCTTTGTCCCTTGTAAGTGCATTTGGTGAGGAGTCCATGCAGTGAATGTCCGAACTCGTGCAGGAATGTAGTGCACTCGTCATAGGTCAGAAGGGCTGGTACATATGTCGAGTCACCAGGCTGACCAATAGGTTTGCTGAACGACATTACAATCTGGATGTGCGGACGGCTGTCGGTACCATCCTTCTCGCGCCACTGTCCCTTGAACTCGGTCATCCATGCACCGGGACGCTTCACCTCGCGTGGGAAGAAGTCGGTGTAGAGGAGGCCAAGATAAGAAGAGTCGGCGTCAAGCACCTCGAAGCACTCTGCTGCCTCGTTATAAACGGGCACGTCAATCTTGTGGAAGGTTACGCCATAGAGGCGCTCAGCCAGGCCAAACACACCCTTCTTGACCTTTTCGAGCGAGAGATAGGGCTTGACTTGAGCGTCGCTGACGTTGTATTTCTGAGCCTTGAGTTTCTCGCTATAGTAGCTGAAGTCCCAAGGCATCAGATCCTTGACGCCATCCTTTGCGGCAAAAGCTGCCACCTCCTTGACATCGTTCAAGGCAGGCTGCTTATATGCCTTGAGCAACTGATTAAGCAGGCTGTTGACCGCATTGGGCGTATGCGCCATGGTGTTGGTGAGTCGCAAATCGGCAAAGGTCTCGTAACCCAGCAGATCGGCTTTCTCTTGACGCAGCGTGGCAATCTTGCGTATGTTTTCGGTGTTGTCGAATTCTCCGCCGACGCAGCGCGAATTGTAAGCCTTGTAAAGCAGTTCGCGAAGGTCACGACGACTCGAATAGGTCATGAATGGACGATAGTCGGTAGCAAGAAGTCCGATCTGGTAATCCTTCTGCTTAAGAGCTTCGGTCACGAAACCAGGCAGACCTGCCAAATCTGTCTCGGGATTGAGTTGGTACTTCCATGTGCCAGTAGCCTTCTGCACGTTTTGTCCGAAGACGAGGGTGAGGCTGTCGAGTTCGGCACTCACTTCGCGCCAACGCTCACGCTTTTCGCCTTTGAGGGTGGCACCACTGCGCACATAGCTCTCGTAGGTGTCCTTCAACAGACGATATTGCTCGGTGGTGAGCGAGGTGGCCTTGGGGTCGGCATTGTCATTCCATACCTGCTGGATGCGCTCGAACAGTTTCTCGTTGAGACTGATGTCGAGGCTGTGCTGGCTCATCATCGGCTGGAGTTCTTCGCCGAGGGCTAGCATCTCGTCGGTGCCATCGCACTCGTGCAGGTTATAGAAGATGCCGGCTACACGGTTCAGAAGGCCACCACTGTAGTCGAGCGCAGCGATTGTATTTTCAAAGGTTGGAGCCTCGGGATTGTTGACGATAGCGTCAATCTCCTTGTTGTGCTCCTCGATGCCGGCCTCAAATGCCGGCTTATAATGCTCTATCTTGAGTTTGTCGAAGGGGAATGCACCATGTGGAAGGGTGGATTCCACGAGGAATGGATTTTCCATATCGTTTTTTGCGTTACGGTCAGTGCAGCTGGCCAAAGTAAATGCAGCAACGGCCATTGCACAAAGGATTGTAGAGGTTTTCATTAGAGTTCTGAAGGGTTAAGAAAGGTTGTTTCCTTATTTGGAAAATTTAGATGCAAGTTCGTCAGCCTTCACCTTGACCTGTTCGCCGGTGATCATATTCTTGAGCGAAACCTCGCCCGAAGCCACTTCTTCAGAACCTACGATAACAACGTAGGGAATCTGCTTGGCGTTGGCATAGGTCATCTGCTTCTTCATCTTGGCGCGTGCTTCAGGATATACTTCGGCACGGATGCCAGCCTTGCGAAGTGCGGCAAGGAGGGGCAGACAGAAGTCTTGTTCGGCCTCGCCGAAGGTTACGAAGAGCACTTGTGTCGATTGCAGGGCATCGGTGGGGTATAGGTTGAGCTGGTTGAGTACGTCATAGATGCGGTCAGCACCGAATGAGATGCCTACGCCCGACATGCCTGGCATACCGAAGACGCCTGTGAGGTTGTCGTAGCGGCCACCGCCTGTGATAGAACCCATCTCCACGTCGAGTGCTTTCACCTCGAAGATGGCACCTGTGTAGTAGTTGAGGCCACGGGCCAAGGTGAGGTCAATATCGAGCTGACAATCTGTGCCGCCTAGTTTATCGACCTTGTTCAGGATATATTCAAGTTCATCAACGCCCTTTACGCCAACTTCCGACTGTGCCAATGTCTCGCGGATGGTGGCAAGTTTCTGGCGGTTCTCACCTTCCAGTTTGATAATGGGCTGCAGTTTGGCAATCTGCTCCTCGCCAAGCCCCTTTTCGCGAAGTTCGGCATTCACATTGTCGAGGCCGATCTTGTCGAGTTTGTCGATGGCAACGGTGATATCGACCAGCAGTTCAGGGGCGCCGATGACATCAGCGATGCCGGCAAGGATCTTGCGGTTGTTCATCTTGATGGCCACACGGATGCCGAAACGGCGGAACACTTCGTCGATGATCTGGATGAGCTCCACTTCGTTGAGCAGCGAGTCGGAACCCACTACATCAGCATCACACTGAAAGAATTCGCGGTAGCGGCCTTTCTGTGGACGGTCGGCACGCCATACGGGCTGAATCTGATAGCGCTTGAAGGGGAAGGCAAGTTCATTCTGGTGCATCACCACAAAGCGTGCGAAGGGGACGGTGAGGTCGTAGCGCAGACCTTTCTCGCAGATGCGTGCTGCAAGCTTGGCTGTGCCGCCATCCTGAAGTTCCTCGGGTTTGACGTCGGCGAGGAAGTTACCCGAGTCGAGGATTTTGAAGAGCAGCTTGTCGCCCTCCTCACCATACTTGCCCATCAGTGTCGAAAGGTTCTCCATCGAAGGAGTTTCGATCTGCTGGTAGCCGTAGAGGCCATATACGTCACGTATGGTGTTGAAGATGTAGTTGCGCTTGGCCATCTCGACAGGCGAGAAGTCGCGTGTTCCCTTGGGGATACTTGGTTTTACTTGTGCCATATTTCTTTTTAGTTATTCGGAGTCCTCTGAGTATTCGGAGTTCTCGGATTATTCATAGTCCTTTTAATTACTCAATTTTGCTTTTTATTATTCATTTTAGCGCGCAAATATACAAAAATTTTGTCTTTTTTCGGCAGATTTGAGTGTTTTTTTTCGAAAACCCTTACATTTTAAATAATAATATGTATCTTTGCAACTCCAAAATTCTTTTTTATGAGCGTATCAGAGATTTTGCGTTGTACCAAGGAGACGTTATTCTCGTTTGAGGTGTTGCCCCCTTTGCGTGGGAAGAGCCTCGAACAGATTTACGATACCATCGATCGTCTGATCGTATATAACCCAGCTTTCATCGAAGTGACGACGCATCGCAGCGATTATGTCTATAAGGAGTTGGCTCCCGGACAGTATCGCCGTGTAGAGGAGCGTCTTCGCCCAGGCACTGTGCCCATCAGTTATGCCATCAAGCAGCGCTATAATGTTCCCGTTGTGCCCCATGTCATCTGTTCGGGCTATTCGCAACAGGACACCGAAAACGAATTGATGGATCTTGCTTTTCTCGGAATGCATGACTTGCTTGTGTTGCGTGGTGACAAGTCGAAACAGGACAGTCGCTTCATTCCCAAAGAGGGAGGTCTACAGTATGCCAGCGAACTTTGTGAGCAAATCAACGAGTTCAACAAGGGAAAACTCCTCTACGGCGGACAGCATGAGTTGACACGTGAGACGCCTTTCACCTACGGCGTGGCAGGTTATCCTGAGAAGCACGAAGAGGCTATGAGTCCGGCAGCCGATCTGCGTGCCTTGAAGCGCAAGGTGGACTTGGGCGCGGGATATGTTTCGACGCAGATGTTCTTCGATAACAAGAAGTACTTTGACTTTGTGAAGCGTTGTCGCGAGATAGGAATCAATGTACCGATAGTTCCTGGATTGAAACCCCTCACTACCCTCAATCAGCGGGTCATGCTGCCACGCACTTTCCATATCGATTTCCCCGAGAAACTGGTGCGGATGCTTGAGAAGTGCCAGACCAATGACGACGTGAAGGAAGTGGGAGTCGAGTGGCTCATTCGTCAATGCCGTGAGTTGAAGGACCGCGAGGTGCCTTGTCTCCACTTCTATTCGATGAATGCTGCCAACCAGATTGTGAAGATCATGTCTGCCATTTAAGTAATTCCTTTATGACATTAAGGGAGGCTTTTAACGATAGAATTCTTCTTTTGGACGGAGCGATGGGTTCGTTGCTGATGAAAGGCAACAACGATCATCTCTCGCTCACCGATCCGGAGGCGATCCTCGATATACATCGGCGCTATGTGGCTGCCGGTGCGGATGTTATTACCACCAATACATTCTCTTCGCAGCGTATTTCGCAGCACGACTATCACCTCGATGAGCAGATTGAGGGAATGAATCGTGCAGCTGTGCGACTGGCTCGGCAGGCTGCTTCCGAAGCCCGGGACCGTCAGGTCTTTGTGTTGGGCGATGTGGGTCCCACCAGCAAGATGCTATCTATGAGTGAGGATGCAGACGACCCCGCAGCACGTTCCATTACTTTTGACCAACTCGAAGCGGCTTATCTCGAGCAGATACAGGTGCTCGTCGAAGAAGGTGTCGATGGTATCCTCATCGAGACCATTTTCGACACGCTCAATGCAAAGGCTGCCATCAGCGCCTGCTTGAAGGCAGGAGCACCCGAGATCTTGCTGAGTATGACGGTGAGCGATGCCAGTGGGCGAACGTTGAGCGGACAGATGGTTGAGGCCTTCGTTACGTCAGTAATGCATGCCAATCCCCTTTGTGTCGGCTTGAACTGCGGACTGGGAGCCGATGGTATGTTGCCTTACTTACGTCAGATGTCGGCATTTGCGCCCACATTCGTAAGTTGTCATCCGAATGCTGGATTGCCCAATGAGTTCGGCGCTTATGAGGATAGTCCTGAGGATATGGCGCGTCAGATGTCACCCTACCTTGAGGAACATCTAGTCAATATGATAGGCGGATGTTGTGGAACGACACCTGCACATATTTCTGCGATGCGCTCGATGCTTGACAATCTGCCTGATTCTTACACGAAACGTGTTCCGAAATCAAGGAGGGGAGTGCAACCCTTGTTGCTTTCCGGCCTTGATGTCCTGAAGGCAGAAACCAAGACATTCGTCAAAGTGGGCGAGCGATGCAATGTGGCTGGTAGTCGAAAGTTCCTGCGACTCATCGGCGAAAAACATTACGACGAGGCACTCGACATCGCACGCAAACAGGTGGAGGATGGAGCAATGGTCATCGATGTCAATATGGATGATGGCATGCTCGACGCGAAGCAGGAAGTGCAGACTTTCCTCAACCTATTGGCTTCCGATCCCTCCATCAGTCGTGTGCCGATTATGATCGACAGTTCGCGCTTCGAGGTCATTGAGGCAGGTTTGAAGTGTTGTCAAGGAAAGGGTATTGTTAATTCCATCAGCTTGAAGATGGGAGAGGCGGACTTCCTAGCCAAGGCACGCGTTGTGAAGCGCCTCGGTGCCGCAGTCATTGCCATGTGTTTCGACGAAGAAGGTCAGGCCACCGATTATTTGCGACGCATCAAGGTTTGTCAGCGAATGTATAAGTTGCTCACCGAGGAGGTGGGCTTTGCACCCGAAGATATCATCTTCGATCCCAATGTGCTGACCATTGCTACAGGTATGCCCGAACATGCAGCCTATGCGCAGGATTTCATTCGTGCTACTCGTTGGGTTACTGACAACTTGCCTGGGGTTCGCGTCTCGGGCGGACTTTCGAATCTCTCGTTTGCCTTCCGTGGAAACAACTATCTGCGCGAATCGATGCACTCGGTCTTCTTGCATCATGCCATTGCCAATGGAATGGGCATGGCTATCATGAATCCAGCCACCGAGGTGTCATATAAGACAATCCCTCTCGAATTGAGAATGGCCATTACCGAGGTGGTTTTGAATACGGCGACTGATGCCAGCGAGGACCTCATTGAGATTGCGCAAAAGATGAATGAAGCACAGTCGGCGGCAAAAGAGGCTGGCTTGAAATATGACCCAAAAGCGATTTTCTCAACAATGGCGCAGCCTGTCGAGAAGACAATTGCGGAACGAGACATCCCTCACGTTTCTCAGAAACCAATTGTTGATACTCCAGAACAGCGTTTGCAGGATGCACTTCTGAAGGGCCTAACCACTACGCTCGACACCGACCTCAAGGAATTGCTTGCAAGGGGCGATTCTCCACTGTCGATCATTTCCGGCCCATTGATGGAGGGAATGAACGTGGTCGGTCGTCTCTTTGGAGAAGGAAAGATGTTCCTGCCCCAGGTTGTCAAGACGGCACGCACGATGAAAAAGGCAGTTGAAATACTTGATCCCTATATCAAGAGTGAACAGTCTTCCGACGTCTCTGCAAAAACTTCCTCACGTGGTCGAATACTGATAGCGACCGTGAAAGGTGATGTGCACGACATCGGCAAGAACATCGTAGGTGTAATCCTCGCCTGCAATGGTTTCGAAGTGGTTGACCTCGGCGTGATGGTGCCCGTCGAGAAGATTCTTGCCACTATCCGTGAGCAAACCATCGACATTGTTTGTCTTTCGGGACTGATTACGCCAAGCCTCGAAGAGATGTGTGTCGTGGCACGAGCCATGCAGACCGAAGGACTTGATATCCCGCTGATTGTAGGTGGAGCCACAACGTCACCTGTGCATACGGCTGTGAAGATTGCACCCTGCTATGAGGGGCCAGTGTTCCATGTGCGTGATGCTGCTAGCAATCCAGTTTTGGCGATGAAATTACTCGATCCTGCTACTCGAGAACAAGTGATAGCCGCCAATCGTGCCGAGCAGGAACGCATTCGTCAGCAACAGTCTCAGCGTCAGTTACGCGACAAGGTGCATGAACAGACCAGCCGAACGTTGGGCGAGGCCTCGCCGTTGCAGCGCAGGTTGAAGATCAATTGGCGAAAATATGCCGAAGTCGTTCCACCATTCTATGGAGCCCGTGTTTTGCCTCCAATACTTGTTCGCGACCTTATCCCTCACATCGATTGGACGTATTTCTTCTGGGCATGGCATGTGAAGGAAGACAGCGAAGAGGGAAAGAAGCTTCGCCATGATGCAGATCACCTTTTGGCTCAAATTGCCGAAGGCCAGGAATATGCTGTGCGCGTGACGCAGGCATTCTATCCTGCCATTGGACTCGAAGACAGGATTCGTGTGACGCTTCGCCGAAATGGTCATGACCTTAACTGTCCCTGCTGCAATCAGACACTTGACATTCCGACACCTCGTCAGCAGAAGGAGATGGGCACGTGCCTCGCTCTCTGCGATTATGTCAACGACTGTGTGGGCGCCTTTGCGTGTACGGTGAGTGAGAAGTTCGTGCAACGTCTTGAGACGCTCAAGCAAAGTCAGGGTGGCAGCGACTACGATGTACTTTTGCTTCAGACTGTGGGCGATCGGCTTGCCGAAGCAGCTTCAGAGTATCTTTCTCAAAAACTAAAGGTAGAAAACCAATGGGGTGGCATACGTCCTGCTGTGGGTTATCCCTCTTTGCCAGAACAGAAGACCATCTTCCTCTTGGCACGGATGATTGATTTCGAGGCTGTCGGCATTAGTTTGACCGAAAATGGAGCCATGTATCCACAGGCTTCGGTGAGCGGTCTTTATATCCCTTATCCCGATGCGGAATATTTCAGTGTAAAGTGATGACCGACGAATACTATATGCGACAGGCCTTGATTGAGGCACGACAGGCAGCCGAAGAGGGAGAGATACCTGTCGGTGCTGTCATCGTGTGTCGCGACCGCATCCTGGCACGCACGCACAACCTCACGCAGACGCTCCGCGACGTCACTGCCCATGCCGAGATGCAAGCCATTACGGCGGCTGCCGAGACGCTGGGCGGCAAATATCTTATCGATTGCACGCTATATGTCACCCTTGAGCCGTGCGTGATGTGTGCGGGTGCATTGGGCTGGAGTCAGATTTCGCGCATCGTGTATGGCGCTGCCGATCCGCGTCGTGGCTATGCTCTCTTTGCCCCTAAGGCACTGCATCCCAAGACCCTTGTCGTTGGTGGGGTGCTCGAAGATGAATCTTTGCAATTGGTGAAGGATTTTTTCTCAAAAAAACGATAATTTGGGGCGGCCCGAAGGGTTGGACCAAAAAAAATGAGCCATTTCGATCATTTTTTTACGTTTTTCTTTGGTCGTTCCGTGGAAAGTGGCTATATTTGCGGGTCAGTTGTAAGTATAATAAGCATAATTACACATAATACCATCATGTTAAAGACATTTAAGACACCTTCTATTGAAATCGTACATCTGGAAGAGACAGATGTTATTGCTACAAGTCCAAATGGCGTGTTGGGGGTTGATCCTACTGAAAACGTGGATTTCGCCGATAAGGCTCGCAGTCGTTCTATCTGGAACGATGAATGATTCCCGCCTTTCGCTTTCCATTTTGTATCCCCGATTTGTCAAAACTGAGTAAATAGTCGCTGAGATATCCCCGAAATGTTCGATTTTGGGGCAGTTCCCTTTGCCATACCACAAATTCATCGTAATTTTGCACCGCAAAACAAAGAATATTAGTCCCGGAAGCGGACCAAAGAAACTAGTTAATTATTTAAGGTATGATGAATTTTATGAATAAGAGACCCGTTATGATGGGAACTCTTGCAGCTTACGCAGCTGCCCTGATTTATGTGGCTTGGGCAATCTTCAAGTAACCTGTCCAGGTTGAGATTAGAAAACAGTTAATCATTTTATACCCAGCCGGTCCTTCTTTTGAGTCCGGCTGGCTTTTTTATATAACAATGCAAAGAGCTGAAAATGAAGTGCTGTTGCACTGCTGCTGTGCCCCATGTTCGAGTGCCATCATCGAATGGATGTTGGCCCACGACGTTCGTCCCACACTCTATTACTTCAATCCCAACATCTTCCCCGAGGAAGAATATCTGATTCGCAAGAATGAATGCACGCGCTATGCTGCTTCGTTGGATTTGGATATCATCGACGGTGATTACGATCATGAGGCTTGGCGTTGCCAGGTGAAGGGAATGGAGATGGAGCCAGAACGTGGCGCACGTTGCCTGCAATGCTTCAAGATGCGATTGCTCCATGCGGCACGTAAGGCAGTAGAACTGGGCTTTGAGGTGTTCACTACGACATTGGCATCGAGTCGCTGGAAGTCGCTCACTCAAATCAACGAAGCGGGGCATTGGGCCGCAAAGAAAGTATCGGAGGAGACGGGCAAAACGGTCCGCTTCGACGATCGAAACTGGCGCAAGGGCGGTCTGCAACAGCGTCGCAACGAACTGCTCAAGGAGAACGGTTTCTATAACCAGCTCTATTGCGGATGCGAATTCAGCCTGGAGGCTATGAAGAAGCGTTACCATTTGCCCGAGGTACAGTCCACCAATACCTATCTGCTCGATCTTCTGGCACAAGGGACGACCTTGCCCGATACAACGGTCATTTATACGCTCCGACAGACCGCAGGACGCGGACAGATGGGTAACAGTTGGGAGTCGGAGATGGACAAGAATATCCTTTTCTCGATGCTGCTCTGTCCTACGTTCCTGCCCATCAGGGAACAGTTCCTCCTCAGTCAGATATGCAGTTTGGGCATCGTAGAGGCACTCGACGAATTGATTCGCACTCAGCACCTGCAGGACGAAATAAAGTTGAGTATCAAGTGGCCGAACGACATCTATGCTGGCGACGGAAAGTTGTGCGGCATCCTTATCGAGAATCGTCTGATGGGTGGTACCTTGCAGCACAGCATCCTCGGTGTGGGCATCAATGTCAATCAGGAAAAGTGGATCGGCAATGCCCCCAATCCGGTTTCCTTGAAGATGCTGGGTGTAGAGACCGATCCACTGACTGTCTTGGATTTGGTGACAAAGCATATTGTCGAATTATATCATGCCTTGCACGACAACAAGGAGATGGCTAACGTGATACGCGAGCGTTATATGCAACACCTTTATCGTAAGGATGGCTATTATGCATATTATGACCCGGCAAAGGACGAACAGTTCCATGCCGAGATTGAAGGAGTTGATGCACAGGGACCGCTTATGCTTCGATTGACTTCGGGCGAAGTGCGAAGTTATTGGTTCAAGGAGGTTAAGTTTGTCCTGCCTTGTGGTGTGACGAAGGAATAAATAATTTTAAATAACGACAAGATGGCGCGACCCCAAAGGATTGCGCCATCTTGTTTTGATAGAGAAAGGGCTAATGTGCGTTAGCGTTAGATATGTTGTTTCTTCATCAGCTGCTTCCACTTGAAGAAGCCGAAAACGGCGATGATGACGTAAAGGGCGTAGAGACTGGCCTTGAAGGGAATGTCCTTGTAGAAGTAGAGGATGCAAGTGACGACATCGACAGCAATCCAGATGAGCCATTGCTCGAGGTACTTGTGCGCCAAAGCCCAAATGCCCACGAGACTGAGGGCGGTTGTGAAGCTGTCGGCCAAGGGTACGTTGCTGTTGGTGAATGTTACCAGTAGCCAGTAGATGATGCCCCAGATGGCCGCCATGAGCGCAAGCCAGGGCAGGATGAGACGACGTGGAAATGGGCGGATGGGCAGTTCCTTGCTTGCCTTGCCACCATGCACCCAACGCCAATAGCCGTAAACGGTCATCGAGAGGTAGTAGAACTCCATGCCGCAGTCGGCATATAGCCCTTTCTGATAATAGAGCACGATGCCGAGAGCCTGCATGAGGAAGCCGACTAGCCACATCCAGATGCTCGCCCGATATTCCAGCAGAATATAGGCCAGACCGAGGATGGTGGTGAGGATGTCAAGCCAATGTGCGGTCAAAAATTCCATGTCGAGTTTAGAATCTCAGTGTGATGTTGCCCATAACCGTCGTGCCGGCTTGTGGAATGTAGCCGATTTCGGTGTAGCGGTTGCTGTTGGGATTTCCACCACTCTCGTAAATGGCCGAATAAACCCAGCCCGAAGCGGCATAGTGCAAGTTGAAGATGTTGTTGATGTTGAAACCAAGAATCATCTCCTTGATGCCTTTGTTCTTGAAGTTGAACACATAGTTGGCCGAGAGGTCGCTGGTCGAGAAACTTGGCAGCGAACGTTGCTTGCATTCTGTGTTGTCGAGATATTGACGCGACACGTAGTTGGTGTGCCAGGTGGCCGTGAGCCCGTTCTTCCGGTAGGTGATAAATCCGTTGAGGATGACCGAAGGCGAGAAGGCAAGTGTGCTGTTGTCGTAGTGGATCACGTCGAAGCCGTCACCATCATAAGCCTTGCCGCTGGCGTCGGTATTGCCCTCCCAGTCGTCCCAGTTTTCAACATGCTCGTCGAAGTCCTTGATTTTGTTCTGGCTGAGAGCTGCATTGCCCTCGATGGTCAATCCGGGCAGGATAGTCCATGCTGCGGTGAGTTCCATACCGAGGCGATATGATTTGTCGATGTTGGTGGTTAGGTTCTCGCCAATGTCGCTCAATTCGCCAGTCTGCACAAACTGGTCCTTGTAGTGCATCCAGTAGAGGTTGGCGCCTACTGCCCAGCGCTTGGCCATATAGTTATAGCCAATCTCGGTGTCGAGAAGTTGTTCGGCCTTGGGTGCAGGGTAGTTGTAATTGTCGGTGAAGTTGTTGCGCTCGGGTTCACGATTGCTCATGGCAAACGATGCAAAGGCGTGATGTCCATCCTGATGGAAGCTGATGCCCACTTTGGGATTGACGAAGTCGTACTTCTTGTCGATGTCGAGACGTTGGTTGACATATCCGTTGTCGGAGGAGACGAACTTGTCGTTGATGCCATCGGTGGAGTAGGAGACGTGACGATACTGTACATCAGCAAAGATGTCCCATTGGTCGGTGAGATGATAGGTAGCCTTGGCGAAGATGTTGCCATCAAGCTTGTCGGCATCGCTGTCGTAATATTGGTAATCGCCGTTATTCAGGTATCTGTTGCTCATCTCCGTATTGGCAATGTACGTGATGTAACCAAAATGGTTCGACCAGAAGTTCTGGAATGAAAGGCCTCCGATGATATCCCAGCGCTCGTCCTTGTAGTTTGCATTCCAAACAAAGCCCAGGAAGTCCTGCGAGAGTCCCTTCTTTCGCACGAAGTCTGTGCGTTTGAGTGTTGAACCATCGCTCAATGAGAAGTTCGAGAATCCAAATTTTGAGAGTTTGTTGTCGTAGCGGAACTCCTTGTAGTAACCGTAGCCGTGGGTATAGTGCACTGAACCCGACGTGGTCCAATGGTCGTTGATTTCCCAGGCCAATGAGAGGATGGTGCGGTTCTGCCAGAAGTTGTCGGTGGTCTTGTCCCAAAGGGTGCCGTCAGAAAGTTTGTAGCGTTCGGTGCCCTTCGAGGGATCGCTGCCATCGACAAGGTGCTCGTAGAGCGTATTGTACTTGCCGAGGCCTGCGTTGTAGAAGTCCTTGTATTCGAAGAGTCCTGTGCCCATTCCACCATAGTTCCAGTCGAGCAGGTCACCGGTGTCGAGACCGTTCCATGCCTGGCCTGTCTTCTCGAAGTTGCCGAAGTTCTTGAGGCGCACCACGAACTTGTCGCCCATGTAGGCGAGGCCTCCGTAGTAGGAACCGCTGCGCCCCGAAGTGCCATGCATATAGCCGTCGGTGCTGGTCTCGTGATAGGCTCCATCGAATATCCAGTGGTCGGCAAACAGGCCGGTCGAGAACGAGCCGCCGACATTGAATGTGTTATAGGAGCCATAAGAGCCAGATATTTCTGCCGATGGCTTGGTGTCGGGCGCCTTGCTGGTCAGCGCGATAGTGCCGCCGAAGGCGCCATCGCCATTGGTCGAAGTGCCTACGCCACGCTGTATCTGTGCGCCGCCGAGCAACGAGGCGTAGCTGTTCATGTTGGCCCAGAAGACACACTGGTCCTCGGGAGAGTTGAGAGGCACACCATCGAGGGTGACATTGATGCGCGAATCAGCGGCACCACGGATACGCATATAGACGGTACCCGTGCCCAGACCATTTTCTCCGTAAGCAACTACACCTGGAGTGTGGGTGAAAAGCATGGGCAGCTCGCGTCCTGTCTTTGAGAATTCTTCGAGTTCCTCCTGTTCGATATTGGTCTTCGAGAAGGGTGCTTCCTTTTGAGCTTTCACCGACTTGACCACGATTTCGTTCAGTTGGTGGATTTTGCTCGCCGTCATGCGAATCTGCTGCGTTGTGCCGGGTTCGGCCGTGAATGTCTGATCTTCATAGCCGAGATAGCGTACAACCAGTTCGGTGCCACTGGTTGCATCGAGAGAGAAATTGCCAGATCCATCGGTGATGGTACCAATGCTGCGCCCTCTGAGCATGATGTGAGCGCCAGGTAGTGGCTCGCCGTACTCGTCAACGACTGTGCCGATTACTCGATGTGATGAGGCCTGCTGTTCTGCTGGGGCCGAACTTGTAATAGGGGAGAGAGCGAACCCCATACCTGTACCTGCTGCCAGAATGGCAGCCATAAACAATACCTTTTTCATCTTGCGAAGAAAAATTAGAATGAATAATAAGACGAGTTGGGGTTCTGCATGTTCCCTTGCCAGAATTACCTGGCCAGGTTCAATGGGTCTAATCTCAGCCTCACTGTCCTCAGGACAAGCGAAGCACCCCAAGTTGCCGTAATTGTCGCTTCATCGCGACGTGGCAAATGTCAGTTTGCGGGTGCAAAGATAATGCCTTTTTGCGAAATTTCCAAAAGTATTGATAATTTTTTTCAGATTTGTCAATAAATAGCTTCATTAATATATATTATATGTACGCGCGCGAAAAACTTTGTGCCTGAAAAATTTGCAAGTGTGCAAAAAAAGATGTATCTTTGCGCCGCTATTTCTAAAAAAGACGAAGAGATTTGCATTCCTATGGATAAGACACAAGTATATAACAGCGTCAGAAATTGTATTTCCGATGAGTTGAACGATTTCGAACATATGTTTGAAGGCGTTTTGCGCACGCGGGTGCCTTTGGCCGATTCTGTTATTCACTATTTTTTGGAGCGTAGCGGCAAGCAGTTGCGCCCCATTATGACACTTCTTGCTGCCAAAATGTTGGGCAATGTCAACGAGGCTACCACCTATGGCGCTGTCGCCTTGGAATTACTCCATAATGCCACATTGATGCACGACGATGTTATCGATCAGAGTTCTACACGTCGTGGTAGTGATACCATCAATAAGATTTGGGACAACAAGGTCGCTGTGCTTATGGGCGACTTCTTCCTGTCGAAATGCCTTTATTGCAGCAATGCCACCGGATCATTGCAGATTTCGCGCGTGTTGTCCGACATGGTGACGATGCTCGTCGAAGGCGAGTTGGAACAGATCTCCAACGTTCGCACCCATCTCTTGAGCGAAGATGCCTATTTCTCGGTGATTCGTGGCAAGACGGCATCGCTCTTTGCAGCATGCATGAAGATTGGCGCTCTTAGTGTCGAAGCCTCTGAAGCCGACAAGGAGCGATTGACAAAGGTGGGGGAACTGATGGGCATGGTCTTCCAGATTCGAGATGATATCTTCGACTATTATCCTTCGACCAAGGAAGTGGGCAAGCCTACGGGCCATGACATCATGGAGGGCAAGATCACTTTGCCGCTGCTCTATGCCTTGCAGCATGCGCCTGCCGACGAAGCTGCTCGCATGAAGGCTATTATCGAACAGCCCCAGGAACTGACAGGAAGTCAGGTCGCACAGCTCGTGGAGTTTGCCAAAAGTATCGGTGGCATAGAATATGCACAGGCAAAGATGAAGAATATCTCCTACGAGGCCAAGAAACTGCTCTCCACTTTCCCCGAGAGTGATGCTCGTGAAGCTGTGATGTGCTTGATAGACTATTTTTCGGATAGAAATTATTGATTTTGCCGCACAGACAAAGCAAAAACGGATTGTAAGAACCCCGTTTGAGGCCAAAATCAAACATTTTTCAAAAAAACTTCCAAAAAAATTTGGAGGATTGAAATAAATGCGCTATCTTTGCACCCGCAAAACAAGAAACGGGGTGTAGCGCAGTCCGGTTAGCGCACCTGCTTTGGGAGCAGGGGGTCCCAGGTTCGAATCCTGGTACCCCGACTACACACCACAAAATGTTCGTTCTTTGAAAGATCTACGATGGCTCCTTAGCTCAACTGAATAGAGCATCTGACTACGGATCAGAAGGTTACAGGTTTGAATCCTGTAGGAGTCACAATCTGAGTTTCCTCGTCGGTGGCTGAGGGGTTTATTTAATACTGCTTCAATAGCTCAGTTGGTTAGAGCACCTGACTGTTAATGAGGGGGTCGTTGGTTCAAGCCCATCTTGAAGCGCATCTGCCTCTTTAGCTCAGTTGGCCAGAGCACGTGATTTGTAATCTCGGGGTCGTTGGTTCGAATCCGACAAGAGGCTCAGATTTTTTAGGGCGTATTCCAGAGTGGCCAAATGGGGCAGACTGTAAATCTGCTGTCGACGACTTCGGTGGTTCGAATCCATCTGCGCCCACCACAAGCGAGTCTGACTCGCAAATGATCTTTGACATATTGAAGGATAAACGATATAAGAAACATCTTCGGAAGCGGAAACGCTTCCCGTCTATGACTTCGTAGCTCAGTTGGTAGAGCAACTGACTCTTAATCAGTGGGTCCAGGGTTCGAGCCCCTGCGAGGTCACCATGATGGCGAGATAGCTCAGCTGGTTAGAGCGTCGGATTCATAATCCGAAGGTCCAGGGTTCAAGTCCCTGTCTCGCTACGGTTCATTTTTACAGGGATTATATTGGAGAGATGGTAGAGTGGTCGATTACACCGGTCTTGAAAACCGGCGAACGGCGACGTTCCGGGGGTTCGAATCCCTCTCTCTCCGCTTTTCTTCCCGCTGTTGCGGGACGATCTTCGGATCGCATAGTTCCTGGTGCGTTAGTTCAGTTGGTTAGAATATCGCCCTGTCACGGCGGAGGTCACGGGTTCGAGTCCCGTACGCACCGCAAGCGTTAGCTTGTCTAATGGCTTTTATATCGCGGAGTGGAGCAGTGGTAGCTCGCCAGGCTCATAACCTGGAGGTCAGTGGTTCGATCCCGCTCTCCGCAACTAATTTTATGTCCTTTGCGAAAATAGCTCAGTTGGTAGAGCACGACCTTGCCAAGGTCGGGGTCGCGGGTTCGAGTCCCGTTTTTCGCTCATCAGCCCAAATGGCGGAATCGGTAGACGCGTTGGTCTCAAACACCAATGGAGAAATCCGTCCCGGTTCGACCCCGGGTTTGGGTACATCAAGATGACTCTTCTGAGTCTGACTTTGCGGAGGTGGTGAAATTGGTAGACACGCTACTTTGAGGGGGTAGTGGCCGTTAGGCTGTGTGAGTTCGAGTCTCATCCTCCGTACTTCGATCCGCTAGCTCAGTCGGTAGAGCACAACACTTTTAATGTTGGGGTCTTGGGTTCGAACCCCAAGCGGATCACGAATCTTCGTGGCCGATTGGGTCATTCGAAGAATAATCCCCCAAGCGGATCACGAGCCCCACACTATTTTGGTGCCATAGCTCAGTTGGTAGAGCAAAGGACTGAAAATCCTTGTGTCCCCGGTTCGATTCCTGGTGGCACCACAATAATTTTGGTCAGTTGGATGAGTGGTTTAGTCACTGGTCTGCAAAACCAGCTACAGCGGTTCGAGTCCGCTACTGACCTCAGAAAATGATTCCGGGCGCTTAGCTCAGCTGGTTCAGAGCGTCTGCCTTACAAGCAGAGGGTCGGGGGTTCGAATCCCTCAGCGCCCACAAGTCGTTGCTCAGCAACGGCTTTTTATTTCGCTTATCCTTCAATAATCGAAGTAAACGATCTTTGAAAGTTTGAAATTGACAAATAGATTAGCAAGCACATACTTAGGGTAGAGCAAGTGCAAGACAAAAGCTTTACCGTCAATAACTTTATTGATTGCCAGCATCAAACAAACGATAAAAAAGTACAACGAAGAGTTTGATCCTGGCTCAGGATGAACGCTAGCGACAGGCCTAACACATGCAAGTCGAGCGGCAGCACCTCGGGTGGCGAGCGGCGCACGGGTGAGTAACGCGTATGTAACCTGCCCATGAGTGGGGGA